>JAVEVF010000006.1:0-37410 GCA_034005175.1 Coriobacteriia bacterium | reverse complement strand
CCTCACAGACCGCGAGCCGCACAACCTCTCCGGCGGCGAGAAGCGCAAGGAAGCGCTTGCCGGAGCGCTTGTCATGGATCCTGAGCTGCTCATACTCGATGAGCCTTTCGAGGGCCTTGACCCCGCCTCTCGAGCCAACTTCATCGACCTGCTCGAGCACCTGTCCGCCGAGCGAGGCACCACCATCGTGATGTCTACACATGACATCGATTCCGTGCCGGAATGGGCTGATTACGCCTACGTGCTCGCCCCGGGCGGCACCATCGTCTTCTCAGGCACCCCTGCCGAGGTCTTCGCACAAGCCGATCTGCTCGCGCAAGGCAACATCAAGCCGCCCATCCTCGCCGAGCTATTCGCCGCTCTCAGCCGAGCGCACGTCGGCGCACCTGCACCAGCGCTCTCCATCGATGAGGCCGTGGAAGCGCTCGTGCGCTGGAAGCTCGGCGAATAGCATCCGCACAAGCCCGGAGCTCACGCGAGAGCGGCCGAGTTCGGCGTGACCGCCACCTCCTCCTCACCTTCCCGCTTGCGGAAATACCACAGCGTGGCTATCAGCGACGCCGACATCAGCACCTCACTGGAGTTGATGAAGACGAATGCGGCGTCGCCAGCGCGAGCGACCTGTGACAGCAGCACCGGCAATGCCCCCAACAACATCCACGGCCACCGCCCACGTGTGCGCCACGCAACGATACCGCCACAGACCAGCACCACGACAAGCATGGTGAGCGACGGTGGTGGTGGGGTGATGGCGCGCCCCACATTCGTGTAATACACCACGTCACCCTCGTGCGCGATCTCACCAACGAACGAGAAGACCTCGTTGTAGAGCCCCACGAGCACCATCGCCGAGTACAGCACCCAAGAGCCGATGACCATGTTGCGCTTGTTGTCCGCAAACGCCCCCGCACGCAGTGCGAACGCCACTGCGGTTACGATCCAGATGGGCGTGAACAGCGAATGGCCCACGAACCGTGGGACGGTGAGCGCTTCAAGCAAAGGCCCAGGGCCGATGTAGGATCCCAGCGCGATGACCAGATTGTCGTAGACGACGGTCATGGGTGGAAGCAGCAAAGTGAGCGCGGCCGCAGAGCGCTCGGCGCGCCAGATACGAAACGCCCAGGCAGCTAGCACGGCCTGCGCAGCGGCATATCCAAAGTACGCAGCAGTGTGCGTCCCCACGATGACGTCCTCTCTTCAAGAAGGCGTGTTGGGCTAGCCCATCTTGCGCACTGCCACCGCGAACTGCGCGCCCCATTCGCGTGCGCCCTGCACCTCGGCATCGGTGGGGCGATACTTCTGCGTGTAAGGCTCGAATGGCAGCTCGAAACCGATGGCCTCCAGCCGTTCGCTGATCTGCTTCGTCGCTCCGCTTGACCATCCGAACGACCCGAATGCCCCGCCGAGCTTGCCTGAAGGCTTGAGGCCGGAGAGGTACTGCAAGTAGCCAGCGACTCGATACAGCATCTCGTGATGGAGTGTAGGCGACCCGAGAATGAATGCCCGCGAATCCAACAGGTGGCGGGTCACGTACGCGATGGGGGTGGCAGCGAGGTCGAAGAGCTCAACCTCCACGCCTTCGGCGGCGATGCCGTCCGCCACGGCGCGCCCGAGGATGTCGGTCGAACCCCACATCGTGGAGAACGCGACCGTGATCTTCTCGCGCGTCTCGCCGGCTGTCAGGCGTGCGTAGGTGTCTAGCACCACGCCGATGTTCTCGCCTTGCCAGATCACGCCATGGCTAGGCGCGATGGTATCGATCTCCCAACCCGTTGCGAGCACTTTCTCTACGGCACGCGCGACCTGCTTGCCGAGCGGCATAAGGATATTGGCGTAGTACATGGTGGCCTCTTCGACCGTCAGATCGATTCCAACCTCATCGGCGAACCGCTCGGAAGATGCCATATGCTGCCCGAACGCATCGTTGGGCATGAGGACGCGCTCCTCGGCACAGTAGGTGAACATCGAATCGGGCCAGTGCACCATCGGCATGGGAAGGAATCTCAGCGTCTTCCCACCGAGGTCGATGACGTCATCAGCCCCCACCGTTTCGACCTGCAATCCGTCGTGGTACTCGGCGATGCCCGCCGCGCCTGCGCGGGACGCCACCACGCGCGCGTTGGGCATCGCATCCATGACAAGCCTCAAGCCACCCGTGTGGTCAGGCTCGACATGGTTCACGACGATGAGGTCCACCTCGGCAGGGTCCATGATCGTGCGAATGCGCGAGAGAAGCTCATCGACGAACGGCGCTTTCACCGTATCGATAAGAGCGGTCTGCTCGCCACCTTGCACGAGATAGGAGTTGTACGTCGTTCCCCTCGGCGTCTCGTATCCATGAAAGTCACGCAGGCTCCAGTCGATGGCGCCTACCCAAGTGATGGCATCAGACACTCGTACGGATCGCATGGTAATGCTCCTTCAGGGTCGCCCTGTCTGGTCACTTCCTAGAACATACCCCGCCGCGCGCAAGGCCCTAGGATGTCGCGATGCCCGGGTTCTTCTCTACGAGCTACGCTTGATGAAGAAGTCTGCCATGGAGAGCAGAAGCTTGCGCGCTTTGCCCTCGGGAAGCGCGCTTTCGAGCGCGGGCTTCGCGTCGAAGATGAGTTCGCGTGCGTAGGTGGTGGCGTATTCGATGGAGCCAGCCTCGGCCATGATGGAGACCGCCTCGTCGAGCAGCTCACCATCGGTAGTGTGTGCCGAGAGGATCTCCAACAGACGTTCGCGCCGCTGCGAGCGCCCAAGCGCGTGGATGGCCACGAGCGTACGTTTGCCCTCAGTGATATCGCTGCGAAAGTCCTTCTTCGTCGACTCCTTGGTGCCTGTGAGGTTAAGCACATCATCTTGAATCTGGAATGCAAGACCGGCCGCCATGCCGAACGCGCGCAACGCCTCGACCTGCTCGTCACTGCCGCCCCCGACAATCGCGCCAACCGCGAGCGGTACTGCTCCGGAATAGAACGCCGTCTTGTGTTGTGCCATGACGAGATAGTCCTCGACTGTGAGGTCGAAGCGACCGTCACGTGCCCAGCCGATATCAAGTGCCTGCCCTTCGATGGTGCGTGTGGTCATGTCCACGAGCTCGGCAAGCACCCGCAGTTTGGTGCGGTCATCGAGGCCCTCGTCGTAGACGACCGTGCCACACACGAGCGAGAGCGCGAGATCGCCTGCGTTGATAGCCACGCCCTCGCCCTCACGCACGTGCATGCATGGCTCGTCACGCCTCGTGAGCGAACAGTCCTCGATGTCATCGTGGATGAGCGCAGCGGTGTGAAAGTGCTCGATCGCCGCAGCCGAAGGCCGTGCTCGCTCTGGGTCACCACCCACCGCCTCGCACGCCAGCAGACAGATGAGGGGACGGTGGCGCTTGCCCGCGTTGGCGGTGAACTCCGCGACAGGCCCGTACAGGTAGCGATGCATGTCTGGGTGAACGCCGTCGGAGAAGAAGCCCGCAAGATAGGCGTCGAACTTCTTGGAGTTGCGCTTGAGATACAGCTCGAACCCGGTCATCGATCTCCCTGAAAGGCCACGAGCGGCCAGTTGCCGACACACGTCCCACGTATAGTATTCGCCCTACACCCCCCCGGCAACCTGCTTGTAAGTCCACGCCACCTCACGCGCGCCCTCAGCAACATGCCGAACACAGCAGGTAGGTGACCACACGACCAGGTATCGGGTAACATGAATCAGTCATGGTTGTGGCCTGTACCCGCCCAAGGGAGACATCGATGTATAGCGGAAACGGATCTGAGTACGCGCCCGAGTGGCTGAGCTCATTGGCCTCAGGTGCCTTCCTGTTCATGTACTTCGTTGTCCTAGTCATCATAGTCGCCGCCTGGTGGAAGATCTTCACCAAGGCCGGCCAGCCGGGCTGGTTCTCGCTCATCCCCATCCTCAACATCTATACCATGTTGCAGATCGTGCAGCGGCCGGCCTGGTGGTTGCTGCTGTACCTGGTGCCTATCGTGAACGTGGTCATCAGCATCATCGTAACGGTCGATACTGCGCGGGTGTTCGGCAAGGGTGTGGGCTTCGCGCTCGGACTGATGTTCCTGCCCTACATCTTCTACGTCATCCTCGGATTCGGTGATGCGCGGTACCAGCCTGGCAACCTCTCCGGATACGCGCCACCAGCGCCACCTGCGCCACCCGTGGCGCCAGCGGGTTAGAGCTCGCCCCTAGCACCACAGCCGCAAGATCCGCCGCAGCCTCACGAGGGGTCGGTACGATACCCCTTCTCAAGGTACGTACCGTCAGTGGTGAACCGCCGGTGGAAGGACAGGAGCACAGCGAGGACTGAGCCGAGCGCAGTGGCCGCAGCAACCATGAGCATGACCACCACCTGATACTGTGCTGCCTCGAGCGGATCAGCGCCAGCAAGGACCTGCCCGGTCATCATGCCGGGGATGAAGACGATTCCTGCCACAGCCATCGCATTGATGGTCGGGATGAGGCCGGCTCGAATCGCCACGCGCGCCGAACTGCTCGCGGCCTCCCATGGTGTCGCCCCAAGCGCCGTCAAGGCGAGCACCTCCCCTGCACGCGCATCGAGATCGGCGAACGTGCGCTCAAGGGCAAGCGCGACGCCGTTCATCGAGTTGCCGAGGACCATCCCCGCAATGGGGATGATGTACTGTGCCTTGTACCAGGGCTGCACCTGCACGACGAGGCCCGTCACGGAAAACGTCACCACAAAGCCCGTCAGCAGCATCGTCAACATGGAGCTCCCGAGGATCCCTGGCGGCGCGTTGGGCACGCGCTTGACGATGGACTGTGCCGCAGCCGCCATCATCACCACCAGGATTGCGAGCACAAGCCAGACGCTGTCGACTTCAAACACCCAACGCAGCACCAGACCCAGCGCTATCAGCTGCAGATAGGTGCGCACGGTAGCGATGGCGAGGTCCTTTTCCAGACCAAGTGAGAGCCGCAACGAGAGAATGCCGACGACCACGATGAAGCCGGTGGCGAGCAACAGCTGCGGCCAACCTATGGCGATGACGCCACCGGCAAGCTCGTTCACGGTCCCACCTCGGTCAGGCGACCGTCTTGCAGCTGAAGAGTGCGTGTCGCGCTGTCGTCATCTCGTTGGTGGCGCACACGCAGCACAGCACCGCCTGCAGATGCGAACCTCTCGATCAGCGCCGCCACCTGCGCGGCGCTATCATCGTCGAGATTGGCGTCAGGTTCGTCGAGCAGTAGCACCTCAGGGCCGGTCAACACCACCCGCAGAAGCGCGACGCGCGCGGCCTGTCCTACGGAAAGCTGCGAAGCATCGCGATCTAGCGCCACCTCAGCAAGGCCCACCTCGGCCATCGAGCGCGCGAGCGCTGAGTCGGACGGCACGCTATCGTGCGCGCGCACTTTGAGGTTCCACGGGATGAGCAGGTTGTCGCGTACCGAACCGGCAAATAGCGAGGTGACCTGTGGCAGGAGCGTGACATGCCGGCGCCATTGCGTCGGCTCCATCTCGGTAGCGAGACGGCCTGACAGTGACAGCATCCCGGAGGCGTGCGGCAAGAGCCAGGCAAGGGCGCGCAACAGCGTGGTCTTGCCCGCGCCTGACGCCCCTCTCACATCGACTATCTCGCCTGCCGCAAGGTCAAGGGAGATAGCATCCAGCACAATCAGCGGCCCTGTGTCGGGATGGGCCGTATAGGTGAGCTCCTCCGCCGACAGCAACACCTCGCCCTACCAGCGCCCGTAGTGAACGAATGAGGGATCGTAGCGGTCCGATGGCGGTTTGTCCTCGGCAGGATGCCCGATTGAAACCACCGCGAGCGGCTCGACACCATCAGGAATGCCAAGCAGTTCTTTCAGCGGCGCGACACGCTCCATCTTCGGGTAGTAGCCGAGCCATACCCCGCCCAGTCCCATCGCACGGGCCGCGACCAAGATGTTCTCAGTCGCAGCAGCACAGTCCTGCTGCCACATGGCGGGGCTTCGCAACCCCTCGGTCACGCCGCACACCACGATGCCAAGCGCCGCGTCAGCGAGCATCCTCGCGTATGGGCTCGTGGCAGCAACGGCCGCAAGCGTTTCGCGACCAGTGAGCACGATGAACCGCCACGGCTGTTGATTGTTCGCAGACGGTGCGGCCTGCGCCGCGCGCAGGAGCGCTTCCATCTGCTCCGAGGTCACAACCTCATCTGTGTAGCGGCGGATGCTGCGTCGCGACATGATGGCATCCAGCGCTTCCACGTCACTCTCACTCCCCTCGTATCGCATGTGCTGTACCCAGTGTACCCTCTTGGTCCTGTCAGGCCGTGACCGACGCCGCGTATCACGGCGCTTGCCAACCCGCGCGCTCCTCACACGTCACCGCTCGACGACTCTCAGCGCCTCTTCTACGTGCGTGCGCGCCTCACCTCGCAACAGCTCTCTCATCTCGGCAGGATCCAGCGGACCAGCAGAGTCCAACTCCACTGCGCGATGAAACAAGCGCCAGTACGCCGGGTCACCGTGCACGGCGGGGTCCCACGCACCTTCCAACTCAGTCTGCCACGACTGGCGCAGAGCCGAGTAGCAGTCGAGCGCCTTGCCGAGCTCGGCTTGCACTCGGCCATCGGCAGGGTTATTGACGGCGAGTTTGCGCGTGGCGACAAGGGCTGTCCTGAGCGTCTCGCTGAAGGTGAAGAAGCCTTCCTCGGCCTCCAGGTCAGATTCGACCTCGGCGGTGATGGCCGCTGCCCTTATCGCCCCGCAAGATGCGTGAGAAAGCCCCAACTCCACACTGTAGTTGGAGAGTGCGACACCACAGGACAGCAGAACCGCTATCACCCCGCCGACGATGAGGAGCGTCCTGTTCCGATTATTGTGTGAGGTCTGCTGTCGCACCTTTCCGCCCTTCTATGAAGGTCGCTGTTAGTATACGTTCGTGCAGGGTTTCTATGCGCCAGATGGAGACATGAATGCCAGACAGCTCAGCACCAAAGGCCGCTCGGCCCACAGACAGCACACCGCTCACTTCGTACCAGATCACCTTGAGACCGGCTGTCGGAATAGCTCTAGCGTGCGTGTTGCTGGGGGTCGTAGCCGGCTACCTCCTCGGCCTGTCTCATATCCGAGATGCACGTGATGAAGCTGCGCGCACGCGCGAGGAGATCAGCAAGCTCGCCGAGGCGCACGAGAAGCTGCAGGAGCGCACGTGGATCCTCTACCTGGAGACGCAACAGGGCGATCAGCCTGCCCCCACATCCACTCCCTCGGCAACACCACAAGACAGCGGCAAGGTCTTCTCAGACGGCACGTATCTTGTGGGCACCGACATCGAGTCCGGCACGTACCGCGGTGAGGTGGTGGGCGAAACCGGCTACTGGGCACGGCTCAACGCCACCACCGGCATGGCTTCGGCGATAGAAGCGAACAGCGTCGTGCGCGGGCCCTTCGTGCTCACTATCCTGCCGCGCGATGAAGCCGTTGAGCTGCGTGGAGTCACCCTTACCGGGGAGGACTGACCCGCAGACGTCGCCCGGCCTTTCCGCGCATCCGCCATGCGGGGGCGCGGCTCGGCACTGGTGGCAGACTCGTCACCGTGCGCGCTGTGCGGCCCTTGGCCGCACGCTTCGTGAGAGCGTCTGCCACGTGTGCCTGTGCACGCGCATCGCGCTCGAACCAGTTGCCGAGATACGCGCTCTGTTTGCGAAGCATAGCCCACACGCTCGCGAGCAGATACGCGGGACCGAACGCGATACCCCAGCGCTCGTACTGGCGCACATGCACCCGCTCGTGCGTGCGTGTCTGAAGCAGCGCATCTCGATCGCGTGCAAGCACGACATGTCCGATAGTGATGGCGAGCGCGCCTTCCACGAGCACCACGTGGCGCAGCCAGAACGCAGGGACACGGCCATACATCTCAACCACACCACGCGTGACCTGCACCCGACCCCCTGTTGCCGCCACAAGCGGCGCAAACCCCAGACCCACGAGGGTGTATGGCAGGGCCCACAGGTATCGCAGCACGGTAATCACGGGATGAGATGGCGTCTTCACCATGGCCGCATTGTCCCACAGAGCCAATATCGACGCAGCGCAGAGGTCTTGGACGCATGGCAAGAGATGGCCTGAGGGACTCTCTTGACTCGATGCCAAGGCGAACGGCGGGAACCCGCCTGAGCAGGTCCCCGCTGCTAGAGCGCTATGGCGGAGGCGCGTGCGAATCGAACACACCCGGGACGCTCTTCACGCCCCACTACGGTTTTGAAGACCGCGGGGCCCACCAGGACCCATCCGCCTCCGCGCAGGATTGTCCTGGTGAGGGCGTGTGCTGTCAATGCCACACGCTCGGCACAGCCAAGAAGGAGCCCCGTGTGTGCCCAGCTCACGACGTGCGCAGCACCCGCACGTCGCCTTCCCGCTTGGTCAGACCGGCGGAATCGAAATACTCCAGCAGCGGGATCGCGAACTTGCGACTCACGCCGAGAACGTCTCGCAGCTGAGCAGCGGTCGCGTTTTCGTGCTCGGTAAGGTGAGTGACGAGCTTGCCGCGTGCGTCAGCGACAGCCCCCGCATCAAAGTGCAGGTCGCTACCGATGCGCACGACATCACCGTCCGAGGCCATGCGCGACAGGACCTTGCGTGCCACCCCAGGGTCAGCACCAGCCTCAGCGGCCCACTCGTTCACGGTCTTGGGTGCCAGGCCGTCACGTACGACAAGCGCCGAGAGCGCAGCAACAGCCTGCTCCTCGGCAGCAAGGGCCGAGACGGCGGCCTTAGGATGGCGCACCTGGCCCTTCTCGGTGACGGCAAGAGCGCGCTCGACGGCCAAGGCTAGAAGCGCGTCGAAGGCCCGCGGGGTGAGTCGGCGGTCCACACGATCGCGTAGCGCAGCGGTCGCGATGCCGGTGGCGTTGGGCTGCGCATCATGAAACGCGAGGAGTTCGCGTTCGATCATCACGAGCAGCGCCTCCAGCGCGCCGGAGATGATGAAGGCTGTCTCGCCACCCACTTTGACGCGGGCGAGGTCGGCACGGTTGAGCTCGTCGGCGACCTGGGAGCGTGGGACCCCGAGCGCACCTGCGACCTCGGCAGAGGTCATCGGCAACCCGCGTGACGCAAGCAAGCCGAGGCTTGCAGCGGAAAGATCATGCGCGATGAGCGCATCGAGGAGCTCGCGCTCGTGCGGGCGCAACGTGGTGCGCCGAGGCGGCAAAGCGTCGAGCACCACACCGCCGCCGATGGTGTAGACCGGAGAGTACGAGCGCACGATGAAGCGATCTTCATAGCGCGGTACGAGCGGCTCTTCAAGGCGTACCTGGGCAAGCGCTGACTCGCCAGGCGCGAGCGCAGGAGCATCCATCAACAGCACCCGCCCGAGCACCTCGCGCGTGCCGTGATGCACATGCACGCGCGTGTCACTCTCAAACACTCGGTCATCTCCTGGCGTGCCGAGATAGGTGAAGCGCGCGTCGAAACGGTCGGTGACTGAAAGCGCCCCGCGCTCAGCGATGATGTCCCCGCGTGAGATGTCGTCGCGGTCGATGCCTGCGATGTTGAGTGCCACACGCTGGCCGGCGGTGGCCTTCTCCACCCCTGCCGAGTGCACTTGAACGCCTCGCACCCGGCCTTGAGCGCCGCTCGGCATGATCTCAATGACGTCGTCACGCGCGACCTTCCCCGACCACAGCGTCCCGGTCACCACGGTACCGGCTCCCGCGATGGTGAAGACGCGGTCAACCGGCAGCCGGAACCCCAGCGACGCCTGGCGCGACTGCGCCTCGCCAGCCACGCTGTCAAGCGCTTCGAGCAGCTCAGGGATGCCCGCACCGGTAGTTGCCGAGACCGGCACGATGGGGGCACCCGCGATTGACGTGGTGTCGACAAGTGCTCGCACTTCCTCGGCGACGAGCGCTATCCATTCGGGATCGGCGAGATCGCTCTTAGTGAGCGCTACGACACCGCGCTCTATCCCCAACAGGTCGATGATGGCAAGGTGCTCGCGCGTCTGGGGCATGACGCCGTCATCGGCTGCAACCACCAGCAACACGACGTCGATACCGGTGGCACCCGCGACCATATGCCGCACGAAGCGCTCGTGACCCGGCACGTCCACGACTCCCATCGTGCGTCCGCTCGGCAGCGTGAGCTGCGCGAATCCAAGCTCGATGGTGATACCGCGCGCTTTCTCCTCACCGAGACGGTCAGGATCCGTGCCGGTGAGCGCCTTGATGAGCGTGGACTTGCCGTGGTCGATGTGCCCTGCGGTGCCGAGAATGAGCGAGCCCACCGCGCTCACTCCGCTCCGGAAAACACCGCTGCGATGCGTGCGGCCACCACGGACTCATCGCGCGCGAGCAAGGTGCGCGGGTCGAACAGCAAACGGTCATCCTTGATCCGCGCTATAATTGAAGGTTGTCCCAAGCGCAGCCGTTGCTCAGTCTCGACAGGGCCCAGATGCGCAGGCGCCACCCGTACGACCGTCGTGGGGATGTCTGCCATCGGAAGAGCGCCTCCGCCTGCGCGGGAGACGTCGGGTGCGGTGTCGACCACAGCTGACCTTCCGCACGCGTCTGCAAGGCGGCGAGCGAGCGCCCCGGCACGTGTCGCCATCTCCTCCGCAGAAGCAGTGATCATCCGCAGTGTTGGGATCTCGGCAAGCGCTTTGTCTCGGTCGAGATATGCGCGAAGGGTGACCTCGAGCGCGGCAAGGGTCATCTTGTCGAGACGCAGCGCTCGCGCCATGGGATGTCTCTTCAGAAGGCCGATGATGTCAGCGCGGCCCACGAGGATGCCTGCCTGCGGCCCCCCGAGCAGCTTATCGCCCGAGCATGACACGAGATCGGCACCTGCAGCGATGGACTCGCCTACGGTGGGCTCGTAAGGAAGCCCAAACGGGCGCAGGTCGATGAGCACACCCGACCCTTGGTCTTCGTAGACAGGCACGCCATGTGCCTTGCCGAGGGCGACAAGATCGCCGAGCGCCACCTCTTCAGTGAAGCCGACGACACGGAAGTTGCTTGAGTGCACCTTGAGAAGCACACCGGTCTGCGCGGTGATCGCCTGCTCGTAGTCGCGCGGATGCGTCTTGTTGGTCGTGCCTACCTCGACCATTGTGGCACCGGACTCGCGCATGATGTCCGGAACGCGGAACGAGCCGCCGATCTCGATCAGCTGGCCTCGGCTCACGATGGCTTCCTTGCCGCGGGCGAGTGCGGCGAGCGCGATCATGACGGCTGCTGCGTTGTTGTTGACGGCCATGGCTGCCTCGGCACCCGTGAGGCGGCAGAGCAGCTCCTCGCAGTGCACGTGGCGACTGCCGCGCTCGCCGCTTGAGGTATCGTATTCGAGCGTGGAGTACGACGACGCTATCTCCGCTACCGCAGCGGTCGCAGCTTCAGAGAGGATGGAGCGGCCGAGGTTGGTGTGCACGACGATGCCGGTGGCGTTGATGACAGGGCGCAGTGAACGTCGCGCCATCAACCCTACTCGGGCCTGCACCTCTGCAAGCAGGTCACCCTCGGCGTAGACCGCATCAGCGCTGCCACGTATACGTAACCGTGCGGCCTCGATGGACTCGCGCAGCGCATCGAGCACCAGCGCGCGCGGATGCGCGTCCAGGAGCGCACGCACATCGGCGTGATTAAGCAGGTCATCGACCTTGGGGAGCTCTCTCAGGCGTTCTTGAATGTCCATGAGGGTGATTCTACCTGTTCATGCCGAGCAACGCTCATGATACCCACCTTGGTGGAAGGTGGGGCAGGCTAGCCGCATAATCCATCAAGCGCCAGGCGTGCAGCCGAGCGAGGCGATGCGCTCACGGACGCTACCTCTGGCAAGCGGGGTCCCTGGTAGGGCCGCAAGCAATCAGCCGATGGTGACGACCTCATCGGTTCCGAGCAGTGCCGCAACCGCCTCCGGCATCGTACCCACCTCACCCACCTGAAGCGCCTGCGTGAGTTTGAGATAGTCGAGGCATGTGCCACACACCTTGAGAGTGACACCGCTCTCCACAAGCAACCGCAGGTCGTCGAGGACTTCTGAGTCCGAACACGCAAGCCTTACACCTTCATTCATCAACATCACAGCGGCGGGCTTGTCCGCGTTTCGTGCGAGCGAATAGCAGAAGTTGCGCATCAACACGTGGCCGAGACGTGCATCGCCTCGACCGAGGGTGTCTGTGGTTATCACAACGCGCTTTGCCACGAGATCCTCCTTGGCGCCAGGGGTTCTCTCCGTATCGCCTCATTCTACGCCATTGTATAAGGAAATCGTAGACCATATATCAGATAATCTCATCATAAGGACGCCGCGACTCACCGCAGTTCGATCTGGCCGGCCTGCCCCTCAAGCACCCCTCCGACGATCTGCGCTTCTTCTCCACGACGCGCAAGCGCTCCGAGCAGTTCATCGACACGCTCGGGCGACACGGACATCAACAGCCCCCCGCTTGTCTGCGGATCGCACAGCACGTCTTTCCAAGCTTGCTCGACGCTGCCCCACGACACCCACTCATCGAGTGCTTCGATGACATCGAGCGTACGCCCCGGTTTCACACCGCGACGCGCATACTCCAGCGCGTCGCGCCAGACAGGCACCGCCTCGACGTCCAGATACGCAGCGACGCCGCTCCCAAGTGCCATCTCCTGCAGATGGCCGAGCAGCCCGAAGCCCGTGACGTCCGTGCCGGCGTTCACACCGACCTCCGTCATCGCCTCGGCAGCGCTCTTGTTGAGGTGCGCCATCGATTCGATGACATCACCGAGCGTCTCCTCGCTCTCAAGTCCGGCCTTGAGTGCAGTGTTCATGATCCCCACCCCGATGCGCTTCGTCAGCACGAGCAGGTCACCGGGGTTTGCGCCTACATTGCGCACTACCTCATCGGGGCGCGCTTCGCCCATCACGGCAAGCCCGAACTTGGGCTCATTATCGTCGATGGTATGTCCACCTGCGACGAGCACGCCCGCGGATGCGCAGACGTCCGCGCCGCCCTTGAGCACCCCGGCCACGACATCTGCACTCATCGAGCAGGGGAAGGCAAGCAGGTTCAGAGCGACGAGCGGCCGTCCGCCCATGGCATAGACGTCAGAGAGCGCGTTAGCCGCGGTGATACGACCGAAATCATAGGCGTCATCAACCATGGGCGTGAAGAAGTCGACGGTGAGAAGCACCGCTCGATCACCAAGCATGTACACTGCAGCATCGTCGCTGGTCTCGAAGCCCACTATCAGCTCTGCGGACTGCTGCGGTGAAAGCGTCGAAAGGACGGCCTTGAGGTCCTCCGGACCCCACTTGGCTGCTCAACCGGCTTTGCTTGAAAGCTGCGTGAGTCGTACTCGCTCGCTCACAACATCTCCTTATTGAGATCCGATCCTGGGCGCGTCGGGGACAGGAGTGCTCACAACCCCCTAACCGTACACGATACGCAGCGACGCGACACCGAACGGGCCGAGCGGCACGCCAAACGCCACGTCGTTCACGGTCACCGCCGAACCTCCAGCAACCGGAGAGACCGATGCGACCCTGCGCTCGAACCGCACGTTTGCCGTCACGTCCCGCGCATAATGGTTGAGGAGGAGGAGCACGTCCTCGTCATCGCCGGAAAGAAGGACCACCTCGGTCTCGAACGCATCGCACGTGACCTTCGGTGCACATCCTGACATGCCCCCCACGGCAGCGTACAAAGCGCGCAGAAACGACGCCACGGGCGCAGATGCGCCAAACAAGCCGCCTTGCCCGAGGATGCGTTCGAACGGCACTGCCATGCATATCGCTTGACCTTGGCCTCGACGATTCAAGGTGACGAGAGGGTTGCCTGAGTCATCGGTGGCAAGCACTATCGCTTCTCCGGGCGCCAGCAGCGCGAAATGGCCCATGTCTACCCGCGTCTCAAACGGCTCCACTCCGCTGAGAACATCACGCTGTGCGATGCGGCAGGTGGCCTTCGTCCGTACACCACCGTGCCCGAGGAAGTCCACCCCGAACAACTCGCGCGCTACCAAGCCGAACTCACCGCCGCCGTAAGAGTAGACGAGAGAGCCGCCGCGCTGCACCCAGGTGGCCAGCTCCTCGAGGCTGCCCTCGGCAAGATCGGTCACCGAGGGCACAATGATCATCGCGTACGGGTCGTAGGGGTCCTGCTCGCGCACGGTGGTCACCGGCAGGTGTGCTTCTTTGGCGCGCGCGAACGCCGCAAGACACGACCTTGGCGCATACAACGACGCAAGCGTGGGCGGCACGGCCATGCGCTCTGAGGGAACGAGGACCGCCACTTCGTCGACGGGTCGGGTGAGTGCACGCAGGTCAAGCCGGGCTACCATGCGACTGAAAGAGCGCAGCTCTTGCATCGAGGCCTTGTCATGCGACTCATCATCCACGAGACCCACCAGCGCCTCATAGGGGTCAAGGTAGTACGGGGTACGCCTCTCCACCGCCGCGTCACGCCAACGGCGCACGAGCGCTCCGGACCCCCCGTTCATCAGCGTCGCGTACAGCGCGCATCGAACGAGCGCGGCCTCCTCGGCATGTGAACTGTCCAGGGTATGCGGCCCGATGCCATCACAGAGCAGCGGCCGCCCCCGAGGCGCACAATGCAGCAGGTATGAGCCGAGGTGTGTCGAGTCCGGCGCGAGCACCGGACCCTCGGCGATGTATCCCCGATAACTGGGGGTGGCGTGCACGATCCCCACCTCGCACGTGGAAAGGGCAGCACGCGCATCGATGCGTGAGGTGTGAAAGAGAGTCTCCGCATCGGCACCGACCATCACAGGGTGCCTGTCATCAAACTCACGCACGGCATCACGCATCGTCTCAACCCAGGACTCCAGGTCAGCAACAGACTCAAAGGCCGCACAGAACGCCTCGTCGGCCAGCTCCCACCCGAACACCGCGCGATCGTCGCAGTGTGCTTCCACTACAGAGCGGATGAGTGCAGCTTGTCGCTCGATAAGGTACGGATCGGTGTGCGGGTCCTTCTCGCGGCCCCACGCCACATCAGTAAGCGAGGCCCCCGGCACTCTGGCGAAGAAGCACAGGATGAGATTCAGCCGGTGAGCTCCAGCGCTCTCGATGATCTCTCGCAACCGGGACAGGGCCTGCTCTGAGTACACACCCACCTGCGGCTCGAAGGCCTTCCACGACATGTAGATGCGCACGAGCGTGATGCGCGCCTGCCTGAACGCATCGAACTCGCTGTCGAAGTCATCGCCATACCATTCACCTGGCGCGCTTGTGTCCGAGCCCTGCGGGTAGTAGTCCACACCGAGCGGGAACAGCGGGTTTCTTGGCAGCCGCGCGGGTTCGGTCCGGGTGCTCACTGCTGGCACGCCCCCTTCGCCATCCCGTCGTACAGCGCCCAGAAGCACCCGGCGCGTTCGATGTCGAAGCGCGCCGCTCGGCCAAGCGCCCACTTAGCGCTTGAATGGTCGCCTTGCGTGAGCGACACCACAGCCTTTCCGAACAGCGCGCGCACGCTGCCTGGGTCAAGCGCAATGGCGCGATCATACGCATCGCCTGCAGCAGCATAGTGCTGCAGCGCAAGCTCTGACTCAGCGAGCAAGACAAATGACATCGTGTGAGAGGGCGCGATCTCGGCAAGCGTCGAAAAGAGGCGTGTGGCGTGGTGCGCCAGCGCAGGGCGCCGAGCTAGGGTCATCCCCAAAGCATAGATCGCCGCTGCATCGCTGCCGTCCAGGGCCACCGCACGCAGCGCACACGCGGTGGCCTCGTTGATCGCGTCTTGCTTGAGGTAGAGATATGCGGCCAGCGCAAGTGCCGAAACCGTGTCGGGACTCTCAGAGAGCACAGCGCGTATGAGTTCGGCGGCTTTGAGGTACTCCTCGTGTGCAGCGAACGCATATGCTACCTCAAGACGCTTGGCTGCCCCCGGACCGATATGAGCGATGTCGAGAGCTGCAGGCGGTGGCGCGAGGCGCTCGAAGCCAGCCAGTGCGAAGAAGAACTCGTCTTGGCCAAGATCGAACTCGGCCGCCCTGCGAAACCCGGCAAGAGCTGCTCCTGTGCCCTGACGGCTCTGCGCCGCAATCGCGAGAAGGTACGTAGCCCGGGAGTCTCGGGGATCAAGCTCAAGCGCGCGCTCCCAGGCGCTGACCGCCTCATCGTGAAGCGCCGCCGAGTACAACGCCTCGCCCAGCTGCACGTATGCGATGGCTAGATCGGGTGCGACTTCGGCGAGTTCGTGCCAGACAAGAACCGATCTGTCCCCCATCCCGCCGATGCGATCATATGCGAGGCCGAGAACCAGATAGGCAGCGGCACACTGGGTGTCGATCTCGATTGCACGTGCTGCAGCAGCAACAGCAGGCTCATTGAAGCCCTCGTCGAGCATGAGCGCTGCAAGCAGACAGTGTGTGTGTGCATCCTTATCATCGACACTTAGCGCCTGCTCAGCTGCGGCGAGCGCCGCCGCGACATTGCCCTGCCGCGCGAACTCCTCTGCCTGTGCAAGCCGTGTGACGTGCTCGCTCATTCCGACGACGCCCCGTCAGCACGGCCTGGCACGGCCTGACTCACACGCTGCAGCGCCTCTTCGGCGCTTGCAATCATCCCGTCCGCGCGCACAGCATGCGCAAGACTGGGGTCTGCGGCGAAGGGACCGCCCCAGACGAGCACGATGATACCTCGGATCCCCGCCATCTCGAACATCTCACGCACCCGCGTCACCGCAAGGGCGCTTGAAAGGGTTTCGGCACACACGATGAGGATTCGCGCGCCAGACTGCTCGGCGCGTTCGAGGAAGGCAGTCGGCAGCGCATCGGTCCCTATGTCAAGCACTCGGTGACCAGCATCTCTCAGTGCCGAGCCGATGATGTTCTTGCCAACGTCATGCGTATCGCCGTGCATCGAGCCGACAATCACCGTAGCGCCGGTATCATGCGCCGCCACGGGGGGTGTCACGAAAGACATCACTTGATCGGCAACGACAGCGGCCTGTGCGAACGTGTATTCATCTATGGAGCCGTCGGCCCACGAGCCGCCAAGGATAGCCATCGCTGGTGCGAACAGCTCGTCGAAGAGCACGTCTTGAGACGTTCCCTCTGAGCGCGCACGCTCCACCACCGAGATGGCTTCTGCTGAATCGCGCCTCACCAAGGAGCGATACAACCGCAGCGCGGCGTCGTCCGTCACGTGCGCACTCCCTCCTGAATCGCACACCGGTTCTGCCGAGCCGATGTCACTCGGCACCCATGAAGGTCACGTATCATACAGCCAGAAGTGAGAACGGCCACTCGCGTGCTCCCTTCTGACATCATCGACTGGTAGCGGTGGTGGGATTCGAACCCACACGGCCCTGAGGCCAGGAGCTTTTAAGGCCCCCTCCTGTACCAATTCGGATACACCGCCACATCACTCAAGCCCGAAGTCTCCCCGCGCGTCAGATTCTAACCGTGAATAGACATCAAGCAGCATGCCGTACAGTATGTCGTGCTCGCTCACCAGCGTCGAATCCAGCTGCGCGCATTCCAGGATCACCAGCAAGATGAGTATGCCCGCGACGATCACGGCCGCGCGGCCGGGATGCAGCCCAACCACCTCTGTCGCCCTTCGCGCGACGGGCAGAGCGGCCAGCCGCTCGAACACCGCGTGAATGTCATCAACTGACAGAACAGAACCGTGTACGCGCATCGGATCATACGTGACGAGTCCCTGGTGTATCGCAGACACGGTCGTTGCCGTGCCTGCAAGCGCGATACACGTGCTTGGCTGACGAGAGAGGGTGGCGAAGAACGGTGTGATGCGTTCGCGGACCCACGTCGTGGCAGTGGCAAGCTCTTCGCGAGTGGGTGGGTCAGACGCGCTCATGAGATCGGTGAGACGCCGAGAACCCACATCTGCCGAACACGCCACCTCGATCTTGGCCACGCTGCGTCCACCCCGCACCACGGAGTCTCCTAGCACGAGTTCGGTCGAGCCCCCGCCGATGTCGTTGACGAGCACGCCCTCGACGGCATGTCCGTACGTGGCACCCGCGAACATGAGCCGCGCCTCGATGTCACCTGCGATGACCTCGGGCTCGATGCCGTGTGCTGCCAACATGCGCGTAAACTCCGCTGCGTTCTCCGCATCCCGTGAGGCCGATGTCGCTACCGCGCGCCATGCTTCCACTCCCAGCTCGCGCATCCGTACCGCGTACCGGGCCACCACGGACTCCACACGCTCCATGCCCTCCGCGGACAGTCGGCCCGAGAGTGCAACATCCTTGCCGAGGTGCGTGATGTCGGTGCTGCGCTCGACCTCGATGATCGATGAGGGGCCCACGTCGGCGACGAGCAGACGTGTGGTGACGGTGCCGATATCGATGGCGGCGAGCCTGTTCGTCGCCCTCATGGCTCCTCTTTCGCTGCTTGTATGAACGCCGCGCAGCGCTCATCGGAACAAGCCGTGCCAAGCTCCAGCAGCAGCTCACACCCGACGGGATCCTCGATACCCGCGAGTGCGGCCGCAGTATGCGCGTGCAGGCACTTGGTGGCAAGGGGGTCTCTCTGGCCGGCGATCCCCACACCTCCGCAAGGGTCGACGAGCCCACGCGCGATGTTCGCGCGTCGGTCGCGGTAGTGCTCGTCGGCGGTCCGCATGCGGCTGGCGAGTTCGGGCGTGTCTGCAAGTCGTGACGCCCACGCGGCTACATCCCCATCGGACTCCCGCGCAGACACGCCCTCGACAAGCCACGGGCACGATAGCCAGTACAGGGTTGGGAAGAGGGTGCCGTCGTCAAGGACAGGCGGCGTCGCCAGGACCTGCGGAAAGCGCCACAAGCACCTGGTCTCCACCCACCATTCCCCGCGAGGTTCCCGCCCGAGCTGGTGGGTGACGACAGCGATATCGCTGCCCAGTGGAATAGAGGCCTGGGGGCGCATGGCGCGCCTACCGCACGCCGAAGATAAGGTCGAGCAGATCGTGCCAGATGTCGCCTTCTTGCCGCGCGTCAGTGGCTGGTGCGGTGGCGGATTCGTCCTCGCCAGAGTCCAGCACGACATACGCGTGCTCCCCCTGCTTCACCATGCCAAGCGTCTGGCGCGCGACCTCCTCTACGCCCTCGGGCGTGCGAAGGCGCTCGACCTGCGCGCTGAGCGCGTCGTTTCGCGCCTTCAGGCCATCAAGCTCCGCCTGCAATCGCTGCTGCTCCCGTGACTCCTGGTACTGGATCTTCAACGGCGCATAGAACACCCAGCCCAGGGCAACGACCGTGAGCAAGAGAGCTGCTGGAAGCAACCAGACCCTGCGTGTGCTCGGTCTGGCGCGACGCGAGGTCTTTGCCTTAGGCGTGCGCTGCGGAGCAGTGCGCGGAGTCGTGCGCGAGGCAGTACGCCGGCGTGGAGCCGGGTTTCGCGATGACGGCGTGCGCGAAGAAGAGCCACGCGCAGACCCCTTTGCCGAGGTGGTCCGCCGTGTGCTCGTTGTGGCCCCGTGCCGCGTCGTCTTCCTCGTAGCCATGGCTGATGAGGGTCCTGTGAGAAGGCCAACATGGTGTGCAGTGCGTTCCTGGTGCGCATGATAGCATACCCAAGGTGGGAGTATCGTCTGAAGTAAAGGTTGAGGTCTAGACTCTTACGACTGCTGCGGTCGATGAATCTCCTGCGCCTCCGGCAACCGTACGACAAGGATCATGTTGCCGTCGCGTCGTACAGTGAGCCGGTCGCGGGCGTTGCGATGAATAGCCGTCCGCAAGTTGCCGTACAGGCGGTTCATGCCCTTGGGTTCGGTTGCTATGGTGACTGCGCGATCGCCACCAGCAAGAACGTCACGCACGAGTGCGGAGGCCGTTGCACGCGGCGGCGGATATGGCACTGTGATGTGCCTCACGTCGGTCATCCAACCTGTCGGTTCGATGTCGGTGAGCGCTCGTTCTTGAGCGCACACCCTCCCTTTCTCCACCACCAGCACGACCGCATGACGAATCGCGCCAGATGCCGTATCCGGCCCCTGGCCGCACACGATACGCAACCGCACGCTGAGACCCTTCTTTGCTGCAGCGCGTGCGAGGTAAGCCCAGTCAAGCGTGCCGTCCTCATCAAGCAACATGACGACGCGGTCGCGTACGCGCATCACGAGTTCGATGAGCAGACGCAGCAGCCCAAGGCCGCGGCGAGGCGTGAAGGTGACGACAGCAACGTCGTACATGGCTGAGGGGTCAAGGTCTTCCACCATGCCCTGGCGCACCCTCAGCTTGTCAGAGGCTGACACGTCTGAGGACAGAAGGCGGCGAAGCAACCCGGCGGAGGGCTCAAGCGCGGTAAGCGCGCGAGCATGCTCAAGCAGAGGCCGCGTAAGATAGCCCGTAGCGGCTCCAACCTCAAGCACCTCGGCATCCTGGGGGACCTCGGCAAGCAACGCTTCAAGAAGCTCGGGGAAGATCCGCTCTTTGCCGAACTCGATGTCGTACTTGTCAGCAAGACGCTCGCGCTGGGCAAGAGCGCCTTGCAGCGGCACACCGTAATCGTACGGTATACCCGAGTTCGTGCTGTCTGGACCGATGCGAGCTGCCATACGCCGAAAACGCCTTTCTTCAGCTGTGTGCGGCTAGCCGCGCGCGAGGTTGTAGAATGCGTCCGGACCAGGATAGATAGCTGAATCGCTCAGTTCTTCTTCGATTCGCAGCAACTGGTTGTACTTCGCAACACGATCGGAGCGTGCAGGCGCACCTGTCTTGATCTGGCCGGCATTCACGGCAACGGCCAGATCAGCGATGGTGGTGTCCTCCGTCTCGCCGGAACGATGCGAGATGACACACGTGTACCCCGCCCGTCTCGCCATCTCGATGCAGTCGAGAGTCTCGGTGAGCGAGCCGATCTGGTTGACCTTGATGAGGATGGAGTTCGCAACACCCATCCCGATTCCACGCGCCAGGCGCTCGGTGTTCGTGACGAACAGATCATCACCCACTAGCTGTACGCGCTCACCGAGACGCTCCGTGAGAAGCTTCCAACCCTCCCAATCCTCCTCTGCCATCCCGTCTTCGATGGAGATGATGGGGTAGCGCTCGACGAGATCTGCCCAGAACTCCACCATCTCGGCCGAGGAAAGCACGCGCCCCTCCCCGTCGAGGTGGTAGACGTTGTCACGATAGAACTCGGTGGTGGCAGGGTCGAGCGCGAAGACGATCTGCTCGCCGAGCGAATATCCGGCTTCGCCAACAGCATCACTGATGAGCTGAAGGGCTTCCTCGTTGCTGCCCAGATCAGGAGCGAACCCGCCTTCATCGCCTACGCCCGTACCAAGCCCGCGCTCGGAAAGCACCTTCTTAAGGGTGTGGTAGATCTCCGCGCACATCCGCAAACCTTCGGCAAACGTCGAGGCGCCCAGCGGCATGATCATGAACTCTTGCAGGTCAACGTTGTTGTCAGCGTGTGCGCCGCCGTTGAGGATGTTCATCATCGGCACGGGAATCGTGTGAGCGTTCGCCCCGCCGATGTAGCTGTAGAGCGTGAGCTCTGTGGATTCGGCAGCTGCACGAGCGATGGCAAGCGACGTCCCCAGGATTGCGTTCGCGCCGAGCTTGCCCTTATTCAGAGTGCCATCGAGTGCAAGCATGGTCGAGTCGATGAGCCGTTGGTCAGTGGCGTCCATGCCGAGAAGCTCGGCCGCAATCGCCTCGTTCACGTTATCGACTGCGGTGCACACGCCCTTGCCGAGATAGCGTGAAGAATCACCGTCGCGCAACTCAACCGCTTCGAACGCGCCGGTCGAGGCCCCCGAGGGCACGATGGCACGGCCGAAGGAGCCATCATCCAAGACCACCTCAACCTCGACCGTGGGGTTACCGCGCGAATCGAGAACCTCGCGAGCGTAGATGTCGACGATATAGCTCATGACCGATGCTCCTCCCTGCTCTTGGCGCGCTGCCAGAGCTCCTCCATCTCTGCGATATCCAACTCTTGCATGGCGCGCCCTGAAGCATCGGCGTCGCACTCCATCAGCTCGAAGCGCGTAATGAATTTACGGCACGCCGTGCGCAGGGCCTCTTCAGCATCGATACCCTGCTTGCGTGCAAGATTCACCACGGTGAACAACAGGTCGCCGATTTCGTCGGCCGCCTCGGACGAGCCAGGCTCGGTCGCTTTGAGCTCGTCAATCTCCTCGTGGACCTTCTCCCAGACCGCCTCGAGACTGTCCCACTCAAAACCCACGCCCACGGCTCGCCGAGAGATCTTCTGCGCCCACTGCAGCGCGGGCAGTGCCGATGGAATGCCATCGAGCACCCCGGCGCCATCTCGCTCGTCGCGTTTGATTGCGTCCCAGCGGTCAATGACCTCATCGGGCGTCCCAGCCTCGGCGTCGCCGAACACGTGCGGGTGGCGCCGGCGGATCTTCCCCGAGATACCAGCTACGACATCGCCTATTGCGAAGCGGTTCTCATCGGTAGCGATCTGTGAGTGCAGCACCACCTGCAACAGCACGTCACCGAGTTCCTCGCAAAGCTCCGCATCATCACCTGATTCGATGGCCGAGACCGCTTCGTAGGCCTCCTCTATCATGTTGCGCCGCAGGCTCATGTGGTCCTGAGCACGATCCCACGGACAGCCCTCAGGGCTTCGCAGCAAGGCGATCATGCGAACGAACTCATCGAATCCTGCGTCACCCGGGCGCACGACATCCCCCGCATCGCCGCCGGCAGGCCTACTTGTCGGAGTCACCACTGTCGTCAGACTGCTCGCCTGCGTCTTTCTCGGCGGACTTTGCAGGCTTGAGCTCATCGATAAGGATCTCAATCGTGGCCTTCTTGCGGGTCTCGGCCAGAAACTCCTTGTAGGCAGCGACATTGCGCTGCTTCAAGATGGCTGCCTCGATCTGCTCTCTGACTTCGTCTAGCGGCTTGGTGCGCTCGTCACGCTTCTCGTCCACCTTGATTATGTGCCAGCCGTACTCTGTCTCGACCAAGTCTGAGATCTCGCCCACCTTGAGCTTGTCCAGCGCCTCCTGGAACTCAGTCACGAAGGGGCGCGCGGGATCAGACCAGCCGAGGTCCCCACCTTGCGCGGCCGAGCCGGGGTCTTTCGAGTACTTCTTGGCAAGCTCGTCAAAGGCAGCTCCGCCCTTGACCTCGGCAAGCACCTTTTCGGCGGTCGCCTTGTCGTCTTTGTCGAACAAGATGTGCGAGGCGCGCGTAGCGGTCTGCTCCTCGAACTCGGTCTTATTCTCCTCGTAGTACTTCGCAATCTCCTCGTCGGTGACCTCATCGTCGCCGACGAGTTCTTCCATGAGGCGTTGCGTCGCAAGTTGGTCGCGCAACTGCTGCTTGAGGTCGTCGAGCGTGAGGTTCGCGTCGGAGAGAGCCTTGTCGAAATCGTCTTCTGTGGGGAACCCGGCCTTGAGGTCATCGACCTGCGCGGTGATCTCCTCATCAGTGACTTCGATGCCGCGTTCGGCGGCAGCCTGACGGATGAGCACGTTGTTAATCATGTTGTCGAGCAGCTGGCGCTTGAATTCCACCAAGCGAGATTCGCCGTCATCGCCCTTGAACATCTCGGGAGACTGCTCCATCAGGCGGTTCACCTGTGCTTCAAGATCTGCCTTGCTGATCTCCTCGCCGTTGACGATAGCAGCGACGTCTTTCGATCCGCATCCTGCGACGCCCACGAGCAATGCAGCGACGAGCGCAAGCGCGAACAATGGACGAAACGTCCTCATCAGTCCTCCAGGGGGAAGTAGGTCAGGTGTCTTTGGACCCGGCAAGTATAGCACCGAGCAGGGCAAGCACAGATTCAGTCACAGAAGCTCCATAGTCGATGGGGAGCGCCACTGAACGGTCGCGGTCAAGCGTAATGGCGCCGAGGGCAGCAAGCGCACCGCGTGCTTCGCTACCGGGCTGGACCGGCGAGATAGTGAGCCTCCGGCGCACGAGAGAGATACTGCGCACGCCTACCTCGGCGGCCAGCGCGCGGATGCGTGCGATCTCCACGAGGTTGCGGACAGGCTCGGGAAGCGCCCCGTGCGTGACCACGAGCTCTGACGCCACCTGCCCGACACGCTCGACAGTGGGGGCGCCAGCAAGCCGCCGATACGCACGGACGCGCTCATCGGCCGCAGCGACATACTCCTCGGGGATGAACGCCGCCACTGGCAGGTCCACCTTGATCTCGGGATGCGCCACCGCAGGTTCGCCGCGGACCTCGGCCACGGCCTGCCGGATCATCTCCGCGTACAGGTCGAAGCCCACCGCGCTCATCGAGCCATGCTGCTCGGCGCCGAGGAGCGAGCCTGCACCGCGAATCTCCAGATCGCGCATGGCCACCTTGATGCCGCTGCCCAGATCCGAATGGTCGCGGATGGCCACCAGCCGCTCGGTGGCTTGATCGGTGAGAGAGCTGCCTCGTGGGAAGAGGAAGTACGCGTACGCCTTGACATGGCTGCGCCCCACACGGCCTTTCAGCTGGTAGAGCTGTGCGAGGCCGAGACGCTGCGAGTCTTCGATGACAAGCGTGTTGGAGTGCGGGTTGTCGATGCCGCTTTCCACGATGGTCGTGGCGACAAGCACATCGATCTCGTTCGCCGAGAAGCTCTCCATCACGGCCTCGAGCTCTCGCTCGGACATCTGCCCGTGCGCCACGCCCACGCGCGCCTCGGGCGCTGCATCACGCACCCGCGCAACAGCGTCATCGATTGACTTCACTCGGTTGGACACGAAATACACCTGTCCCCCGCGCTGCACTTCTCGGCGAATGGCACCCGAGACGACATCGGGGTCGTACTCGCCCACATGCACGTGCACGGGAAAACGGTTCGTGGGAGGCGTGTCGATGACGCTCATATCGCGCACGCCAGAGAGCGACATCTGCAGCGTGCGTGGAATGGGGGTGGCGGTCATGGTAAGCACGTCGATCTGTTCACGCAGATTCTTGAGGTGCTCCTTGTGTTCCACACCGAAACGCTGCTCCTCATCGATCACCACAAGACCAAGATCCTTCGGCGTGACGTCGCGCGAAAGCAGTCGGTGCGTGCCGATGAGGACGTCCACCTCGCCTTTCGCGAAGCCATCGAGAGCGGCCTTCTGCTGTGCTGGGGAACGAAAGCGCGAGAGCACCTCGACGCGTGCGGGATAGGGCGCGAAACGCTCGGAGAACGTGGTGAAGTGTTGTTGCGCGAGAATGGTGGTGGGACAGAGCACGAGCACCTGCTTGCTGTCCTGTGTGGCCTTGAACGCGGCTCGGATAGCCACTTCCGTCTTGCCGTAGCCCACATCGCCGCAGATCAGGCGGTCCATCGGCTTCTCGGATTCCATGTCGGCCTTCACATCAGCGATTGCAGCGAGTTGATCGGGTGTCTCGTCGAACGGAAAGGCCGCCTCCATCTCGAGTTGCCATGGCGAGTCGGGAGCAAACGCGTGACCAGTCACCGACGCCCGCCTCGCGTAAAGGTCCACGAGGTCGAAGGCGAGCGCACGTGCGACCTTTCGCGCCTTGCTGGTCGCACGTGACCAGTCGGCGGTGTTCAGCCGAGTGACACGCGGAGCTGAGCCGTCCGATCCTACGTACTTCGTGATGCGGTCGATCTGCTCAACGGGCACGTAGAGCCGATCACCCTTCGCGTACTCGAGCACGAGGTAATCGCGCTCGGCGCCGAGCACTTCCTTGCGTTTGAGTGCCTTGAAGAGCGCGATCCCGTGGGTTGCGTGCACGACGTAGTCGCCCGGCGCAAAGGCGAAGGTGATGCTCGTGGCATCCACCTCACGCGCCGAGCGGCGGATCGCGGCCGAGCGCGGATAGATGTCGTCGATGCTCACCACTGCCAGGCGCGCAGCAGGGATGACGTAGCCTGCTGGAACCTCCACGTCGGTGAGGTTCACCGCACCGGCAACGAAAGCCCCCACCCCTGGGGCGCGAGTCCTGACGGAGACTGATGCCGTGGATCCGGCGGCAATCACATCGCTGGCACAAGCATGTGTCTCGGCCACAAGATCATTGACGGGTGTGCCCGCTTCAGCGAGACGGTCCGCTACACGCTCGCGCACCCGACGATCGGGTACCGCAAGCGCAAGGCTGTATCCGGATGAGAGCAGCCCGCGCACGCCTGCCATGAACCGCTCCTCCCCGCCCGCGACCTCGGGACTTCGCGCAGCAAGCTCGGCGTCGGCTGCATTGCCAACACGCAGAAGCGAGAGCAGAGTGAGGCGCTGTCGGCCCCCGAGGTCGATGCGCGCTGGGGGAAGTATGAGACCCTCAGCACAAGCTCCGACGGCCTTCGCACTCTCGAACAGATCCTCGGCACGCCGGGTCGCATCATCGAAGAGCGAGCGTGGCTCAGCAACCACGATGAGTGTCTCGGCAGCGAGATAGTCGGTGAGGACGCCGGACTGCTTGTA
This sequence comes from Coriobacteriia bacterium, assembly GCA_034005175.1. Classification (GTDB taxonomy): domain Bacteria; phylum Actinomycetota; class Coriobacteriia; order Anaerosomatales; family SLCP01; genus JAVEVF01. The sequence goes on along the minus strand of JAVEVF010000006.1, from coordinate 11,153 downwards.
GAAGAAGGGCAGGTAGCGCTCGACGCCGTTGAAGGAGATGCCCTGCTCCATCAGCTCCAGGTGATGCGCTACGTCCGGCTCGCGCAACGCGCGATCCCGCAGCGCCGCCCTCGCTCCTGCCACCGCCCGCGAGCCCAGACGCACCTCTCGGCATCCGAACACCTCCGTCACGCCTGCATCACCGATGGACTGACCGGTGCTGGGAATGTAGCGGCGAAGCGTCTCGATCTCGTCACCGAACAGCTCCGCGCGCACGGGATACGGCATGTCTGAGGGAAAGATGTCGAGCACGCCGCCGCGGATGGCGAAGGTGCCGCGTTCCTGTGCAGTCTCGGTGCGCTCGTAGCCCATGCGCGCAAGCTGTGCTGCAACGTCGCCGAGGTTGATGGTGGCACCGGAGGAAAGCACGAGCGGCTCGAAGACATGCGAACCTTGTGGGGGCAACGCACGCAATAGCGAGCGCACCGAGGCTACCACGATGACGGGCCTACCGCGGGTGAGCGCATACAGGGCTCGGGCACGCGCACCCACCACTTCGAGGTCGGGGGACTCGTCGGCCCAAGGCGCATCGGGGCGCTCAGGAAACGGCAGTACGCTGCCGGGGGGCAGATAGGCAGCCGCCTGACGCGCGAAACGCTCCGCAGCGACCTCGCCGGCGATGACTACTAGCATAGGTCGCGGGCGGCGCGCGAAGAGCGCCGCTGTGAGCGCAGGGCGCACCAACCCCGGGGCGGCGAGCGTGAAGTCCGCCCCGGTCTCAAGAGCTCGGCGAGCAGCGACGTAAGGTTCTGCAGCATCTAGGGAAGACGTGATGGCGTCAAGCAGGTGCATGTGGCTCCTCAACGGGATGCGAAAGGCGGTGGCGACAGGTCTGGACACGGCGAAAGCCCACGACCGGAGCGGGCGCGGGGCTCACCGAGGGTATCGCTGGGTGGCAGAGCGGGTCAAGCAGGCACACCGGGCCTCGTCCGCTTACAGCCCCTCTCTCCGCGCTTGCCCTTGTCCCGTCCCTCTCTGCCCCACCTCGTGTACCATCATCTCGGCCTCGGTTATCACCTCGGCCGGCATGGACTCAGGAGGCAAGATGCGACGAGCAGAGCGCGCGCGGATCATCATGGAGCGGCTGGCTGAGCTCTATCCCGACCCGCACATCATGCTGCACTACGACACGCCGTTTCGGCTGTTGATCGCCGTCATCCTCTCGGCACAGACCACCGATGCTGGTGTCAACAAGGTCACTCCCGTGCTCTTCGAGCGTTTCCCCGAGCCAGAGGACCTCGCAAACGCCGACCCGGAAGAAGTGGAAGACATCATTCGGCCCACGGGATTCTTCCGCAACAAGACCAAGTCCATCATGGGCGCCGCGCGCATGATCGTCACCGAGTACGGCGGGGTGGTGCCAGACACTATGGAAGGCCTCATGAGCCTGCCGGGCGTGGCGCGCAAGACCGCGAACATCGTCATCAGCAACGCGTTTGGCAAGGTGGAGGGCATCGCCGTCGACACGCATGTCTTCCGCCTCGCGCACCGGTTCGGCCTGTCGACAGAAAAGACCCCTGACAAGGTCGAGCGCGACCTCATGAAGATCTATCCGCGCGAGGAGTGGTCTCACATCAACTACCGCTTCATCGATCATGGCCGAGCAGTGTGCACCGCAAAGCGGCCGGTGTGTGGGGCATGCACCCTTAACGACGTGTGTCCGAGCGCATTCAAGGTGAAGGGTTGGCGTGAAACCTTCTGATGCTCGCCACACGCGCGAGCACATAGCAGGGCTGCTGGCCGAGTGGGTGGCTCAGTTCCCGTAGCCGAGCACGAAGAACGTGATCCACACCGCCATCACTGCGATGGTGACAATCCCGCCAATGCCCCAGGCGCGCTGGCGGCGCGCGTATTGCTCGGGGGTCAACCTTCCGACGAATCGATGCCAGGCAAGCCGGTTCGCGTTGGCAGCGAAGATCGTCTGCGCGGCGATGGTAATCCCAGCAAGCACGACTCCCCCGACGGTGCTCCACACACCGAACACCCTCGGCCCCCTGAGCACGTTGTCGATGAACAGCCATAGTGGCAGGAAGAACACGCCAGGCCACTGACCGTTTGCCACACCCCAGATGGGCGGGATCAGAAACGCCCCCCAGTTGAACTTCGGGATGGGAGCAGGTGGGTCGGCGAAGAGCTCCTGGAGACGAGCATCATCTCCCCTCTCACGTGCATCACTCATGTCAACACTCCTGCGACCAGAGCGGCTATGAAGATAGCGGGCAGCATATTGCCCACGGGCAGACGCCTGATACCTGCCAGGTCAAAGCCGATGGCGAGGATGATGGCGCCACCCACCATCTGAATCGATGCGATGACCTCGGGTGTTACAAACACTTCTATCGAATGCGCGCCTGCCGCGATGCCCCCCTGAAGCACTATCATGGGGATGACCGAAAACCCTACGCCTCCGCCGAGCGTGGTGGCAAGCGCGATTGCCGAGATGCCGTCAAGCAGTGCCTTGAGGTAGAGAAGCGACGGGTCGCCGAGCCCATCTTGTATCGAGCCCAGGACGGTCATCGCTCCCACCCCGAACAGCAGCGACGCCGTCACAAAGCCTTCGACCAGCGTGTGGGCCTTCTCGCCAGGTTGGTCGGCTCGGCCGGGTGCGAGCAACGGCGCCTTGTACGCCGCCTCCTGCAGCACCTCGCCAAAACGCTCAAGCCAGTACTCGATTCGCAGGCCTTCGCCCACAAGCGCGCCGACGACGAGCGACCCTACCAGCGCAAGCGCCGCGTATGCGCCAAGCTCTCCTTCGGACAGCGCGGTGAGCCCTGCGATGCTCATGTTCGCGCCGATGACGATGACTGTCAGCCCGATAGCAGCAAAGGCGATGAGGCGAAACCGCTCGGCGATGAGCCTGCCGAACAACAGTCCGATAGCCGTGCCGATCAGCACCGCGCTCACATTCACTATCACGCCAAGTCCTGGCATCTCACTCCTTGCCCTCGTCGTCGACGCACCATATCCCCTCAAGCTCCCTGGTTATGTCGTTGCCTCCGGGAGGCACGCCGAGAGACTCGCTCACCACCGCACGTGAAGGCGAGCGCCGCCTGCGCTTCGCCTTCGCCGAGTGAAACGCGGCTTCCTTCCCGACGACCGTCACCGGCACTGATGCTGCCGAGCGTACGCGCTGGGCAAGCTCGCGGTCCGAGGTCACGAGACAGATCTCTGTCTCGTGAGCGTTGCCGGCCAAGCTCACGATGAGGTCATCGGCGGACTCGCCATCGCGCGAGAAGTGCACCTCGACCGGCGCGGCACTCGCCGCCGGGCCGCCTCCTGTGACCCCGTCAAAGACCACGACGATGCGACCTGCGCCAAGCAGCTCAGCACCGCGCGCACGCAACCGTGCCACGAGCTGGTCTCGCTGAGCCTCGCTCAGCAGCGCGGCTGTGGCAGGATCGGATTTGGTGACGTTATATCCATCGACAAGGATCAACATGAGCGCCATGGTACCGCTTGCGAGGTACGACCGCTCACGCCATCGCGTCGCGCAGGGCCGAGATGAGCTCATCCACGTCCTCCGAGCGCGTGCTCCACGAGGTCACCCACCTCACCTCGCGCCGAGCCTCATTCCAGGTGTAGAAGCCGAACTGCTCGGAAAGGGCGGGAATGACCTCTGGCGACAGGATCGCGAAGATCTCGTTGGCCTCAACCGCCTGCGTGATCTCGATACCGAGTGCTCGCGCACCCTCGGCCAGCCGAGCGGCCATCTCATTTGCATGGGAGGCACATCGCAGCCACAGCCCTTCCTCGAACATCGCCGAGAACTGCGCTGACACGTACCGCATCTTGCTGGCGAGCTGACCGGACTGCTTGCGCACGAAGTGCAGCACCTCTCGTGACACACCGTCCGCAACGACCACCGCCTCGCCGAACAGCATGCCGTTCTTGGTGCCCCCGAAGGTGAGAACGTCAATGCCCCCTTGCGCGAACATCTCGCTCGCGCTGCAACCCACACGCGCCACCGCGTTGGCGAATCGCGCTCCATCGACATGAAGCAGCATGTTGTGCTCGTGGGCGAGGTCCGAGAGCGCGCGCAGCTCTTCGACGCTGTAAACCGTGCCGTACTCGGAGACCTGCGAGACCGAGATGACCCGGGGCTGCGCGTGATGCTCGACTCCGAACCCCGTCAGGTACGGGAGTACCAGATCAGGCGAGAGCTTGCCGTCTGCCGTGGCCACGGGAACGAGCTTCACGCCTGCGATACGCTCGGGCGCGCCACACTCGTCGCTGTTGATGTGCGCGCTCTCAGCACAGATCACCGACTCCCATGGACGACACACGCTACCGAGCGAGACCACGTTGCCACCCGTGCCGTTGAAGGTGAACACCACCTCGACATGTTGACCGAATATCTCTCGGAAAGAAGCGATCGCTCTTCGCGTGAAAGGGTCGCCCCCATATGCATGCACATAGGCCTCGTTGGCGCCTGCGATGGCATCCATGACCTGAGGGTGCACTCCGGAATGGTTGTCAGACCCGAAGCTCACGCGAAGCGTCATATGAGTTCCCTTCCCTTCATAACGACCTGGCTTGGTAGTGCAGATGTCATCTCGTGCTATCTGCCAAACCGCTGCTCGCACTCGGCGACATACTCCTGCAATGTCGGTGGCAATACCTCGACTGGCCCTGGCGGAGGTTTGGGACCCGAATGATAGGTGTCCCAGAACAGTATCTTGCCACCTGACAACGTACCGAGGCGCACGTCTGTCTCAAGCGCTTGAAGCGCCTTGCCCGTGTACGTGGTCTCAAGCGCCAGGCCCGATCGTGCGGCAAGCGCGACCGCAGCCTCCGTAGCAGCTGTAGGCACGGCGTATCCTGGTTCAAAAAACTCATCGCGCAGATCGAATGCAAGGTTCTCAAACGCTAGCCGAGGAAACCGCGCGTCGACGGAGCCCATGAGCGTGACGACGCCTTCAGTGAGCGTGCGCGCTACATGTCCGTTGGCAAGCTCGGCTGGCGTCACGCGCACCGCGACCACCCGTGTGTTCGCGCCAAGCGCAGCGAATCCCACCGCGAGACCCACCGCGGTGCCAAGCGTCCCACATGGCACGTACACCGCATCAAAGCCGGCTCCCACCTCGGCAGCGGCGTTCACGAATCCCACGGCGCCCAACGCGCTGCTGCCGCCCATGGGAAAGACCGCTGGCTGCATTCCGTCGCGCTCGGCGAGCTCGTGAATCACCCGCTTGGCCTCGCGCTCTCCCTCCCAGCCCTCGATCGGGTGCAGCTGAGTGTTCAGCCCGGCGTGTGCGAGCAGTGTGTCACGCGCGAACGCGGTGGGAGCTTGCGGGGACATGATGATGTGCGGCTCGATGCCCAAAGCGCGCGCATGCACGGCTGTGGCGAGCGCGTGATTCGACCCGTACGCCCCAAAGGTGACGACGGCGGTCTTGTGCTCGGCAAGAGCCTGCCCAAGCAGGAAGTCGAGCTTGCGCACCTTGTTTCCACCATAGAGTGCATACGTAGCATCGTCGCGCTTCACCCACAGCTCACAGCCCTTCTCCAAGACCTGCTCGATCTGAAGCGGCTCAAGCGGCGTGGGAAGGGAAGCGATGCCAGCAACCGAAAGTGCTGACACGCCAGGATAGTGCTCAGAAAGCGCCAGTGCCATCTGGTTTCTCCTCGGCAGAGAGGGTGTCTGGACGATGCTGCACCCAAGAGGGTTCGCGAACGTTGCCATGATACCAGCCATCACTCATAGGCGATGGCGTCACGCACACTGACCTGTGCGGCGCGATACGCTGGTAGAAGGCTCGCGACCACCGCGATGAGGCTGACTCCCGCAAGCCATACGCCGACACCCTCCCAAGAGAACGAGAAGGTGAGCGGGAGGCCCATCGCGCGCGAAAGCATGGTAAGCAAGACTCGGCTCATCGGGTAGGAGAGAGCTGCGCCGAGCGCCCACGCGATGAGCGCTACCACCACGCCTTCAGCGATGAAGATCTGATAGATCGAGCCGTGAGATGCGCCGATGGCGCGCATGACGCCGATCTCGCGCGTAGACTCCAGCACGTTGATGCTCATGGTGCCGGTCAGCCCGATCACACCCACGATGGCAAGCACGCCTCCCATGATGGCGAGAAAGGTCACGAGGATACCGAGCTCGCTCGCGATCTGATCTCGCTGCTCCGAGGCGGTCTGCATGAACGCCACTGTCACCGACCGCTGCTCCAGGCGTTGTTCCACCATGTGTGCCACGCGAAGCTGCTCATCTGGGTCACTCGTTTGAGTACGGACCTGTAAGCGGGTGGCGGCGCCCGGGGCGCTTGTGAGCGAATCGAGGTGTTCGAGGGGCACGAATGCTACGGGCCCCATGAGGCCTGCCGAGACAACACCCACGATCTCGAAGTCATGGCTCTCGCCTGCCACGTTGAAGGTCCCCGTCGAGCCAACTCCCAGCTCGGGTTCGGAGTTGGCGACATCTTCGCTCAACACGATTGCTGCGGCATCATCGGACGTAAGCCAGCGACCTTTGGCCACTCGGGGAATCACGAAGCCAGAGCCCGGCTTCACCCCGATGATGTCTATGTTCTCGGATTCGGTCTCGTCGGCACGTTCGAAGACGCCCGGGTACTCCGGCATGGCCGAGACCGCCGTCACCCCCTCAACGCCCGAGGCGATGCGCTCGACAGCTTCGCGACTCTGTGGTGTCGCGAAGTAGAACTGCGCATCGAAGCGCCACATATCTATCTCATCGACGGTCGCAAGGATGGAGCTACGCACGCTCATGACCGACATCACCATAGCAGAGGCAAGCACGAGCGTGGCAAGCGTGAGCGTAAGCCGGCCTTTGCGCAGAAACGTGTTGCGAATGGAAAGCGCGACTGGCCTGGGCAGGCCGCGCACAAGGCCGAGCGCGCGGTCGACTATGCCGTGCCCGAACGTCGTGCCCGACATCCCTGTGGCGTTGAGGGCACGCACGACGCTCATGCGCGCCCCAGCCCGGACGGGCACGATCGCCGCCAACAACGGCACACCTATGCCCACCGCCATGCCCAGTGCCACCACGTACGCAGGCGGCGCAAACGATGTCACGCGGAAGTTCAGCAGGTCGGCTGCGAAGTCCGTGAACCACCGCCCTGCCGCCGCGCCCACAGGCATCCCCAGCACCAGCGCAAACGCGCCATACACCGTCACCATGACGAGGTACATCCACGTAATCTGATCAGCACGCGCACCGATGGCCTTCATGATGCCCACCTGACTCACCTGTTGCGCCATGATCGCCTGCACCGTGGTGACGACGAGGAAGCCCGAGAGGAGCAAGCCAAGCACGCCGAGCGCAAGCAGAAGCAACGACACTCCTTCGAATATGTCGCCGAGAAAGTGACTGCCTGGTTCAGGCACGTACGTCCGCATCACCCGCAGGCCACGAGCGGTGAGTACGTCGTCACGGATCTTCATCGCAAGGCGGCTTGCTTGGGCTTGCGTGAGCTCATCTTCAGACACGATGCGCACGCTGTTGAAGGTCTCGGGCTCGTCAAGCAACCGCAGCGTCTCCATCGATATGTAGCCGGTTGCTCCCGAGACGAACTGCGCAGGCACGGCATTTATGTCGTGAACAAGCCCGGTGACGCGCAAGACGGCTCGCGTGCCGCTGGGAGACTCCACTGTGATGAGGTCACCAGGGCTGTAAGGGGCAACCATGTTCACCGAGCGCTCCAAGACGATCTCACCGAGCCCAGGCGGCCAGGCGTCGCCTTTCTCCAGCGTCACCTTCTCTACGTCAGACGCCGAGATGTCGGGCATCGCTCGCACGTATAGCGTGTCCCAACCAGCCGAGGGCTCCTGTCGCACCTGCTCCCCAGGTGCGTACCGAGCCGTGAAGGCTCGCAGCCCCTCGGCCTTTCGAACGCCCTCATAGCGCGCCACTTCGCGCACGACGCTCCCGTCAGCGGAGTCCACATCAAAGGAGATGGTTGCGGGCACCGAAGTGCCATACACGCGCGCGAACTCACGCAGGAGGATCCCCCTCCCGCCCATGACGACGGTGATGGCGAAGATGCCCACCGCGATAGACAGTACGACCAGCAACGTGCGGAATCTGTGGCCGGCAAGGTCGCGGATGACCTTGCGCCAACGGGGGCGCATCGTCAGACCCCTCGGCGCTCAGTGCGCGGGCGGTGCACCATCTCTTCGATGATCTCCCCATCGCTCACGACAAGCGCGCGGCGCACACGCGCGGCGATGTCCGCGTCGTGCGTGACCATGACGATGGTCTTGTGGGCGTCAACGAGCTCCTCGAACAGGCGAAAGACCGCGTCGGCTGTCTTGGAGTCGAGGTTACCGGTGGGCTCGTCCGCTGCAAGGATGGGCGGGTCGTTGGCGAGCGCGCGTGCGATGGCCACGCGCTGTTGTTGGCCGCCTGAGAGCGCCGAGGGAAGCTTGAATGCCTGGTCGGCCATCTCGACCTGTTCGAGCAGGTGCATCGCGCGCTCGGGACGCTCACCTGCTGCGTAGGTGTTGCAGAAGTCCATAGGCAACATGACGTTCTCGACAACACTCAGCGTGGGCAGCAGCTGAAAGAACTGAAACACCACGCCGATGGTCCGCCCGCGCCACTTCGCAAGCTCGTTTTCGTTAAGCGCGTGCACCGGCGTGTCTCCCACAAGCACGCGGCCCTCGGTGGGACGGTCGATACCTGTGATCATGTTGATGAGGGTCGTCTTACCGGAACCGGACTTGCCCACGAGCCCCACGAACTCGCCGCTCCTCACCGTGAGGTCTACGTCTCTGAGCGCCGTGAAGGGCACTTCGCCGGTGTCGTAGACTTTCACGACCCCCTGCAGGTCGATGAGAACGTCTGAATCGGCAGGCTGGGCGCTCTCGTTCACAGAAGATCTCCAGCAACCACTAGAGCATGCGGTGATCGCGGCGTCGCTGGTACCAGCGATACAGCACGAACGCAAGTACCAGACCAGCCGCACCCACGAAGCCCTTTGTGAGGTCGACATTCATCTCTCGCGGGCCACCGCGCTCGATCACCTCGAGCCGCTCGGCGTGCACATCGAACTCGCCCGCATGTTGCGCGCACGCGATATGCAGGGTCCCCACAGCACGCACCGTATCTCCATCGTTCTTGTAGTCGCCGTAGTGCTGCACGACCTCAGCCATCCCATCGGTGACCCAGATCCCCAGGCCCACACCCTCACCGAGTATGTTCACCCAGCGCCCGCCGCCACGTGCGCGCAGGCTCTCACCGACGGCCTCCCCCTCGACGACCACCCGCGTGCCATCGAGAGCTCGGTCGATAGCCACTACCTCGGCAGGTGACAGCGGCACCTCTTCGAGCGTGTCGGCGCTAACGGGAGCAACGGCCACAGCAAGCCCCAGCACGGCCAGGAGTGTGATGAGCAGCCAGCGGGTCATCTTATGAACGCTCTCCTTGCGTCGACATCACACACAGTCCGAGTCAATCTCACAGCACCCATGAGACCACGAAAGCAAGGCCGAAGAGGGCCAGGACGAAGAACACGAGTGCAGCGACCTCGGTCATCAAACCGCGGAACCAATGCTGAAACGGGTTCTGGAGCTGATGAACCCCCATCGGGTCTTGTGGCTTTCGTGATCTTGCTGAACTGCGCACTGTATTCACCTTCGACTCGGCATTAGAAGCCCTACCCACGACGTGGATATCTCAACATCTGCCCCACCCCTAGCAGCAGCTGCGCGAACAGAACGAGCACGGCGAGGAACTCAAGACGCCCTGCCCACATCTGGAACATGTACAGGAGCTTGAGGACCACGGGCATGCTCACCGACGTGATGCCTGCTGATAGACCCACGTTCGCAGTGGCAGAGACCGACTCGAACATGGACTGGCTCAGGTCATACCCGTACAGCGTCCCTATGAAGCCTCCCGTGAGATACGTGAGCGCGTACATGATGAAGATCATTGCGGCAGTAGCGGTGATCTCCGGTGTCAGCAGCTGCTCGCGCAGGTGGTGGTAGCGTGCACGATTCGCCGAGGTCCGTGGCTGCAGGGCGGTCTTCACCTGCTGAACGAGACTGCGGGCGATCACGCCGATGCGCAACGCCTTGATGCCGCCAGCGGTCGAACACACGGCGCCGCCCGCTGCCATGGCGATGATGACTGCAGCCATGACGGCCGGTCCTAGGTCGGTCTCCCACTGGTTCGCATACACCGCCTGGTGGCCTGTGCCAGAATGAGCGGAGATGACATGATAGATGCCTTTGCGCCACAGTGCGATTGCGCCGTTGGGGAAGATCTTGCTCGCCATAAGCCCCGCTGTTGCCATCAGCGACAACACGACTGTGTTCATCGCCAGGACGCGCACCTCGATGTTCTTCCACAGTTCACCGTAGCCCCCACGCCAGACATACGCATGCAGGTTGAAGTTCAACATGCCGGCAATCATCACCAGGACCGAGACGAACTCGAACGCAGTGCTGTGGTAGTACATCGTGTTCATCCCCTGCGGGGCGAAACCACCGGTGTCATAGGCCGAGATCGACACCCAAAGCGCGTGCAGGAAGCTGCGGTCAAGCGCCATCCCGAGACGCAGAAGAACACCGGTGAGCGCCATCGTTCCCAGCCCCACGAACGCAGCGGTCACGATCCAGATGAAGCGCGCCGTGTGCAGGACGTTCGGCAGGATGCGCTCATCGCGAGCCTCGGCGACGTAAAGCGAGAATCCGCCACCTCGCAGACCGAGCGCAAGAGACAGGGCCGCGACGAGAATGCCCTGCCCTCCGATGAGGTGCGTGAGATGGCGCCACATGTTGTGTGAGAGCGCCATGTGGTCAAGGCCCTGCGCGAGCGTGAAACCCGAGGTTGTAAAGCCGGACACGGCATCAAACGCCGCATCGAGGTAGCTCGCGTAGTTGCCCGAGAAAGCAAGCGGGACGGCGGCGGCGAGCGAAGCTGCCAACCAACCGATGGCAGTGATGGAGAACGCATGGGTGTATGTGATGCGTTCGCGCACGACATCCGCATGCATCAAGAGAAAGCCGAGCGGCAAGATGATACCTGCGCTGAGGATGTAGTCCTGCGCCGCGCCCCACTCGCGCCACAAGACCGCGGTCGCCAAAGGCACGCCCATCGCTACACCGATACCGGCGAGCAAGACGCCTACGAAATGGACGATAGT
>JAVEVF010000088.1:0-7836 GCA_034005175.1 Coriobacteriia bacterium | reverse complement strand
GGCCTAAGACCGGCGGGTACGGGCGTGCCCGCGTCTACATCGACGGGGTGCTGCAATCCACCGTCTCCCAGAGGGGGACCGTGGGCTGGCGCGAGAGGGTGTGGGAGTCAAAGACCCTCCCGTACGGCAAGCACACCATCGAGATACGCCCCACCGCCACCAAAGACCCTCAGTCCAAGGGGCTCAACGTGGTGATTGACGCGCTCGACGTGACGAAGTAGCTACAGCAGCACGGTCGTCTCAAGACCGAGGGTGGGCCCCGCGCCTGGCCAAGGGCTCAGCGGGCGGGAAGGCCACGGCCTCGGCTGAGAAGCGCTTCAAGTGACTCGCGACGGCGCAGACGCTCGGCATGTGCGTACATCTCGGCGGAGAGGTCTGCGGCACGCGAGGCGCACTCGTCATTCGAGTGAAGACAGGCGACCTCCGGTGCTTCTTGTGCAGCCGTTGGGTCTTCGGCATACCGTGACTCGTCCATCGCTCCCCCGAAGAATCGCGCTCCATCGTGTCGCATATACCCCATCTGCCACACTCCTGACAGCGCCGGTGACAGAATGGGCGAGTGGCGTGTGGGGGCGTTGATTGGGTACCTTAGGGGGGTGACGCTGACATACACGCCAACGCCAGCACCTAGGTGACGACACTGGAGGAGTGCAGTTGACCATCCATTCGTGGGGACGCTCACCGGGGCTGTTCACCGATCTCTACCAGCTCACCATGGCGCAAGGTTACTTCGCCGCCGGTGTTGCTGACACAGAGGCGTGCTTTCATCTGTCGTTTCGTGAGAACCCATTCGGCGGAGGCTACTCGCTTGCGTGCGGTCTCGAGCAAGCGCTTGATTACCTGGAGGCGCTCTCGTTCACCTCTGACGATATCGCGTACCTTTCCACGCTTGAGGGTAACGATGGCCACACGCTCTTCAGCCCCGAGTTCCTCACGTATCTTGAACGGTTTCGCTTCGAAGGCGACGTTCATGCCATCCCTGAAGGCACGGCTGTTTTTCCGCATGAGCCGCTCATGCGCATTTGCGCACCCATCGTGATGTGCCAGCTCGTGGAGACAGCTCTGCTCAACATCGTGAACTTCCAGACGCTTGTCGCCTCGAAGGCCGCACGCGTGTGCGAGGCGGCCGAGGGTGACTCGGTGGTGGAGTTCGGCCTCAGGCGCGCTCAGGGACCTGATGGTGGAATCTCGGCCGCCCGCGCCGCATATGTGGGGGGCTGTGTGGGCACGTCTAACGTGCTTGCGGGCCAGACATTCGGAATCCCTGTCTCCGGCACACACGCACACAGCTGGGTGATGCTGTTTCCGAGCGAGGCCGAGGCGTTCTCGGCGTATGCCGATGCGCTGCCAAACAACGTCACGTTCCTCGTGGACACCTACGATACCCTTTCAGGCGTGCGCCGAGCGGCCGAGGAGGGCAAGAGGCTAAAGGCCCGAGGCTACGAGATGATCGGCGTGCGGATCGACTCTGGAGACCTCGCATGGCTTTCGCGCGAGGCGCGCACGATCCTTGACGAGGCGGGCCTCACGTCCGCTCGCATCGTGGCCTCCAACGAACTTGATGAACACCTCATCGCAAGCCTCAAGGAACAAGATGCCGCTATCGACCTGTGGGGCGTGGGCACGAAACTCGTCACCGCGTACGATCAGCCTGCGCTTGGTGGGGTGTACAAGCTCTCGGCTATCAGGCGGCCAGGGGAGCAGTGGGAACCGCGCATTAAGATCTCCGAACAGACCGCGAAGGTCACCATCCCCGGTATCTTAGGCGTGAGGCGGTTTCTTGATGATGAAGGCGCCTTAGTAGGCGACATGATCTACGACGTCGAGGACCCTCCCACCGATGAGCCGCAGATGATAGACCCTGCCGATCCCACGCGTCGCAAGCGCTTCGCGCAGGTCCAGCCATTTGAGGAGCTGCTAGTGCCGGTCGTGGTCGGCGGGCGACGCGTGTACGATCCTCCCACCCTGTCCCGTGTCCGCGAGCGCGCGCGGCAGCAGGTGGCCTCTCTTGACCCCTCGATACGCCGCTTCTTGAACCCGCATTCCTATCCTGTCGGTCTGGAGCGCAGCGTGCATGCGCTGCGGATGCGGCTCATCGTCCTCGCGCGGGCGCGTGAGGCTGGGTAGATACATCGTATTGCTGCAGTGGAGGTGAGGCGCGTGAACGCGCTCGTGCTCGTAGACGTTCAAAACGACTTCATGCCCTTCGGTTTGTTGCCCGTCGCCGAGGGCGATGACGTGGTGGTTGTCGCAAACGCGCTTGCGCCGCACTTCGAGCTCGTGGTGGCTACACAGGACTGGCATCCTGCAACGCATGGCAGCTTTGCTGTCAACCATCCCGGCACGGAGGTCGGGCAGGTGATCGAGCTTGGCGGTGTCGCGCAGGTGCTGTGGCCGCCGCACTGCGTCCAGAACACCCCCGGTGCGAGCTTTCACTCGGCACTTGACGTGGCGGCCATCGATCACGTGGTGCGCAAGGGCACCGATCCTGCCATCGACAGCTACTCCGGCTTCTTCGACAACGACCACCGCACCGCCACAGGACTGGAGAGCTGGCTGCGCCAACACGACGTGCACACGATCACGCTGGTGGGCCTTGCCACTGACTACTGTGTGAAGTACACGGCGCTTGACGGCATCTCGTCAGGGTTCGAGGTCACGGTGGTCTCAGACGGCTGCCGAGCGGTGAACCTGCAACCCTATGACGGAGCGCGCGCATTGGAAGAGATGGCGGCGGTGGGCTGCCGAGTGATCACGAGCGCGGAGCTTGCGCAGGGTGGCTAGAACAGCCCGTCGAGCCCCTCGATAGCCTCTCGCGCATACTCGAGGTGCCAGTCGTCGATGGAGAGATACAGCGTGGGGTTGAACACCACACCCATCGACTTGATCACGTCCACCACGCCCTTGAACAGGTACTCGCTTTCGATGAGGTGCTCCACGAGCTCCGGTTCGACGAGATCTTCGGTCCTGGGGATGGGCGTCCAGAAGTACTTCTCGCCGTCGTGCTTGATGATGAGGTCGAGCACGAGGTTGCCTGCGGTCGTGACCACCACGGAGTAGCCGTCGGGTGTCGTGCTAGTGAGCGACGCCAGGTCTTTCACCATGCCGCCGACGCGCATGAACGTCTGCTCATCGACGGCCATGCGAAACGGAGTGGAGGGAATGGACTTGATCGCCTCGCGCAGGTTCACGGCAGCCACAAGAGCCTTGTCGGGAACGGACTTAGTGAGCAGGTCAAGGGCGATGTTGGCTTCCACGATGGAGGTAGCGGTGAGTAGCACCTGGAAGAGATACCGGGTGTCCTCATCGTAGTGCGGCCGAATCCGACAAAGCCCCTTTGCCGCTGTGAGCATGCCTATCCCCGATCGCGAGCCGTGGGCGTCCGATGCTGCATATATCGGCAGATATCGCTTGCAGCATGAGAGCAAGGCAGGGTCCTGATGCACATTGTGACCGGCGTCATGACTGGTAGAGCGCTAACGCCTCTCGGACTTTGGCCAGTGTGCCTCGACGAACTCGGAGATTATCTCGCCGAGGGTGGGGCTGCCGGCGTCTGCCGGTCCGTAGGTGACCCGGTAGGCTGGCCGGTCGACATGCACGAGGCGCAGGAGGTCTATGGGCGTGCCCACGACCACGACGTCGCTTGGCGTTGCGGCGATCGTGGCCTCGAGGTCGGCGAGCTGAGCTGCCGAGTACCCCATGGCAGGCAGGATCTCGCTGAGGTGCGGAAACGCCGTAAACGTCTTCGCGAGCGAGCCAACCGCGTATGGGCGCGCATCGGCATACCCTGATACGCCGGCGCGCTCAGCGGCTATATGCCCTGCGCCGAAGGCCATGCCACCGTGAGTGACCGTAGGCCCATCCTCGATCACAAGCGCGATCTTTCCCGCGAGCGCGTCTGGATCCTCGACCGTGATCTCGGAGGCCATGCGTACGACGACAGCATCGGGGTTGTACATGGCTGCGGTGTGTTCGAGCGCTGCGATGTCAGATGGTGCTGCGGTGTCGACCTTGTTGATGACCAGCACGTCTGCGCGCAGGAAGTTCACCTCGCCGGGATGGTAGGAGAGCTCGTGCCCTGCGCGGTGGGGGTCGAGCACCACGATCTCCAGGTCGGGACGGATGAAGGGCATGTCGTTGTTGCCGCCGTCCCAGATGATGACGTCGGCTTCCTTCTCGGCGGCGCGCAGTATCTCCTCATAGTCGACGCCTGCATACACTGCTGCACCGAGCTCGATGAGGTGTTCGTACTCCTCACGCTCTTCGATGGTGACGCCGAGGCGGTCGAGATCCTCCATCGATCCGTACCGCTCGACCTTCATGCGGGAAAGGTCGCGATAGGGCATGGGATGCCGGATGTCCACTCCCACCAGCCCAGCCTTTCCCAGGAGTTCCCAGATGTAGCGCGAGATGCCGCTCTTGCCTGCACCGGTGCGAACCGCACAAACGGAGATCACGGGCTTGGTGGAGCGCAACATGGTGCGGTCAGGGCCGATGAGCGTGAAGTCTGCACCCGCCGCCAGCACGCGCGAAGCTTGGTGCATAACGTATTGGTGACTCACATCGCTGTATGCAAAGACCACAAGGTCGACATCGCGCTCTTCGACGGCCTTCTCGAGTTCACTCTCGGCGAGGATGGGGATGCCCTGAGGGTACAGTTCACCTGCGAGATCGGCGGGGAAGATGCGGTCATCGATTCCAGGGATCTGCGTGGCAGTGAACGCCACCACCTCCACCGAGGGATCGTCGCGGTAGCACGTGAGAAAGACATGAAAGTCGCGTCCTGCCGCCCCCATGATGATGACCTTCGTGCGGTTCATGCGTCCTCCCGTCATTGAGCGGACAAGCCCGCTGCCAGTGATGGCCGCACTGGGGCAGATGCCACAGCGCGCGACACCTGACAGGATAATCCCCATCTCGTGCCAGTGTTTCACTCCTCGGGCCACACGATTCGTGGCACGAGAGCCGAGGTGTGCTTCCGGTACAATGCTGTTCAGCACGGCGAACGGAGGCTCGGCACAGCACAGCGTTGCGGTATCAAGGAGGGGAACCAGACATGACGGTAGGCATCGTCACCGATTCGACTTCCTACCTGCCCGCATCCGACCGCGAAGACCACGACATCGCCGTGGTGACGCTCGCGGTGAACTTCGGAAGCGATTCGTACGCCGAGGACGGCCTCGATAGCAGGTGGTTTTACGAACGCATGGCTGCTGAGCGCGAGGTGCCGACCTCCTCGCAGCCTTCCGTGAACGACCTTATCGCCGCCTTCGAGCACCACTTGAGTGCAGACAGAGACGTGTGTGGCGTGTTCCTATCGTCAGATATGAGCGGCACCTTCTCCACATCAGCCTTGGCACGAGATCTCGTGCTCGAGCGCTATCCTGACAGGCAGATAGAGCTCGTCGACTCGCGTTCGAACTGTATGCAGCTGGGTTTTGCTGTGTTGGCTGCTGCGCGTGCAGCCGAGGCGGGAGCCACTGTCGCCGAGGTGGCGCAGGAGGCGCGCGCCACCATCCCTTGCACGAGGTTTTTGTTTGTGCCACATACACTGGACTACCTGCGTAAAGGTGGGCGTATCGGTGGAGCTTCGGCGTTGCTCGGCATGCTGCTGCAGATTCGTCCCATCCTCACCGTCGCCGAGGGCAAGACCGATGTCTTTGCCAAGGTGAGGACGAAGAAGCGCGCGCTTGAACACATTACCGCCATGGCGGTGGCAGACGCGGAGAGAGCAGGCGGGTTGGAGGACCTCGTCGTGCATCACATCGATGATGAAGCCGAGGGCCGCGAGCTTGCGGCGCTGCTCGAACAAGCAACTGGGCGTGAGATCCCCATCTACCCTATCGGCGCGGTCATCGGGCTGCATGTGGGCCCGGGCACCGTGGGTGCTGTGTACCGCACCGCTGACGCGCTCTGACGTTCGTCCCTGACAAGAGAGGACTTGATGCATGAAGGTCGTTGCAGTCAACGGCTCGGCACGCAAGGGCGGCAATACCGCGATCATGATAGAGGCTGCGTTCGCACCTCTGAGGCAGGCCGGCATCGCCTGCGAGATGATCTCACTTGCCGGCAAGACCGTTGGAGGGTGCACCGCGTGCATGCGCTGCCGTCACGAGGCCGATCGCCAGTGCCATGGCCGTGACGACTTCGGCAATGAGGTCATCACGGCGCTCGACTCAGCCGATGGCATCCTGCTCGCCTCGCCGGTGTACTTCGCTGACATCACACCCGAACTCAAAGCAATCATCGACCGTGCAGGTTACGTAGCGCGCGGCAACGCGGGGATGTTCACGCGCAAAGTGGGTTCGGGGATTACGGTGCACAGGCGTGCTGGCGCGATACATGCGCTTGACTCCATCAACCACTTCTTCCTCATCAGTGACATGATCGTCGTTGGCTCGTCCTACTGGAACCTCGGCGTTGGCGGCACGAAGGGCGATGCCGACGGTGACGAAGAAGGGCTTCGCACGATGCGAAGACTGGGCGAGAACATGACATGGCTGCTTCAGCGAATCGGAGGCTAAGGATGGTTGCACCAAACAAGACGAGAGTCGGCTTCGTTGGCACGGGCGTGATGGGCGGACCGATGGCCGGTCATGCGCTTGCGGCTGGTTACGAGGTCGCCGTGTTCACGCGCACGCGCGAGAAGGCCGCGTCGCTGCTGGAATCGGGTGCCGAGTGGGCGTCAAGCGTGGCCGAGCTCGCCGAGCGTTGCGATGTCGTGGTGACCATGGTGGGCTACCCGGCCGATGTCGAGGAGGTCTACCTCGGTGAAGAGGGGCTCGTCGCGCACGCTCATCCGGGCATGTATCTCATCGACTGCACGACCTCATCTCCCGCGCTAGCCGCACGAATCGCGACCGAGGCGGCCTCGCGCGGGGTGCACGCGCTTGATGCGCCTGTCACCGGCGGGGACGTGGGTGCGCGCGAGGCGCGCCTTTCGATCATGGTGGGCGGCTCGGCCGAGGATTTTCTCGAGGTAGAAGCGCTGCTGAAGGTCTTCGGTGCCACCGTGATCCACCAGGGGCCGGCAGGTAGCGGGCAGCACACGAAGATGGCCAACCAGCTCGCGATCGCCGCGTCGATGATCGGCGCTGCCGAGGTGCTCGGCTATGCGAAGGCCTCGGGCCTCGACCCTGAGCGTGTATTGCGTTCCGTGAGTGCGGGGTCTGCAGGCAGTTGGTCGCTCACCAACCTTGCACCCCGTATGCTTGCCGAGGACTTCGCACCTGGCTTTTACGTGAAGCACTTCGTGAAGGACCTGAGAATCGCGCTTGAGTCCGCCGCAGAGCTCGGAATCGAGCTGCCGGGCGGAGCACTGGCGCTGCGATTGTATGAGTCACTCGTGGATGCAGGCTATGCTGATGAAGGGACGCAAGCGATCTGGCGGTTGTATCGGGATGCGGGCAAGTGACCATGCGGGACCTTGCGTAGAGCGCCGCGTGCCCGGATGGATACCTCGGAAAGAAGGCTCGTGTGGAGATCGTACTGGTCATCGTAGGTGCTATCGCGGGCATCGGAGTGGGAGGCTGGGCCGGCTTGAAGTGGGGCGTCGTCCTCATGCCCCGCCCCCCATGGCAGTACTGGCTCGCAAACGGTGCGGCCGCGATAGGCGGCACCGCCATCGCCACCCTCGGCCAGTTCCTTGGACAGTGGTGGGTCTCGGTGGCCGGGCTTGGCTTCATGGCTGGAGGCATCACTGGGCTGAAATACGGCTACGGGCACTCCACCGGCATCTGGGCAGTTCACGACCGATTCGTAGGCATCGATGAGGAGCTGCGTGGCGGCGACTGATTTCGCGACTGCACGGCCAAGCTCAGATATCTGTGCGCAGAA
>JAVEVF010000087.1:0-7966 GCA_034005175.1 Coriobacteriia bacterium | reverse complement strand
ACCTCCCCGCCATCATCACCCTCGCCTCCCCCCCGCCTCCCCAGAACCGAACACCCCTCACACCGCGCTCTGCACAGTTCACGTGGGACGTACGCGTGGGCCCCTCCGAGGTGGCGGGATACTCCTACGCCTTCAACAAGAACACCCCGCTGCCGCCTGACGAGTCAGTTGACACCTTGGAGAACACGGCCTCACTCGCTGTATCGGATGGCGAGTGGTGGTTCAGCGTGCGCGCCAAGAACGGAGCGGGCGTCTGGGGGCCAGCCACGAACATGCGCGTCGTAGTGAGCCCAGAGAGCACCATGCGCACGCTGATGATTCGTCCTGATGACGCAGGCGTGACCTTCGACCGGTTCGTCATGGAACCCAGCGAATCGGCAGCAAGTGGAATGTATCTCTACGGCCGATGGGCCGACACGCATCTCACCGTACGCTTCAGCGGCAACGCCATCCGCTGGATCGGGCCGAGACTGCCCAACTACGGAATGGCATCGGTCAGCGTGGATGGTCAGTCTGCAGGTATCGCCGATGCATATGCAGCAAGAGGTTCTCTGAATCAAATGATTCATGAGGTCCATGGCCTTGCTGATGGGCCTCACACCCTCGAAGTCCACGTCACGGGCACCAAGAATCGCGCATCCCGGGGCTCGATGGTGGCCTTTGATCGTTTCGAGGTCGATACGGCGAACCCACAAAGCGCTACTACGCGCATTCACGCACTTGCCAACATGTTCACAGGTCCGTGGACGGTTGAGAACAACCCACTGTATGTGAACGGCACCTATCACCGCTCGGCATCATCCAGTGCGAGCTTCACGATGAGCTTCGTTGGCACCCAAGTCGCCTGGGTTGGCCCGAGGGGCGCCGACTGTGGCCGAGCGCGCATTTGGATCGATGGTGTCGATCAAGGTACCGTAAGCCAGTTCGGGTCGGGCACCGTCTGGCGCGAGCGCATCTGGGAGTCAGGACCGCTTCCTCAGGGGGCCCATACGATCACCATCAAGCCAGCCGGCACCAAGGACATCGCGGCAACAGGGACCTACGTCGTCATCGATGCAATGGACATCGTGCAGTAGCACCGCGAGGCGTACGCCACGGTGTTGGGGCGCCACGCCGATGTCTGCCCTCGAAGAGCAGATCAGCAGGAACCGCGTGCGAGCACGACGGCGGGCACGGTGCGCACGAGTAACGACATGTCCATACGCAACGACCAGTTGTCGATGTAGAAGCAGTCCAGCCGAACCATCTCACGAAAACTGAGATCCGAGCGGCCCGAAACCTGCCACAGCCCCGTCATCCCGGGTGGGACCTCTAGACGTCGCCAATCATGAGGCGAGTATTCCACCGTCTCACGCGGAAGCGGCGGGCGCGGACCCACCAAGCTCATCTCGCTCTTCAGCACATTAATGAGCTGCGGGAACTCATCAATCGAGAACTTGCGAATCCACGTACCCACCTTCGTGACCCTCGGGTCGCACTGGATCTTGAAGATAGGACCGTCTGCCTCGTTAAGATCTTGAAGTTCTCTGAGGCGCTTGTCGGCGTCCATGACCATCGACCGGAACTTGTACATCAGGAACGGCACGCCATCTCTGCCGATTCTCTCTTGCTTGTAGAAGACCGGGCCTGGGCTCTCGATCTTGATGAGCGCAGCCACGATGATCCAAAGGGGCATGCCCGCAAGAATGATCAAGCTCGCAACCAAAGAGTCGAACGTCCGCTTCAGCCGCAGCTTCCTCGGCGAAAAGGAGATGCCGCGAAGCGAGATCAACGGTACTCCACCCACCTCCCGCATGATGACTCGGCTTGAGAGCACCTCAGAAAGCGCCGAGGAGATGTGGATGCCAACTGGGACACCACGCAACTCCTTGATCATGCGCTTGATGACTTCGTAGTCAAACGCCGAAGCAACGATGATGACGGTGTCGATCCCCTCACGCACAACCGCATCGCGTAGCTCACGGGCGTTTCCGAGCGTGGGCACCAGTGGGGTGCAGTAGTCAAAGGACAGCTGATCCATGAGCGAACTTCGCAAGCACCCTACAGGCACGAGCCCGCAGTCCTTCCGAGCGTTAAGCAGCCGCACGACCTCTGCTGCCTCCACATTCGAACCCACCACCAACGTGGAGCGCTGCGTCAGCCCTTTGCCTCGCGCAGTCTTCGATTCAAAGAGCCGCACGAGCCCCCGTCCCGCCACGAGCGATGTGAATCCCAACAAGGCGACGATCAGTATCCAGATGCGGTCAGGAGCAGGGAGACCCAGAAGCAGCATGACAATGACTGCAAGAGTGGCGCCGAGGATGGCCGCACGCCCGACGCGCGTGAACTCCCCCGAGCCCCAGCCTAGACCATCGACATCATAGAGGTGAAACGCGTTCATCACGAGCGCGGTCATGACGACATATATCGCTGAAAGAAGACCGTGAGGCATGCTTCGTGCGCCCATCGATGCCGACGCGATGGGTGTGCCCACGATACTGACATGCCAATACATCGCCATGATGGCGGTGAAGAGCAGAGCTATCGCGTCAACGACCACCAGCACAGCAATCGCGCGGGTTTGACGCTGTGTGCGCGTCAAGAACGCGGTCGTATCGGGAGCGTGAACGGGCTCCTCGGGACGAGGAACCTCGACGAGCACCATCTCATGCTCGCCTTGTCTGACCGCTGCGTTTACCGGGCCCATCGCACAATCCCCCCTCGGCGCCATCCCGCGCACGTCGGGACCACCAACACCTTCGGGGACGGAAAAGACCGACCCCGAACCTGGGCCGGTCTACGTTCAGGCGTCAAGCCTGTGGCTGCGAATGACCCTCCATGTCAACTGCGCGTGCACTCTCTCGCACGCACTTGCGACGCTGTCCTCCACACGCCGCTCTTGTCATTATTTCCCCACCATTGTGCGCTACATCACACTCTGAACGCAAGTGAACGTGCGCAGGAACCTCGCTTATGCAGCGGAAACCCGCGGACCGTATGGACATTTGCTGCTAGATCTCGGGTGCGATCAGGCCAGTATGCGCCACACAGGCTGCAATCGGACATGACCTCATCGGCGGCGACTCGAGAGCTCAGCGGCGAGGTCGGCAAGTGAGACACCTTCCCGCACCAAGACCACGAGCAGATGGTACAGCAGATCAGCGGCCTCATAGCGGAGCTGATCCACATCGCGGTCACGAGCAGCGATGATGACCTCGCCTGACTCCTCAGCGATCTTCTTGAGGAGCTTGTCCTGCGGCCCGCCAAGCAGCTGAGCGGTGTATGAACCCGCAGGCATCTCGGCTTTGCGGGACTGAAGGAGCGCGCAGAGGTCCTCGAGTACCGGTCCGATCCCCGGAGGTGGGGTTTGAGGCCTGCGCACATCACCCATCGCTATCACTACTGCTCTCTTGAGCCAGCACTCGAAAGAAACACGACCGCGCACCGGTGTGGCATGCGACGCCGGTCTGATCGACAAGCACGAGCAGGACGTCACTGTCGCAGTCGGTGCGCACCTCGATGACACGCTGCGTGTTTCCGCTCGTCAGACCCTTGCACCAATACTCCTGCCGCGAACGGCTCCACAGCCACGTGCGCCCCTCGGCCAGGGTGCGGCGCACTGCCTCAGCGTCCATCCAGGCCACCATCAGCACTTCGCCGGTGTCGTGCTGCTGAATGACCGCAGGGATGAGCCCGCGGCTGTCAAAGGCAAGTGCTTGCGGAGAGAATGTCTCGCTCATCGCGCCCTCCACCTGATTATGGGCGTTTGCGCACAACTGCTGCTGTTGCCAGATGCCGTCACTTGCCCATCCCTAGGTCGCGGCTGGCTGCGATGGCCTCGGAGAGCGTGAACCGGGCTTCGTAAAGAGCAGTGCCCACGATCGCTCCCTCTACGCGCCGACCGATGGCTGCAAGCGCTCGGATGTCATCAAGCGTGCTCACACCGCCTGAAGCGATGACTGTCATGGGACTGCGCTCAGACAACTCTCGGTACGCACGCGCATTCACACCCGTCTGCATCCCATCGCGGCTGATGTCGGTGTACACCACTCGCTGCACGCCGAGGGCCGCAAGCTCCTCGATGAGCTCGGTCACCTCGCGCTCGGTGCCCTCGCGCCAGCCCTCTACAGCGACTTTGCCATCACGTGCATCCACGCCTGCGACGATGCCTGCATACTTGTGCGCAGCCGCCGCCACGAACTCGGGATCTCGCACCAGTGATGTGCCAAGTACAGTACGTGTGACACCGACGTCATGAAGACGGTCGAGCGTCTCCATCGTACGGATGCCTCCGCCCGTCTGAACTGGCACGCCCACCTCGCGCACCATGCGCGCGATGACGTCGATGTTGGTGGGCACGCCGTCACGGGCGCCATCGAGGTCGACAACGTGCAGCCACTCGGCACCGCCATCGGCCCAGATGCGCGCCTGCTCCACCGGATCATCGTTGTAGACAGTCACTTGGTCGTAGCGGCCCTGGCGAAGGCGCACGGCCTTACCGTCGAGGATGTCGATAGCAGGGAAGATCCTCATAGCGCACCCTTGGTGGACGGCACGCCACTCACTCGCGCATCAAGCGAAACCGCCTCGGCAACAGCACGCGCAAGCGCCTTGAACGCTGCTTCCACGATGTGGTGAGCGTTGTCGCCCGCGAGCTTGTGGACGTGCAGAGTAAGGCCGGCGTTCGAAGCGAATGCCGCCATGAACTCCCGTGCAAGGGAGGTCTCGAAGGTCCCTATGAACTCGATGGGCAGCTCCACAGCGTATGTGAGCCCTCCTCGGCCAGAGACATCGACAGCGGCGAGCACGAGCGCCTCATCCATCGGTATCGCCGCAGAGCCGTACCGTCGGATACCGGTCTTGTCACCGAGGGCCTCGGCCAAAGCTTGTCCGAGGCAGATGCCCACATCCTCCACCGTGTGGTGCGCATCGACCTCCAGGTCCCCCTCAGCGCGCACCCGAAGCGTCATGAGCCCGTGGCGCCCGAGAGCTTCAAGCATATGGTCGAAGAACGGGATGCCGGTCGAGACCTCAGCTGCGGCACCCGTGTCAAGATCGCAGAAGAGCTCGACTGTCGTCTCGCGCGTCTTGCGCGTGATGGTGGCGGTGCGTGTCATCAGTATCCCAACTCCCCCGGTGTCCCGTGGTGAGCATGCACCTCTGTATCTCCGAGGATCTCGGTGGCGCGCCTCGTTGACATTATCTCCTGGGCCGCCGACAAAAACCGTGTGTTCTCCTCATCTGAGCCCACCGTAACACGCAGACAATCCTGCAGACCTGGCACGCGTGAGAAGTCCCGGACGAGCACGGAATAGCCGTGCAACAGATCGCGCCAGAACGCCGCCGCATGCTGGACACGGAAGAGCACGAAGTTCGCCTCGGAGGGAAAGACCTCAATCCCCTCGATCGCCGAAAGCCCGTGCATGAGTGTGTCGCGACCGCGCATGATGTCACGGATCGCCTGCTGGAACACCACGCGTTCACGGAACACGCTCGCCGCCACCCATTGCGCGAAAGAGTCCACCGAATACGGTTGACGCACCTTCGTGACCTCACTGACGACGTCCTCATGACCAAGCAGGTATCCCACGCGCAAACCAGCGAGCGAGAACGCCTTGCTGAAGGTTCTCAGGATGACGAGGTTGGGATGACGCTCCATGTGCGGACGCATCGTGTGGCGGCTGAACTCGAAGTACGCCTCGTCCACAAGGACAAGCGCATCAGTTGCGTTGAGGATGTCGATGAGCAGCGTTTCCGAGGTGAGCGTTCCCGTAGGGTTGTTGGGATGTGCGAGCATGACCACGTCGATGTCGCCCTCGGCAAGCCGCGAAAGAACAGCTGGGCCATCCACCTCGAAATCATCGCCACGCACCACCTGCACGAGCTCGGTGCCGGTCACGCGCGCGTCGATAGCGAACATCGAGAACGTCGGTGGGCAGTCGAGGAGTCTCCTCCCGGGCCCGCCCCACGCCAAGAGCAGGTCGAAGATGATCTCATCGCCGCCGTTGCCCACGAGCACGTTATGGGGCTCGAGCCCGTTTGCCTCGGCGATGAGTTCCCGCAGCCGAGTGGCCATAGGATCTGGATACCGGTTGAACGAGAACTCGTTGAGCCGCCCCGCGATGCGCTCCACGATCTCGCTTGGCAGGTTGTGTGGGTGCTCGTTTGCCGCAAGCATGACCTCGGCACGGATGTCTTTGGCGTCGTAGGGGACCAGATGCTCGAGCTCGGCTCGAGGAGGCCTGACCTGTCTCATCTCAGTCATCCTCCCCCAGCGCAGCCATGGCCTCGAGCCTCAGCGAGACTGCACGGGCATGCGCATCCAAACCCTCTGCCTTGGCGATGGTGATGGCGGTGGGGCCATCAAGCTCCAGAGCTTCAACCGAGTAGGAGATTACGGAGGACTTCTTCACGAAGTCGTCCACCGAGAGCGGGCTTGAGAACCGGGCGGTCCCTCCGGTGGGCAGGACGTGATTTGGTCCTGCCACGTAATCGCCGATGCTTTCCGGCGTGAAATGGCCGAGGAAGATCGCACCCGCGTTGCGCACCGAGCCAAGGATGTCGAACGCCTCGGCCATGTGGATCTCGAGGTGTTCTGGCGCGATGAGATCGACAGCATCGAGCGCCGCGACGATGTCAGGACACACGACGATAAGGCCGTTGTCGGTGAGAGCGCGCTTGATGACGTCTGCGCGCGGAGCCTCGACCAGCAGCACGTGCAGCGCCTCTTCTACCTGGTCTGGCAGCTCGGGATCGACGGTGACCACATACGTTGCTGCGCGCGGGTCATGCTCGGCCTGGGCCATGAGGTCGATGGCGACGAATGCCGGCGCAGCGGTCTCGTCGGCAAGCACGCACACCTCGCTCGGACCGGCGAGCATGTCGATGCCCACATCGCCCATGACCAGCTTCTTGGCAGCGGTGACGTAAGCGTTACCAGGCCCTACGATCTTGTCGACCGGGATCACACTCTCGGTACCGTACGCAAGTGCAGCCACCGCCTGTGCGCCACCTACCTTGTAGATCTCCTCAACGCCTGCCTCAGCGGCGGCGGCGAGCGTATAGGGGTTTACACTCCCGTCGGCCGCGGGAGGGACCACCATCGCGATCTCGTCCACACCCGCTACTTGCGCGGGAATGGCGTTCATGAGCACGCTTGAGGGGTAGCACGCACGACCGCCGGGCACGTAGATGCCGACACGTGAGATGGGGGTGACCTTCTGGCCGAGGAAGATGCCACCTTCCTGCGCGGTGAACCACGACTCGGTGAGCTGTCGCTGATGGAACTCGGCGATGGCGCCTGCCGCCAATGAGATCGCATCGAGGAACTCGGGGTCTACGGATGCCACGGCTTCGTCGATCTCGGCTTGCGTCACTCTGAACTCGCCGATATCAGCCTTGTCAAGCGTGGCCGTATACTCGCGCAGCGCCTCATCACCGCGCGTTCTCACCTCGTTGATGATGCGAGCAGCAACGCCTTGCACTTCGCCATCGACACCGCCGGAGCGCACGAGGTCACCCTCGGCGAGGCGCTGTCCGCGTTCAAGCACGATTCGGCGGATCATATGTGAGCGACCCTCCCTGGTTCGCGGGTATCCAAGACTATTCTAGCGGTGTGACATTGGTTGCGGAGGCAAGGGCACCGGCAAGCTCGGTTATCCTCTTCCCCGACGTGCGCAGGCTCGCTGGGTTAGCGATGAATCGCGCAGTTGAAGGCAGGACCTCCTCGACGATACGCAGGTGGTTCTCGCGAAGCGTTGTGCCGGTAGCGGTGATGTCGACCACCTGGTCGGCAAGGCCGATGAGGGGCGCGATCTCGATGTTGCCGTGCAGCTTGATGAGCTCCACCTGAACGCCTTTCGCCGAGTAGTGTTGCTCGGTGATGCGCGGAGACTTGGTGGCCACTCGAATGACGCCGAGGTGGCGGTAGTGCTCAGCCACCGCTGCCGCACCGTCCTCGGGCTCGGCCACCACGAAGCGGCACGCG
>JAVEVF010000005.1:0-38223 GCA_034005175.1 Coriobacteriia bacterium | reverse complement strand
GCTCTGTTGTCTCGAATCTGCTGATACACAAGCCGCACCTATGATGACAAGCCGCACAACTCAATCCGTTACAACATGGGGATAGATTAGGGTATTCCGTGGCATCCGTCAACACCGTTCATCGGTTTGCTACCGTTCATCCGTACCATGTAACAGTTGCATGGCGGTGGATGGTGTAGACCAATGGTGTAGGCCAGCGTATAGCAGATAGTGTACCAATGCGGGCATTCAATGCGGGCATTGCTCCACATAGAACAATAGGTTATGGATTGCGGGCAGTGTTTGGGTGGTGAGCATCACCAAGTCTATGCGGGCAATTCTTATATGGGCAACGTCACATAGGAATGGTTCCCATATGGGAATGGTTTTCATATAGGAATAATTCCACGTGGAATAATTATAGGGGGGCGTGTTGTAATGTGGCATCGAACCCGTAGGGGAGGGGGGTATGGGTGGTTGTGCATGTGGTTCAACGCCTGTGACATTATCTACACAAAATTATTTCATCCTGGGTCTTGACATGCGGGGGCATTCGTGGTACAATATGTATGCGGTCGGGGGAAACCTCGGCCCCTCCCGGTCTTAGGCCGAAAGGCTGCGCCCCGCCGGCAGGTAGTCTCGTGGCAGAGACGCCCTGATAAACCGCAGTAGAAGGACACGACGCCCATACGACGAAGGAAGGTATGGGTCCAGTAGGGTGAGAAAGCCTGAAAGTGCTGTGTCGCTACCCCATACGTCATCCCGGTCTTGGCCGGTAGATTGCAGGTTAAACCTGAGCGGATAATGAGGCTGCCACGGTAGGGAGGATTGGAGCACTGGACGAATTGTTTGGTTGGCTCCTATCCTCTCTCCCTTAATCCACCAGCATCAACCTGATGCAGGAACTCGTGACACGTTGCTAGTGACTCGGGGGAATGATAGTAGGAAGGATTGATGATGGAGGGCACCGGGGCGGAAATCTATCTATAATGTGTTACAACCAACCACACTACTACACAGAGAGCATCGGCTGATGGTTGCCAGCATCTACAAGGCACTGTTCTGCGACAGCAAGGACGGCAAGTTTTCCCACAGCAAGGCTGGCGTCATGGTGGCATCGGTCGCCTTCACCCTGAAGATGCTCGGCCTCCTCCCGGATGCGCCGGATGACTGGGTGCTATGGGCTACGTTCATGGGCACCGTTGGTGGCTATGCCGCGCTGCTGAAGGCTGTGCGAATCAAGGCGGAGAAGGAGTGATGGCACCAACAATTGCCTGGGTTCTCAAGAACCCCTTGACATCCGCACTGATCGGCGGTATCCTATTGATGTCGGCCGGGACAGCAGTGCAGTCCTGGCGGCTCAACGGAGCAAGGGCGGAAGCGGCTGAGGCACGCGCCGCCCTCTCCACCAAGCAGGCCGAGGTGCTGGTCTGCGAGACGAACACCGCCACGCTCGAAGACGCGGTGGAGGATCAGAACGCTGCTGTGCAGGATGCGCGGGAGGCGGGAGAAGCTGCGGCGGCGGATGCCGCTGCACGCGCCCGAGAGGTTCTCCGACGGCCCCTGCCGGCTACTTCCGCACCGGGCGCTGACGCTATGAACACGTGGTTGGAATCCCTATGAAGACCCCAACACTTTTCCTGACACTGATGGCGGCAACACTACTGTCAGCCTGTGCCACCAAGCAGCCCGTGCCGGTCGTGAAGACCGTGCGCGTGGATGTTCCCGTTCCCGTTCGGGAACGAGCACCTGCCGAACTACTGGCCTGCGGGGAGCAGAAGCCAGGCTTCCGCTTCTACAGTCCCGATCGGGAATCGAAGGACGTGTTGATCCTAGAGAAGGATCAGCCGGCGTTCCGGGCCTGGGTGAACGAGAAGGTCCGCTGCATAGCCGCGTGGCAGGAGTGGGGGCGATGAGCGACACGTCTGTCTCACCTGTTGAGTTTGGGCGCGTTCTTGGACATTTGGAGGCCATCCAGTCTGAGCTTCGTGACATGAAGACCCGCACCATCTGGCGGCTCGACAACCTTGAAGATCGAGTCGAGAAGCTGGAAACTGGCAGCGCCGCGCGTGCGCCCTACTGGACCATGATCGAGCGTGCCACTCCCATCCTCCTGACCCTGGGCCTGATCGCCTGGGTCGGTTCCACCATTGCAGGGGTCGTATGAGTTTCATCAATGACGTTGCGCGGCTGATGGCGGACTACCCCGATCTCCTCATCGGTCAGCCGACCGTGGAAGGCGGGGTGCTTAACGTCATGCCCGAAACACTGGCGCTGCGTGCGTTCCAGTTGATTCAGCCGAATCAGAGCAACCCTCTGTACAGCGGGGAACCACTGCCGTGCATCGACGGCCAACTCATCATGCGCAACTACCCGAACGGGGCGGTGTATGATGTCGAGGCGGACGAGACGATTGTGCTGTCGGTGGACGGGGCCGAGAACGTCGGCCACTACTCGCAGCTTGTGTCTGACTTCACCATCAGTGTGCCGTCCAATACGGGCATGCGGGCCATGAACGGCAGCCTGTTCGCTCAGAACTTCTTCCCGCTGTGGCGGAAGGCGGACGGCTCCTACGTCGGCCAACTGCGCGGCAAGTGCAACGACTTCGGTGATACGCTCGCCAACATGATGGAGGACCAGCTTGGTCACCTGGGTACATGGGATGCCGCCGGCAACATCACCGGCCACAAGACCATGACTATGTATCCCTACCCCGGCATGATGTATACACTGGTGGGTGCGGAAAAGCAGGGCTTTTGGGGCGCAAGCTCCGGCAGTGGTGGTTTCTCGGGATACTGCACCTACTTCCTATACGACGACGAGAGTGACCGCATCATCGCCCGACAGGGTTCCAATCGTGGCAACGCCCGGTTCGAGTGGGACGCCAAGGCGGACGTGGGCAATTTCAACAGCGGCGCACTGCTGATGGACCACGGCTTCATCAGCCATCCCATGTGGGGCGGGCAGATTTATGGGCAGGCCGACGAAGGCCACCTGAAGTCGCACTACTGGTATCGCTACCCGAGCATCACGTCCGGGTTCCAGGGCATCCAGTGCTACGTCCACACGCTGGAGAACTCAAACCAGCACTACCTCACCACGCAAACCGGCACCCGCCGACTCCTCGACGTGGAGCGTGACAACGCGGCCGAACCGCTGGCCCGTATCAGCCGCGACGGCGCGGATGCCTTCCTCGGCAACAGTGGAGCGTTCCGCCGGGACGTGGGTGTGCAGCCGAACGGCATGACATGGTGGTCCTGCCTGTCCACCAGCGACATCGACACCGAAGCTGCCAGCATCCCGAGCTACTTCGCGGAGCCGAGCCTCGTGCGGTTCACGGCCAACGGCCAATTAATCCACACCCGATTTACCGTCCACCCGGACGCCGTGCTGCCCGAGGGCTACCAACTTGGCACCGGACGCCCGACTCGTGTGTGGATGGTGGGCAACAAGGTCCACGTACTGTACGCCATCAACCCCACCAGCAACCCGGCACTGACCGGCGCATACGCTGTCGCCATCGGCCTGCTGCCGGACGCGGAGCGGTATGTAGCCTCCCCGTCCCTACTGCCGATCAAATCGGTGCCCGACATTTCGTTCCGCCTGCGGCGCGGCGGTATGTCCAACCTCATCAACGGCAACATGGAAGTTTTGAACAACCTGCTGGTCAACCTCGCTGATGCGGCTACACCCGATGTGGTCGGACCCATCGACGCGAACGGCCACTCAATCAAGGACTCGCCGCTGCCGGCGCGACCCCTAGACAAATGAGCACAACTGTCGCCTACACCGAGAAGCCCGAGGACTACCAGTTCTCGATCACCGAACTGAACAACCTGTTCACCAACATTAAGGCGGTGGTGGATGGGAAGCTGGATGTGCGGGGTGACACCCTGGGCGGCAACATGCCGTACCTGCGGGGCATCTTCAACCTGCCGGCGGACGCTCCGGCGGGCAGCATCCGGCGGCGCACCGACAAGGCGACAGTGCCGGAGCCTATGGCCATCACGGTTGCCGAGACAGATTACAGCTTTAACGGTAACCGTACCGATCGCACAGTGGATATCACGACAGAGGCGATCGGTGATACGGTGCTCGCTATTGTCACCCATCGGTTCCCGATCACTTCGGTGAATGCGGGGGCAGTGGAGGTGCTGCGTGCCGCGAGCGGTGACAGCTTCAATGAAGACCAGCCCAAGGTGAGCGTCTACATGATGCCGGTTACGAAGGTGGGCAATATATCCTTCAAGGTGGTGCAGGGTGACCGGGGACGCATTGGCCTCGTCACTTTACTACTGCGCGGCGGCGTGTTTGTCGTGGACAACATCCAGGTCGCGGACAGCACATACGAGGGCTTCGGCCTCCCAAGCGCCCCGTTCAATCACCCAATGGCCACCTCGTCCGGTGGTGCCGGTATCGCAGTGAGCATGGTGTCATGTCAAGTGTGGCAAAGGTCCACACACCTCCATAGCGCCGGCTGGACCCATGTCACCCCCGCAGGGACATATGACGACGCCTTCGGGCCGGTCGCCTACCGCATGGTGGCAGATGGGGAGGAGGTCACCGGCACCTGCGCCCACAGCTACAGCAGTAGTCGTCACAGTGGTGTCAGCGTCATCGTGCGCCTGAACTGCATCGCAGAATCACCGCCCATCGCCCACCCCGAACTCGAACTCGTGACCATCACCCAGGCCAACCTGACCACGGCGGTGAGTGAGAACTTCCGCCGCGTCTTCGCAGCCCTGAACTACAAGGCCCCGCTCGACCGAGCCTTCACCCTGGAGGGTGACTGGTCGATGGGTAACTTCTACGGGATCGACCCACTGACCCTACGGGACTACGGCCCTACCAGCGCAGGAGAGAATGATGTCTGAGCGCCCAGTGATTGATTATGCAGCCCTGCCCTACCTGCCCCGCGAGGGCGTGCAGGCAGCCGGCAACAACCAGTACCTTACCCGCTCCCTGTTCCTGGAGACAGCGAGCACGAAGGAGCAGGAGGCCCTGGCCCTGTGGACGATGAGTGAGCACGAGGTGTTCGCCAACGGAAAGTGGTATCCGTCAGCGTGGATGGTGTACATCCATGCCACCGACGAGTACGATGCGCTGCGCAAGATTTGCGGCAACGTCCGACAGTGGGAGCACATCAAGGCCATGTTCGAGAAGGTGGGTCGCGCCCACATCCTCGAAGCCTGGGAGGCAGAGCAGCGCTACCTCCAGAAGTCCCGCGTCCGCGCGGCGCTGGAGAAGACAGCTATCGTGCCCGGAGCGCCGGGACAGACCGCTGCGGCCAAGATGCTGCTGGCGATGGTGGAGGGCAAGGGCCGTGGCCCTGGTCGCCCGAAGCAGGAGAAACCAAACCCCGAATCCGAGAAGGCAAAGTCGGCAGCCGAGGAGGCCATCAGTCGGGTGGTTGACTTTCAGAAGTAGTTCTGGTAGACTATCACCATGACCAGCCAACTCGACAAAGTACGTAAGCAAGCGGAGGACGACCTGTTCTTCTTCGCCCAACTCGTGAACCCGTCGTACCAGTATGGCACCATTCACCGCGAGGCGTTCCGCTGGATTTCCCGACCGGACGCCAAGCGTGACCAGCTTGTGCTCCTGCCCCGTGCCCACCTGAAGTCGCACATCATTGCGACGTGGTGCGCGTGGTGGATCACGAAGCACCCCGAGACGACCATCCTGTACGTGTCAGCCACCGAGGACTTGGCGACGCAGCAGTTGTACTCCATCAAGTCGATCCTTGAGTCGGATGTGTACCAGGGCTTCTGGCCCGACATGATCCACAAACAGGAGGCCAAGCGTGAGGAGTGGTCTTTCAAGAACATTAAGGTGGATCACCCGGACCGCAAGAAGTTTGGCGTCCGTGATCGCACGGTGGCTGCGCGCTCGGTGGGTGGTAACACCACCGGCCTCCACTGCGATGTGCTCGTGTTCGATGACCTCGTGGTCCCAGACAACGCCTATACAGCAGATGGCCGAGCTAAGGTCCAGGCATCCTACAGCCAGTTCTCGTCTGTTGCTAATGCTGGCTCGATCTCAAAGGTCGTCGGCACCCGCTACCACGGCAAGGACATCTACGCACAGATGCTCTCCACCGAAGTCGAACTGTTCGATGACGAAGGAAACATCGTCGGCACCGAAGCCATGTACGAATGCTTCGAGCGGAAGGTAGAGGCGGAGGGTACGTACCTGTGGCCCCGCGCCCAGAACCCGAAGACGAAGAAATGGTTCGGCTTCAATGATGCCGAACTCGCCAAGATTCGCGCGAAGTATTTCGCGGCTGGCGAGCGGGCGCAGTATTACGCCCAGTATTACAACAACCCCAACGACCCCGACAGCGAGAAGCTGACGGCGGACTCGTTCCAGTATTACAGCCGGAAGTACCTGTCGGAGATCGACGGGACATGGCACTTCCAGGGCAAGCCCCTGGCTGTGTTCGCTGCCGGCGACCTTGCCTACACAGAGGGCGTCCGATCCGACTTCACTGCCTTCGCCGTAATCGGCCTGGATCAGGACGGCTTTATCTACATCCTTGAGCTTGACCAGTTCAAGACGACCAAGTATGAGACGATCTACAAGGCGGCTCTGCGGTTGTTCGAGAAGTGGAAGTTCAAGAAGCTCCGCATGGAGACGAACGCTGGTGCCAACCTCGTTGTCGAGTACCTGAAGGATCGGGTGCGCGAAGATGGGAAGACCCTCGTGGTCGAGGGCAAGCGTTCGGAGGGAGAGAAGACTGAGCGTTGCGCTGCCATTCTCCTGCCGCGCTACGAGAACAAGACTATCTGGCACTACGAGGGTGGACTCATCACCACCTACGAGGAGCAGGTCACACTGTCCCGCCCGAGCCACGACGACTTGAGGGACGCAATGGCTGCCGCTGTCGAGATCAGCAAGCCACCGGCCAAGCGCCGGCGGCAGACAGAATCCCGAGGTAGTGTGATAACTTTCAACCCCCGCTTCGGCGGTCATGTGAGGTAGCAGAATGGCCAAGGCCAGCGTTGAACTGAATGGGCTGGAACCCCACAGCCTGGGCGAGCAGATCGCCAGCATGTACACCGAGTGGAACACGGGGCGACAGGTGTGGCTGAACCGCGTGAAGGAGGTCATCCAGTATGTGTACGCCACCTCCACCCGCGAGACGACCAACAGTAAGAACCCGTGGTCGCACAGCACGGTGATCCCGAAGCTGACGCAGATTCACGACAACCTGGGTGCCAACTACAGCAACGCGCTGTTCGGCAACCGGCAGTTCTTCACCTTCGATCCAGCCAAGCGCAGCGATGCCACGGCGAAGAAGCGGGCTGCCATCGTCAACTACCTCGCCACAAAGCACGACTACAGCGGCTTCCGTGCGGTGATGAAGAAGCTCCTGGACGATTGGGTCCAGACGGGCAACTGCTTCTGCCGAGTCGAGTACGTGCGCGAGGTGGAGAAGGACAGCATCACGGGCGAAGACTACGTGACCTACGAGGGTCCGAAGGTCTTCCGCATCAGTCCCTATGACATCGTGTTCGACCCCACAGTCGCCGAGTTCAAGGACTCGCCGAAGATCATCCGTGAGCTTGTCACCCGTGGCGAACTGTTCCGCCGCGTCGAGGACAGCCCGGAGGGTCAGGAGTACGACGCCGACGAGATCGAGCGACTGAAGAAGTTCTACTCGGTGATCTCCGGGTGGAAGGAGTCGGACATCAACAAGAACATCCAGATGCAGATGGATGGCTTCGCCTCACCGTCGCACTACTTCCGGTCAGGCAAGGTGGAACTGCTGCACTTCGTCGGCGACATCTACGATCAGGCCACCGGCACGCTGCACAAGTCCCAGGTCATCACCGTGGTGGACCGCCGATGCGTGATCCGCCAGGGCAAAATGGACGACTACCAAGGCTTCGGCCGCATCTACCACGCCGGCTGGCGCAAGCGCACCGACAACCTGTGGGCACAGGGGCCGCTTGACAATCTCGTCGGAATGCAGTATCTTATTAATCACCTGGAGAACGCACGAGCGGACGGGTTCGACCAGATGCTCAGCCCGGACCGCGTCCACATCGGAGCGGTTGAAGTCGAGAAGGACGGGCCTGTCACCAACTACTTCGTGGACGACGCGGGCGGCGATGTACGAAACCTCGCCCCCGATCCCACAGTCCTCAACGCGGACAACCAGATCGCGCTGAAGGAAGCGCAGATGGAAGCCTACGCGGGTGCGCCCCGTGAGGCGATGGGCATTCGCACGCCGGGCGAGAAGACGGCGTTCGAGGTGTCGAGCTTGCAGAACGCAGCGGGTCGGCTGTTCCAGACGAAGATTGAAGACTTCGAGCAGGAGCTTGTCGAGCCGGTGCTGAATGGTGAGCTTGAGGTGGCGGTGCGGAACCTCAACACCTCGGATGTGGCGAAGGTGCTGGACGAGGACTTCGGCGTTGAGGAGTTCGTCACCATCACCCGAGACGACCTCGTTGCCCGTGGTGTACTGAAGGCGCGAGGTGCGAGCCACTACGCCAAGCGTGCGCAGTTGGTGCAGGAGCTTCAGGCGTTCTCGAACGTCCTGGCAGGTGACCCGGACCTGAAGGTCCACTTCCCCGCCAAGCCCCGCGCCCGAGCGTGGAACGAGGCCCTGGGCTTCGAGAAGCTGGAACTCTACCAGCCGTTCGGTCAGATTGACGAGCAGGTTGAACTGGCGGAGCACCAGCAGGTAGCGCAGGAACAGGTGACCCAATTCACGGCAGCAGGAGTGACAGATGCGGAAGCTCAGGACCGAGCAGCGGGGGCGGCAGGAGAACTCGCCGGCCTCGGAATCTGAGGGGCCAGCCATCCGGTTTGACCGGCGGCTCCTCACAGGATTGGATGAGCAGGGGGTCGCTGACCTCCATGCTCGATGGAACAATTCCCGGCATATCAGGGAGTTGCTGGCGAGGGCCTTGACAAAGAGCCTCGACAGTGCTATACTACAGTCAGAGTCCAGCGAGGTTCTCGCCTCGCCGAATGCACTGGCTGTCCTTTCTGACCTGAATGGATACCGGCGCGCATGTCGGGAAGCCATCAGGCTACTGACCAACCAGGATGAACAATGACTGATTTTCGTGCCGGTGACCCCGGCAGTGGTAACCCCGGCGAACAGACCAATTTCGCTGAGGGCGGTGGGGCGGGCAACCAGCCCGGTACGCAGGAGGACACGACTGTCGTGCTGGAGTATGGTGGCAAGCAGTACACCAAGGCGGACCTGCTGAAGAAGCTCACGAACGCGGACAGCCACATCGGCACGCTGACGGGAGAACTGGCGGACCAGCGCGAGCTGCTCAACGAGGTGAACGACACCCTGAAGAAGCAAATCAGCGCGGCCGACCTTCTGAAGCAGATTCTGGAGGGCAAGGCCCCTGAGGCTGCGCCTGCTCCGGCTGCTGCTCCGGCTGCCCAGGAAGCCCCGAGTGCTGATGCCATTGCGGCTCAGGTGCTCGGCAAGCTGAGGGAGAGCAAGGATGCGGAACAGCGGGACGCCAACTGGGCTGAAGTCACGAAGGCGCTGACGGGTGCGTTCGGCGACAAGGTGAACCAGAAGGTGGCTGAAGTTGCGGCGGAGGCTGGCCTGACCCTCGCGGAAGCGGCGGAAATGGCACGCTCGAAGCCGAAGGCGTTCATGCGCCTGTTCCCGGAAGTGACTGCGAAGCCGAAGCCGAGCGTCCTGCCGTCGAGCGGCCAGTACAACACCCAGTCGTTCCAGGCCACGCAGCGTGGTCTGAGCGGCATCCTCACGGCCAAGAACACGCGGGAACTGGTTGACATCTATCAGGCCCGTCTGCGCGAAGCCGGACTGTAACCCTACACCCAAATTATCAGGAGACATTCGTGTCCAACACCACCGCCAATCAGGCACCGCTCATCAAGAGCGCCATCTTCAGCGAGTTCATACTGGAGCACATCAACGATGGCTTCCTCCCGGAAGGCATCCACCGTGACGTTTCCGACTTCGGCGACGGCACCACGCTGTACATCCCGGTCCTCGGCGAGACGATCCTCCGCGACTACGTGGAAGACACCGGCATCGAGTTCGACGCGGTGGACAGCGGTCAGGTCACCCTGACGATCACCGACTACGTGTCGGCTGCCAGCTACGTCACCGACAAGCTGAAGCAGGACGCCTACAAGGCTGCGGCCCTGGAAGCGTCGATCCCGAAGGAGCATCTGCGCGTCATCAAGGAGCGGTACGAAACCGACCTCCTGGCCAACAAGCAGACGGTCAGCGTGCCGGGCAACATCAACGGCTTCGCCCACCGTTGGGTTGCCGCCAGCGGTTCGACGGCCGGCGTCATCACCCTGGAGGACTTCAACTACGCGAAGCTCAGCTTCGACAAGGCGAACGTCCCGGAGGAGGGTCGCGTCCTCATCGCCGATCCCATCGTGGAAATGTCGCTGAACCACTCGATGGCAGCGACGGTGGCGGTAAACAACAACCCGCAGTTCGAGGGGATTATCACCACGGGCTTCGCCAAGGGTCGCCGCTTCCTGCGCAACATCGCGGGCTTCGACATCTGGCTGAGCAACCGCCTCCCGCGCGTCACCGAGACGATCGACGGCGGCCCGCACGGCAGCTCTAAGTCGGTCACCAGCGGCGTTGTGAACCAGTTCATGTGCCTGACCGACGACCAGCACAAGCCTTACATGGGTGCGTGGCGTCAGCAGCCGCAGGCGGAAGGCTTCCGCAACGTCACCTTCAAGCGTGACGAGTACAGCACCACGGCGCGTTGGGGCTTCGGCAAGCAGCGCGACGAGACGCTGATCTGCGTCCTCACCTCGGCAACGGCCTACAAGTAAGGCCACTTGAGCGGGGGCCGGCAACGGCCCCTCTCATCCACCACACCTTTCGGAGCATCACATGGGCGTTGAATACACCTCCCCTGGCGCAACCCGCCACTTCTACGGCCCGCGCCTGTCGCCGGCCACCAAGCCCGACCCGGCCCCGGCCGTCGAGTCGGTTGCGGGCAACAAGCGCCAGCTTGAAATCCGCTTCTCCTACGACAACCTGCCGGACGTGCAGGCGGTCGATGCACTGGTCAAGCAGCTTCCGGCCTACGCGGTCATCACCGACGCCTACCTCCAGGTGGAGGAGACGTTCCTGGGCGGCACGAGCTACGTCATCGGTACTGAGACGCCGGCTGGCGTGGCGGTTGACGTGGACGGCCTGTTCACGGCGGCGCAGTGCGCGGTGGCGAATCTGGTTGCGGGCTACTGCATCCACGGTCGCGGCGAGCAGATCGTCGGCGGTCTGAACTCGAACGCCACGGCGGGCAACGACGTGGACGGCGTGTACGCTGCCGGCGCGAACGGCCCCATCGCCTCGGTGGCCTCGCAGATCGTCGTCACGCCGACCGGCGACTTCACCGCTGGTCGTGCGCGCATCGTGGTCGAGTACCTCGACCCACAGGGTTAATCCCTCCTGGCTGTAGCCTTGGGCCGAAACCGCTCCGCGCGGGAGTAGGCCCTCTTTGTTTCACCGGAGGATTTCATGCCGCTGCACTCAGGAATGACTCATGCCGAAGTGCATGAACCGAAGCACATCACCCTCACCCTCACGTCGGATGCGGGCAAGGTCATCACCCCGTCCAGTACCGTTGCCGGTACATCCGAACTCCGCAACCTCGTCAAGAGCGAGGTGGGTCTGGGCAACGTGGACAACACGTCGGATGCCGACAAGCCCGTCTCCACGGCACAGCAGAACGCTATCAACGCGCGGCTCAGCGCCGCACAACGCAGCGCCATCAACGCGCTGACGGTCATCGCCACAACCGATGCCATCGACCCTGGCACCACCCAGACACTCGTCAACGAGTGCAAGGCGAAGATCAACGACCTCATCAACGCACTGAACGCGGTGTAACATGGCCACTCGTACCGTACTCGAATACGTGCAGCAGTGCCTCAGCACGATGGACAGCGATCTGGTGGACTCGATCAACGAGACTGCCGAGGCTGTCCAGGTGGCTGACCTCCTGCGTGAGAACTACCTCGAACTGATGAACCGTCAGGACTGGGAGTTCCTGAAGCGGGCCGTCACCCTGACGCCGGCTGCCGATCCTGCCATGCCCACCCGGTTTGATGCGCCCCAGGGCTTGCGTAAGCTGTCCAACCTGTGGTACAATGTGAGTGAGTCGGGCGTTTCCCGCCGCGAACTGAAGTATGTGGACCCGGTTGAGTTCCTGAACCGCCTTGCCTCCGGCGACGCCGAGAGCAATAAGGTGCTCACGACCTACGGCACGCAGCTTCAGTTCTACGTGCGCAACGACCGGATGCCAACCTTCTACACCACGTTCGATGATCGACGGGTGTTCCTGGACAGCTACGACGCAAGCGTCGAAGCCACTGTGCAGGGCAACCGCGTGAGTGCGTGGGGTGTCGTAATCCCGGACTTCGTGGTTGAAGATGGCCACACCCCGGACCTGCCGGAGCACATGGTGCCCCTGCTTCAGGCTACCCTGAACAGCACGGCTCACCTGTATTTCAAGCAGCAGGCATCTGCCCCCGACGAAGCGCGCGTCCGCCGCCAGCTTGCGCAGGCACGGAAGCGCAACTCTATCGTTGCAGACCGGGAGCACTATTATGTCAACAACTTTGGCCGACGCTGAGGCGCAGGTAAACTTCAAAGCCGGGGAGACTCGGTTCGGAAAGGACATCGAGATTCGCCGTCGCCCGCAGGGCAAGTTCGTCATCGTGGTTCGTGGGGGCGGCATCCAGCCACCGGAGTTCGAGGGCATCTGGGGGTGGATCGAGGCGAATCACGCCGTGCAGGGCTACCTCGACCGCATCGCTGGCGACAAGTCGGTGGAGACGGTGGCCGAGGAGCTTGGCGTGAAGCCGGAAGCCCTGGCCGAAGTGCTGGAGCAACCAGCACAGGAATCGGCACAGGAGAAGAAGACCCTGAGCCTCAAGAGGAAGTAACATGGCACGCGCTGCCCAGGACAAAGCCTACCGCACATTCGTCAACGGCTTCATCACCGAAGCTACGGGACTCACGTTCCCGGAGAACAGTGCTCGTGACATCGACAACTGCGACATCGAATTGAAGGGCACGGTGCGCCGTCGCCTCGGCCTCAATGAGGAGGCCAACGGCTACCCTATGGCTCTGGGCAGTATCGTGGATCAGACGCCGGGCGGGGCGGCTGGTCCTTTCTCCACCACCCCCGGCCCCTTCGAGTCCTGCACGAAGGAGCAGCTTGCGATCACGGTGCATACGTGGCCGCATCCGGGTGGCGACACCAACCTGAACTTCGTGCTCATCCAGGTGGGCAACCGCATCTACATCCGCAACTGGGATGCGGAGCCGATCAGTGATGTGAGCCAGATTCAGCCCCTCATCGCTGGCACCACCTACTTTGACATTGACGGCAGCGGCAATGGCATCGTCTACAACTGCTCACACCTCCAGGCTGCCAAAACCCCGATGCAGTCGGCGGTCGGCTACCAGCGCATCTGGTTCACCAGTGCTGCCGTGCTCCCGTTCTACGTGGAGTACAACGCGCAGACGAAGGTGGTGGAGGTGCGGTGTGTGGGCTACGACGCCTCGGACCCGAACACCACGTTCGGCCGACTGGCGATCCGCGACTTCAACGGCATCCCCGATGGACTCGCCACAGACGAGCAGCCTACCAGCCTGTCCGATGAGCACAAGTACAATCTCATCAACCAGGGGTGGAACGCCACCCGCTGGAACGCCTATCAGACCTCGCAGTCCAAGTACCCGAGCAATGCGCAGCAGTGGATTCTCGGCAAGGACAGCAGCGATGACTTTGACCCCGACCTACTGGCGAAGCAGGACTTCGGCAATAGCCTTGCGCCCAAGGGCCGCATTGTCATCAACGCCCTCACCGGCGATAAGGACGGGTATAGTGGTAGTCCGTCGGACCCGAGCGAAACCCTGGACTTCAACGACGCATACGACGAGCCGGCGGTGTCGGCCTTCCGCACTACCGCGTTCTACGGCGGCCGCGTGTGGTTCGCTGGCGACAACAACCCGAAGCGCCCCAGCGGTGTCTACTTCAGCAAGACCCTCAGCAAGGTTCAGGATGCGGGTACGCTGATGCAGGAGAACGATCCTGCGTCCGAGCACTTCCCGGACCTCCTCGACACGGATGGCGGCGTCATCTACCTGACCGAGGCAGCCAACATCCAGAAGCTCCTACCCTTCGGGGCGGGTCTGCTGGTCATGGCGAGCAATGGCATCTGGTTCATCTACGGTGGGGACTCGGGCTTCACGGCCACGACGTTCTCCGTCGAGAAGGTGAGCAGCACCGGCATCCTGTCGGCGTCGTCCGTCGTGGACACTGAGCAGCAGGTTGTCTTCTTCGCCGAGAACAGCATTCACGTCCTGGCCCTGCCGGACAGCGGCGTCATCCCGGTTGTCACTGATATTGGGCAGACCAAAATCTTTACCTACTACGGCCGGATCAACCGCGAGGCACGCCGCCACGCGAACGGCTGCTTCGACAAGATCAGCAAGAAGGTGTTCTGGTCCTGGCTGGAGGCTGACGCCTATAACTACCCGGCGCACCAGTCGTGCTTCAACCGCATGCTGGTGCTCGACACCCGCACGGGTGCATTCTCGAAGTACAGCTTCACGCCGGATGCCGGCGAGAACTACTTCTGGAACGGGCCGGCGTTCCCGAAGCGCACCATCACGCGCCCGCTGACGCTGGAGGCGGTGTTCGACTCCACGGGCGAGGCTGTGGTGGACAGCGGCGACAACATCGTGTCAATGTTCGTGGATGCCGAGACGACCCAGGACTTCCTCAACTCGGTGAAGGTGCTGGCAATCGGCTCGCAGTACAACGGGCTGCGGATCATGGAGTTCTACGACACCACCTTCCACGACTATAGCACCATGCTGACCGTGGACCCGCAGGACTACGTGTCCTACCTCGTGACCGGAGATGAAATCCTGGGGGACTTGCAGCGCAACAAGCAGGCCACCTTCCTGCACAGCTTCTTCCAGCGCACGGAGACGGGCTTCACCGGCAGCAACGTGGGTCTGACGGCCAAGAACCCGAGCGGCTGCACCGTGGTGGCTCGGTGGGACTGGCACAACACCGGCAGCGGGGGCCGCTGGTCGGACCCGCAGGCCGCCTACCGCTACCGCCGGCCCTACGCCCCGACCGGGCTGGCCGACACATTTGACACGGGCGAGGAAATCGTGTACACTAAGTTGAAGATGCGCGGTAAGGGTCGTGCCCTCACTCTGCGCTACGAATCGGTGACGCGCAAGGACTTCCAACTTCTCGGATTCAGCGTCTCCTTCTCTGCCAATGGAGTGTAAATGTCGGGCATCATACAGGCCAACGCCGGGGAGTTCCTCCCCGCTGCCATTGCCACTGAGTCCCTGCCCCCGGCCGAGCGCCGGACCCGGTTACGGGACTACATCAACTGGGTGGAGGAGCAGTTGCTTGAAGCTCCCCAGGCCGAAGCTGACCTGGAGCACCACCTCGTTGACGGCCTGTACACGCGCACCATGCGCTGCCCGGCTGGAACCACTCTGACTGGTGCGGTCCACAAGCGGGCCAGCCTCACGTTCCTGATCGAAGGCGAAATCTCGGTCTTGACGGAGAAGGGCTGCGCCCGCTTGACGGCCCCGCTGGTCTTCCCATCTGCCGCCGGCATCCGCCGGCTCGGCCACTGCCACACCGATGTGGTATGGGCCACTGTCTGCGCCACCGCTGGCACCACGCTGGCTGAGGTGGAGGCAGAACTGTTTGAGTTCGTCGCACCCGACGAGGAGTAAAGTATGGCTGCAATCGTTTCCGCTGCTGTTGTGGGTGCCGTGGCTGTCGGCTACAGCGCCTACGAGAGCAGCCGTGCTCGCAAGGAACAGCGCCGCGCCAACCAGCGTGCGGAGCGTATCGAGGCTGTGCGCGGCCAGCGCGAGCGCGCCAGTGCGCTGCGCCAGAACCGTATCAATGCTGCCCAGATTTTCGCTGCCGGCTCCAACGCTGGCGTGCAGGGAAGCTCGGGTGTGCAGGGTGCGCTCTCCGCGCTCGGCACCAATCAGGCGATTAACTTCCAGTTTGCCAACAGTATCGACCAGTTGAACGCAGAGCGTCTGCGTTACCTGAATCGGGCTGATCGTCACCAGGGCAACGCCGCGATTGCAGGCAGTGTCGCACAGATTGCAGGCATGGTGAACGGATAATGGACTTCCAGAACGAAGCACCACAGATGGATGTCTCCGGGGTGATGGAGCCGGCACTGCCGGCAACCAATCCCATTGAGGACCGTACCCTGTCCCAAGAGGTCGATGCCTTCCTGCGTGAGGGTGGTGAGGGTCTGACCTACGACGAGATCGTCGCGGGTGTGCAGGAGCGTACCGACGCCTACCTGCTGCGGCAGGCGGAATCGGACCTGGAGAACCCGGAGGCGACGGTCGAAGGGCTGGCCCCGCTCGCCAAGGCTCACGGCAACTACTCCCCCGAGGCTGCCAAGGCCGCGATGGTGGAGGAGTTGCAGGCGGATGACGCCGAGCCGATCTTCACAATGGACTACCGCCAGTATGTCGCTGACCGCCAGGAGGCGGCGAGCTACTACTCGGAGCGTTACATCCAGGAACTCGATGCCCTCACCGGCTATGGCCTGGACAAGCCTCTCGACCGCTGGAAGGCGGGCGCGGGCATGACGGCCGGATTCATCACTTCGGCGTTCACGCCGGGCAGCTTCGTCGTCAAGATGAACAACATCATCCGTGACCAGTTTCCCGACGCCCCGATCTGGGACAGCGCCACCGATCCGAATACCTACATCCAGCAGATTCGCCAATATGCCTACGGGCTGAAGGGCGACGACCGCCGGAAGTGGGCTGACAGCATGCTGGCCTCCATCCGCAGCAACACCTGGACCCAGTATGACGCCGCCGAAGCGTTGAGGCTGGTGTTCGATGGCATCGAAGACCCCAACCGCGAGGTCACCAACGCGAACCTGGATGTGGCGCTCGACGCCGCCGGCTTCGCCCTGCTGTTCGTCCCATTCGAGAAGCTGATCCGTGCCGGCAAGGGCTGGCTGGACCCGGCCAAGCAGGGGCATGGGCTGCCGGGCAAGGCCAACGAGGGCCTGGAGGGCGAGTTCATCCCGCGTGGCGCTCCCACTGCGGGCACAGGTCCCCGCGTGCGCCGTGGAGCCACGCTGGAGGGCGAGTTTCGCGTCGTAGACAGTGCTCCGGCCCTGCCGGGTACGTCTGTGGCCAACGTCGCAGCACGCACGCCCAAGGGCGCGGAGCGGCTGGTCAGTGCGCTCGGCTCCAACAACGCCGACGACGCCCTGCGCCGGCTCGGCACCACGCCGGAACAGGTTGTAGGCTCCCTGTTCGTGCCGCGCCAGAGTGGCCGACCCTTCCTACCCTCCCAGTTCATCGACCCGATGGATCAGGTGGTGTCCGCAGAGCGCGGCCTTGCCGCCGTTCGCAGCGCCATGTCGCAGCGCCTCATGGATTCAAGCTATGAGTTCGTGGAGGATGGCTGGCGGGTGAATATGACTATCGGTCAGAGTGGCGGCACGCCGTTCCGCACCCAGGCCCAGGCCCAGGCGTTCGCCTCCCAGGTGCCGTATGCGACGACCGTCGAGTCCACCGGCAACGGCTTCGTCCTGCGTGCGCAGAACACTCACTACTGGGACTTGTCCGATCCGGGAATCGCCGACACAATCCGCGCCGGGGGCATGTGGCGTGACATTGCGACCAAGCTCGGCAACCCGTTCGGCAAGGGTGTGAGCCTGACGCCGGCTGCGCAGAATATGAGCACCGAGGCTGCCCTGCGCACTGAGGCTGCTGCCGTGCAGATGATTAACAT
Source organism: Coriobacteriia bacterium (assembly GCA_034005175.1). Lineage (GTDB taxonomy): Bacteria > Actinomycetota > Coriobacteriia > Anaerosomatales > SLCP01 > JAVEVF01. Next base: position 20,431 of record JAVEVF010000005.1, on the reverse strand, counting down.
CCTGACCCCGATGCGCAACCTGTCGATCAAGGAGCGCACAGGTGTGCTCGACTACATCGCCAGCATTGAGGGCCGGGGTACGGCCAACGCCACATACAACGAGTTCATCCAGGCTGGCCTCTCGCCGAAGCAGGCAGAGGCGGGTGTTGCCTACATGAAAGCAGCCGATGAAGCCTACCGCGTGAAGGACAGCACTGCCCGTGGCATCGCCGTGAGCGAGGGCTATATGCAGGCGGACATCCAGGGTGTCGGCAAGACCTTTGCCCGCCCGACTCAGGCAGCCGCCGGCAGCCGTGCCATCGACGCCGCGACGGGCAACGTCGTGCGTGTGGACCCGGCACAGCACAGCGTCTACGAACTGGTGGAAGACATCGCGGGCGTAAGCCGCATGGTTGTCACCCGCAACAGCAGCCAACGCATCACCGATCTGCCGCAGACCGGCATCGCCGCGTTCATCCCGAACTACATGCCGCGTCTGTACCTGTTCCCCCGCATTGTGGAGGAGGAGGTTGAGGCTGGTGTGTGGGTTGCACGCTACGGTGCGAACAACGAGAAGGCTGCCACCGAGACGGCGGAAGTCCTGCGCCACTTCACCAACAACAACATCCGCTCGCGTCCGGCCGTTGAACTCGCCGGCAGCACTACGGCGGGCAGCGTCAGCGAACTGCGTGCGATGGCGCACCAGGGTTTGCTGAACACCGGCACGCGCCGGCCTACGGTCCTCACCGATCTGGCAGGCGGCACCCGCATGGCGTCGCCGGAGGATCGCCTCCAGTCACTCGTCAACTCTGCCGCCACCGGCAAGGGTGTTGGCCTGTGGGCGCGCAGCGAGCAGCAATATCTCCGCAACACGTGGGGTGAGCAGTTTGATCTGGCGCTGGCAGAGCCGGTCCCGCGTGAACTGTTCCAGCCAAACCGTGATCTCGCCCGTCTTGGCATGACCGACGACCAGCAGTACCGTGAGGCCCTGGCTCGCTGGAGCCACGTGCGTGCTGTCACGGGCACTGAGGGCAGCCTGCTCGAAACCCGCGCGATCAGCCGTGCCCGCAACGCGATTGCCGACCTGTTCTTCGGCACCAACGCCGGCCCGATGATGGCTATTGGTCGTGAGGTGGCGGGGCAGACCAGCCATGTCAGCCGCATGCTGAAGACTGTGGGCTTCGCGGGTTACCTCCAGGGTCACCCGCTCCGGCAGTTGTTTATCCAAACGGCGAACATCCCGAGCTTCCTGGCGCAGCCGGGGGCATTCGGCTACATTGCCAGTGGTCGTGCGTTCCAGGAAATGGTCGTGCTCCAGGCAGCCATGTCCCCGGTTCTGAAGGCGGGTGCAGGTAGCAAGGTGGTCACCAGCATGGCGAAGCTCAACGAGGAAGCGGCGCTGTTCGCTGCCAGCCGTTGGGGCTGGTCGGCTGCGGAGGCCCGTGCCCTACTGAAGGACTTCCGCCAGTCGGGCTACTTCTCCCTCGCCAAGGCGCACGGTGCGGACATCGACACCTTGTCGCACACGTCCGCAGTGGGCCTGGGCTACGCCGGCAAGGCGATCCGCTCCGCCCGCAGTATGCTCGGTGCCCTAGGTTACGACCCGGCGGTCGCCACCGAAGCGCGCAGCGCATGGCTGATGGCACGCAACACCTTCCTGAAGGAGCGGGGCCGTCTGCCCAAGAGCAGCGAGGACTTCACCGTCGTGAACGGACTGGCCTCGGCCTTGCAGCAGCACATGAACCGTGGCGGTGTCCTGCGCATCCAGCGTGGTATGCTCGGTGCGGTGTTCCAGTTCTACTCGGCGCAGTTAAAGGCGATGAGCCGCCTGCTGTTCCTGGAGTCAAGCTTTGACGCCAAGACCAAGGCCCGCATGGCTGGCATCCAGTTGATGGCCTACGGCACCACAGGCTATGGCTTCGTCTCGGCGCTCGACGCTATCGAGCAGAAGCTCGACATCAAGATTCCGTCTGCCGTGCGCTACGCCTGTCTCCAGGGCATCCTGGGCACACTGTTCACGGCCGGCATCCGCGCCGCCACTGGCGACAAGCAGGCCGAGATCGACTACAGCGGCGCGGTGTCGCCAATGTCCAACCTCAAGCAGGAGGCCATTGACGGTGCCGGCCTGATCGGTTCCATCCTGGGGCTGTCGGAGGGTGGCATCAGCAACCTGCCGTCCAACATGGCATCAGTCGGGTTCATCGGCAACCTTGCAAAGTCCGCCCAGTTCGCGTATAATGTCATTGGGAAGGTTGATATGCCTGCCGACGACAAGGCGCTCCAGATCAGCAAGGACTTCCTGTCCCGCTTCCCGGTGAGCAACCACGCTATGCAGGCCCTCATGCAGTACAACCTCGGCATGAAGTACGACTCGAAGGGTCGTGCCCTGGTCGAGGTGTCGAAGGGTGAGGCGGTGGCTGCTGCTGCCGGCTTCAGGAGTCAGGGTGAGGCACAGCTTCGTGCGGCTCAGGCCGACTACTGGGGTCCGTTCCGTGGCGCGATGGGTGACACAGACAACAACCTGAAGGCCCACGCCGACGAGACGTTCAAGTGGATGGGTCCGATGCTGCGCCGCATGGCGGCAGAGGATGGGGTCACCCCCGCCCAGGTGTGGCAGAACTTCGAGGAGCACGCAATCACGTACAACGCAGCCCTCACCCCGGCGCAGCAGCGCGTCTACTTCGGCCACCTGTCGCAGTTGGTGGGGTCGATGGACGTGACGCAGAGCGCACGGTTTGCGGAGATTCTGACCCGCGACTTCAAGGATGACTCCAAGGGTCACCTCATGTTCGGCGAGGATGCGCGCGACTACGTTCGGCGCAACCCCTTCCCCGGAAGTGACAAGCTTGTGGAGCAGTTGGACATCATGCTGGATATCAAAGCCCTACTGACGGGCACTGACGGAGACAAGTAATGGCTGGTATCAACGTATCGAACCAGAGCGCAGCCGGCCCAGAACCCACGGTGAACACTGTCGGACGCACACAGTTGACCCAGGTGGACTTCGGCGGCCTGGGCCGACTGGTCGGCAACCTCGTGAAGAATGTGGCCGGTGCGAAGGAGGACAAGCTGAAGGCTGATATGGCGAAGGCAGCCAATACGGCTGCCCTGGAGCAGGAGGAGATTCAGTTCCAGGTACTCAGCGACAGCCCGCAGGAGAAGGTCGCTGCCGTCGTGGACACCACAGAGGATGAACTGGGTGTGTCCATGTCGCCGGAGGCAAAGGCTGGCCTGGAGAAGATCGCAGCGGAGCGGTCGCGTGTGGGCACCCTGCTGGAGTCCATCCCCGAGAAGGACCGCGAGCGCAAGCTCGACCTTGCCATGCGCAAGCATCGCATCGAGTTCCTGAAGAAGTACCCGGAGTATGGCCTGGAGGCCCTGGTCGCCAGCGGTAAGCTGGTGGACTACCGCACGAAGACCGACGTCCACTTCCGTGATGAGGCAGCCGAGCGTGACAAGGCCAAGGCCGAGGACGATGCGCTGCGCACATTCTACCGCAGCCAGGGCATCTCGGTCCCGGTCAACATGCCGCCTGAGGCATTGCAGGCGGACTACAATATGCGCTTCGGCCCACAGATTCAGGAGTTCACCGCTGGTGAGCGCGCCCTGAAGACGCTCCAGAACCGCCGCGACCTAAACGCAGCACAGCGTGAGGTGGCACAGGAGGAGATTCGTCGCGGTCTGCGTCCTGTGTTCGCAGCCAGCGCCACGAGCGCGGTGCAGCTTGCCCTCACCGGCACGGAGCCTGTCGAGGTGCGTGCGCAGCGGCTCGCTGACACCCGCCTCCAGCTTCAGCAGAAGATCATGGAGGACGAAGGTCTGTATGATCCGGCGGAAGTCGAGAAGCAGTATGGCGCAGTGTTCGCCCTGCTCGACAATGCGCAGGAGGCGCTGAACAAGGGTGCCACCACCACGTCGATTGAAGCACAGAACCGCCTGTTCAAGGCGCTGACGGCCCGTGACATCTACAAGGAGTTCGGCTCTGCACCTGAGGTGATCCAGCAGATCATCCTGCCGTTCTCGAACGTGCTCGGCCCGACGATGATGGACACCGTGTTCGCACCACCGGCACCGGGCGAGCAGCCGGGCCTGGGCTACCAGGTTCTCCAGCAGTTCAGCCAGTTCCAGGCTCGCAACCTAAAGGGTGCGGCTGGTGGTGACCCGTTCGCCCCGCTGGTAAAGGCCCGTGAGGGATCGGGGTCTGCCGATCCGGCAGCGCAGCGTCAGGGTGAGCGGGCACAGGCACAGGTGACCCGTGGTCTGGTGGACACCTACGCCAACCTGCCAGAGCAGGCGAAGCGTGGTGCTGCCGACTACATCGTGGCCACCATCAAGTCGCCGTATGCGGCGCAGAGCGGCACGGCCTGGGCCGATGTCGTGGATGCGATGGACTCCCCGAACTTCCCGGCCTTCCTCGATGCCAGTGGGCGCAAGGGTGAGATCGACCAGACGGTAGTGGTCAACACTCGCAACTACGCACGGTCACTGCTGGTCGAACTGAATGGGCGCACGGCTGGTGTAACGCCGGAGTGGGTGGTTGATTTGAAGGCGGGCACCATCACGGTGAAGCCGGAGAGCATCGCCAGCCTGCCGCAGGCGCAGCGGGACGCGATCAACCTAGGCATCCGCCGCCTGTCCACCGGCCTGCGTGTGCTGAACAAGCGGTTCGGTCAGGGCAATGACATCACCGACATCCTCGCTGAAATGGAGGCAATGGGCCAGTGAGCATACTCAACCAAATCCTGGAGGCTGCCGGTCGCAAGACTGAGCAGCCTGTCCAGCCTGTCCAGCAGAAGCACAACCTACTGTCGTCCCTCGTAGCCGCCGGCCGTGCCGCGCAGCAGGGACCAACCCCACCCCTCAAGCACCCGGAGACAACTGTGACACCCAATGCAACCAAGGCTGCGCTCGACTACATCCAGGAGATCGAGGGCGACATCGTGAATGACCCGGATGATGCCGGCGGGTACACTCGCTACGGCGTCACGCAGAAGGCATGGGAAGCCTACAGTGATGAGGACTTCGAGACGGTGGACCGCACCAAGGCTCGGCAGTTCTTCCATGACGAATACATCAAGGCACCCGGCATCCACCAGTTGCCCGACAAGCTCGGCGTGATGATGGCCAGCCTATCCGTCAACGCCGGTCCGGCCCAGGCGATTCGCACACTACAGCGTGCGGCTGGTGTCGAGGTTGATGGCCACCTGGGGCCGAAGACCCTGGCTGCCGTCGAGAAGGTAGATGCTGCGAAGCTGAAGGCCGAGGTGGATAAGTTCTACGAGAAGACCGCGAAGCGTGGCAACAACAAGAAGTTCCTGAAGGGCTGGCTGCGGCGCAGCCGTGAGGTGTTTGAGCGAGCGGAGGCGATGGAAGATGACAAGTGAAGTGACCAGCTTCCTGAACCAAGAGGCAATGGTCAACGACTTCAACGTCAACCGCCGGTATGGCGAGGAGGCAACGAAGCCTGCGGCCGATCTGCTCACGCTGCGCAAGCAATTGGATGCGATGCTGAAGACGGGCGAGCCGAAGCCGGACGCCCTGGGTCAGCCCGTGAACACAGTCCGCGATGTGCTCGAAGTGCTGAAGCGGTTCTACCGTGCAGGCACAGCGGGCGGTGGCGGTGGTGGCGGCGGTGGAGCCGTGGCCAGCGTCAATGGGCGGACGGGCACTATCGTGCTGAGTGGTGCGGACATCCCGACCGTGGGACCGAGCACGGTGCAGGGTGAGTACCGCATGCCGTTCGCATCGCCCGTAGCCCTCACTGCCGGCACACCCTACGTCCTGGCCGTGTCGATTACCACGGGTACAGGCACCACGCCGGTTCGTCCGATCACGAACAGCGGCGGCCCGTTGTGGCGCATCTTCGCACCACTGTCGATCCTACACCGCATTGTCCGGTGGGATTCGATTGCTCCGACAGAAAGCAGTGGAGCGACGCCCTCCAGTGTGACTCCAGGCAACGGCGTCTACGCCATACACCCCGAGGGGTTCTTCACCACATAGACGAGAAAGCCCCGCAAGAGCGGGGCTTCTTCGTTACAGCCTGTGCTGGTGAAGGTGCATCACGTTGGTGCATGACCCACCGCAGCGATGGCCGTCAGGAAGTGACTCACGCATACTTCACCTCGAACCCAAAGGACTTGGCGCGTCGGATGATGCGGTCGATGTCCTCCACCTGACTGTACCCACGCACCAGCCACAGCTTGTATCGGTGCTTGATGCCGTAGCCTGCGAGGTTGGGCCAGCACACGACCGGCTTGAACAGTGAGGGGTGGACACCACGGCTGCGGCAGAACTCCACCGCCGCCTCGTGCATCCCGCACACGAAGACGTAGGGCAGGCCCGGTCGGGATGCCTGCACCTCCATCGTCATCGCATGCGTGAACTCCTCCAGTGCCTCAGAGCGCATCGTCATGGTACTTCTCCAGTTTGCGCAGACCCCCGATCACATACACTTTGGGACGGTAGTGCATCCTTCCTCCGTTTGATGAACTTGTTGACTTGCATGCTGATACAGCACCCCGTGGCACCACCCAGCCCGAACGACAGGATGACCCACGGGGACTGCGACACGACGGCGTTGATGATGTAGTAGTCCGCGACCGCCATCAACAGACTGGTGGGCAGCACCAGCTTGTATCGGTCATGGACCACGTTCAACTGTTGCGTCGCCCTCAGCCCCACGTACAGCACGCTGATGAGGTAGGCGATGAACAGGCTCATCGTACCGCACCCTTGTGCGTCTTGCCATTCCGCACATCGTTGATCGCCTGTCGTGACACACCCATGCGCTCAGCGATAACCTTGTCGCTCAAGCCCTGGCGGATCAGTTCCAGCACGATCTGGATTTCGGTGGCATCCAACTGTCGAGCGGCCATCAGAACGGAATGCCGCTGTCGTCGATGTCGTCGCTGTCGTCGGGACGCTGCAACGACACACCACGGTCGAGCAGGAGTTCGAGCTTGGCGAGTGCGTTCCACGCCGCATGCGCAGCGTGCAGCAGGTCGCTGCCCTTGGCTCCGGTCGGATCGAAGTTGCCGGTGTCCCACAACTCCAGCCCTTCGAGGGCAACGTGCCGGCCCAGGCCATCACCGTAACGCTTCTCGGCGTTGTGTAGGCGGGACCAGTTCTTGTCCTCGAACGAGACATCGTACTTTTTGGCACCGTAGTCGCTGACGGCAGCCACCGCCAGCAGGGCCTTGGGGAAGTAGTGTAGGCAACCGGAGACAATTGGTGCTTTCCCGGTATCGAACTTCTTGCCTTCGCTCATGTCACTCTCCAATTGCAGCTTGAAGGAACCCGACTGCGATACGTCGGGCAAACTTGTAGTCGTGGGCCTTGGGTCTTCGCTTGACCCATACGCCACACTGGATACGGAACCCACGCGCCTCCATTTCAGCGACGGTGGGTGGGTCGACCAGTGAAGTGCGCGCATACTCAGCGATGCGCAGCGGCTTCGTTGATCCGGTACTGTACATATTGCTCCAACTCCTCGTCGGTGTGTACGTGTGCATACGGAACTCAACCAAGGGTTGAGCTACGCCACAATTCTTACAGATACTTTGATCGGACATAATCCATCGAGTAGAACGCCGGCTCGAACTCACCGTCGTATGCCTCGTGCAGCATGACCAGACCCGACCACCAGCGACGCTGTTCGGTGGTGTAGTGGTGGTCACCCTCGTCATAGCAGCCGACGACTAAGCCCTGAATCCTCTTGCCGTCCGCACGCACGTCCTCCCAGAAGTCACGAGCGTGACTGTGACCACACACCGACGACTGGTAGTTCTTCAGCACCAGGGTGCGGGCGTGGTTCACGCCGCCGATGGGCTTGCCCATGACGCCACTGGTGAAGTAGTGCTGGAAGCAGATGCCGGCCACGTTCAGCGGCTTCAGGAACTCGTGTACCGTCCACCCGGCTTCCTTGAAGCGGAGGTCGTCGATGCTCAGCTTGCCGAATAGTTCCGGCGACCCGTTGGCGGCACGGTTGATGCGGTTCTCGTGGTTGCCGAGCGTGATGTGGAACTCCGGCTTCTTGCGCCGGCACTTCCGATAGCCTGCGTTGACCCGGGACATGGTGCGGGCCAGGGCATCCTGGCTGGCAACGATGTCGTCCTGGTAGCGGCGACCTTCGGCGTGCTTGGTGCCCTTGTCGTAGCTGCACAGGGATGCCATGTCAGCCCAGTCCCCAATGCTGACGACGACATCGGGCCGCTTATCCACGATGAAGTTGCCAAGTGCATCGAACCGGCTGTTGTTCATGTCCGGCCGAGCGTGCGCGTCCGGGATGACGAGAATCTTCTTGCCGAGCTTGCTCATGTTGTGTTCCATTGTAGGAGAAAGAAGACCCGCCCCGAAGGGCGGGACAATGCTCGTCGTTGTGTTACGACAGGAGGTCGGCGAAGCGTAGCTTGATGCGAGCGGCGCGCTTGGCACGGTCGGTGTGGGCCACGATACTGCACTCGGCGGCGTCCGCCTCGCTGCGCAGGGCCTGGGCCTTGTCCACGTACTTCTGGGCTTCAGTCTCGTGGTAGTTGATGGCCTCGTCCAACTGGCCGAGCGCCGAGTTGACACGAACGAGGGCCTTGTCGATGGTGATGTTACGCTTGAACATTACGTTGCTCCTGGGTGATGACTTGATGACATGGTTCGCAGAGAAGACGCAGTCCGTCTATCTCGCACAGCATGCGTAGTATGAAGGGGCCGGCATCCTTCTCGATGTCGGTGAGGCTACCGCAGGGGACGATGTGATCCACCTCCACCAGCTTCTTCGGGAACCACTCCCGACACTGCTCGCACTGGTAGACATACTTGATCCGGTTGCCCCACTTCGCACTATCAGCGGCAGTGGCAGGTCGCTTGGACTTGTTGTACGTCTGGTAGATAGGCTTCCATCTCTGAGACATGCGCCGGAGACTGGAACGAATCCAGCCCCGGAACTGAGCCTCAGTGAACGTCCCGGCATTTCGGGTGCGAGGCACCAGGATACGCTTGGGCTTGGCTGCCTTAACGGATTTCATCAATGAGCCCCACCTTCAGCGCCTCCTCCGCGCTGAACCACACATCCTTGCGCTGCGCCAGCCTTTTCTTCCACCACGCGGCGGTCTGGTTCGTGCGCTCACCGAGCAGGCGGTAGATGTTCGCCTCCATGGCACGCGCCTCATCCAGGCTGTCCTCCACCTCGTGAGTGGAGCCGACCACACCGAAGGCGGCACGGTGCAACATGATGCGGCTGTTGGGTCCACACTCACGCACATCCGCAGCCTGGAGTAGGATGGCTCCCATGCTCGCCGCCTCACCACGGACACGGATCGTGACCTTGATGCCCTCGCCACGCAGGCGCAGGATTTCATCGTAGGCCGCGAAGCCGTGGGTGATGCTACCACCCGGCGTTGTCAGGTCGATGACCACAGGCTGGTTCGGGCGCATGCGGGCCACCCGCCGCAGCGTGCTGGCCAGAGCCAGGGCCGTGTCATCATCGACCGGCGTGGCGAACACCACGTGGCCGAAGTGGTAGTCCTGACTCAGGTCGAACTCATCCTTCCGACGCTCACGCTCCAATTGTAGCTCCAGCAGTTCGGTCTGGGCCTTGTGCTCCAGCGCCTCCTGCTGGTTGCACAGCGCCAAACTCTGCGCTACGCTGATGTCGGCGGCGCGCAGTGCCTTGCGCTCCGCTGCCGTTGGTTCGCCACCGTCTCGTGTCTTGGTTTCAGCCATTGAGGTACTCCGTCACGTAGTAGTCGATGTTCCACCGCTCCTTCGGTCGCCGCATCATCCAGAGGAGGATGCCCTGCTCGTTCAGGTACTCGGTGGGTGTGCCCTTGGTGATGCTTCCGTCCCGGAACTTGAACGGCCCCTTGTTGTACTCCTCCAGCACGACCTTGAAGCCGGCCTGCGGATCGTTGCGGGTGCCTTCGAGCAGCGCCTCGGCCTTCTTCTCACCCAGGCCAGGGATGCCGGGGATGTTGTCGGTCGCGTCGCCAGTGAGTAGCTGACGGTGGAACCAGTATAGGCCATCTGCCGGTGGCACCTTGAACTTGATGCCCTTGCCCCAGTTGTAATGCCGGCCCGGAATCTGCATCAAGTCCTTGTCGATGGAGCAGATGACGGACGACGGATCGTCTGCCATGTACATGCCCATCGCATCGTCGGCCTCGACACCCACCGTGATCTCGCTGTGCTTGTTGTTCAGGATCAGTGCGCGGCAGAACAGGTAGTGTTCCGGCTTCGGCACACTGGCGCGGTTGGCCTTGTAGCCCTTCGTCACCGCCGCCTCGTCACGGAAGTTGCCATCACCCGAGAGGAGAAGCAGGTAGTCCGTGGACCCCGCTACTTCCAGGATGTTGTTCAGCTTCATGTTGAAGCAGTTGCGTGCAACAGACTCCGGCAGTGCCTCCACTCGGCTGGTGATCTGGCCGTCCTTGCGGAGGGCGCGATAGTCCAGGTTGTTCTCCTTGCAGTAGGCTTCCGCCTGCTTCGCATCGGGGAACTCCCGGCCCTGGTACTCGTACACCGTCTTTTGTGCAGAGAAGGCGGACTCGTAGACGAGTACGTCGGCATCCACCAGTAGCCTACGCCCCATGTTGCTGTACGTATTTGATCGCATTCTGCATGATCGTTACGTCCTCCTGTGTAGAAAGGCAGGGCGGGATACTGGTTTAATCCAGTCCCGCCCTCCATACCCGGCGCTACCGGGCAGTGCCTGCGCCCCTATTGGTGCAGGTCTGGCTTGACTCAGAACGGGATGTCATCATCGAAGTCCGGCTCGCTCTCCGGCTCCTGCACCGGCGGGGCGTCGTCATCGTCTTCCGGCTCCGGCTCGGGCTCGGGTGGCGGGGGCGCAGGCTTCTTGCCCGCCTTCGACTTGGTCGTAGCCTTCCTGCCGCTTGAAGCCTGGGTAGGCGGTGCCTCGGCAGCGGAGTTTTCCGTGGTGTTCTTGTCGTACACCTCGCCCGCCTTCCCCACGATGGCGTCGAACTGACTCTCCAGCTTCACCGACAGGGCGATGATCTGCACCGCTGTGGCGTGGAGCGTGCGCAGCAGGCTGCCCTCAACCGGCACCTTGCCAGCGGCGACCAGTGCAACGGCGTTGTTGATGGCGTGGCCGACCTTGATGCCGGCGTTGTTGCCGCCGCTGTAGCTGCCCGACTTGCCACCCGACGCCTTGCCCGACGAGGCCGGAGCTTCGGCGGTCTTACTGACCACCAGAGACTTCGGATCGAAGTTGACATACTTACCCTTCTGGATGGTGTTGAAGCTGACGACACGGCCCTTCTCCAGGCCCAAGTCATCGGCGTCCTTCTTGGTGAAACCACCGTACCACTCACCATCCACCTTCAGGCTGATCTGGTAGCTGATGCCGTACTTCGGGTGATCTGCACCCTCGACACACTTCACTGCTTCCAGAACACCTTTGATCGAATCGCTCATATCTACTCCTGGTTGATTGTTTAATTGGTTGTTTGTTTGTTTGATTGTTTGATTGTTTGATTGTTTGATTGGTTGGTTGATTGGTTGATTGGTTGTTTGATTGTTTGTTTGATTGTTTATAGAAGTATTATAACCCCATCACCACAGGGTGTCAACCTTGCGACGAGCACCGTGACCCGACAGCCCACGAATCTCGTCACCGAAGCGACGGTAGAGGGTCATGCGGGTGGTGCCGTACTGCTCGGCGATCTGGCCGATGGTGTAGCCCGAGCGGATGAGGCGGCGGATGGTGGATGCCTTCAGGCCCACGGCCACACGGGTACGATTGGTGCTACGCTTCACTGCTTTTGCCACGTCACTTCTCCTGGTTGTATCAATGGGTGTCAGCCCAGGTGAGGCCGACCTTAACTTCACCATCGAGCGGACAGCGGAAGCCGAATCTCTTACCAGCCCACTGTAGCCCCTCAATGAACAGCTTACCTGCACGCTCGGCGTGTGCCGGGTGAGCATCAAGTTGTACCTCGTCATGGTATGATACAACTTGCCATGCGTCGAGGCGCTGCTCCCTGATCTTCGCGTTCATGTAGCACTGTGCCCACTTCACGAGGATGGAACCGCACGACTGCAACAGCATGTTCAGGGTGGCATGCTTCATGCGGATGTTGATGCGACGACCGTCGATGGCCTTGATGTATCCGACCCTGGCCGCAGCCTCGATCTTCTTCATCAGGTTGTCCATACCCGGCAGCTTGGACAGGAACACTGCACGACACGCAGCACCCACGGCCTCAGCCTTGCTGTCTGGTGCGCCCGCTGTCTGTCCGATCTTCTTGTCACTGCCTCCGTACAGTAGACCATATGTGATGTTCTTGCCGCTGTTGCGGGTGACTGTGGGCCATGCCTCGGCGTAGCCCTGGGCCAGCACCGTGTGAATGTCCAGTTCACCCTTGTCCTTGTCCGCCAGGACGAGTTGGACTAGCTCGGGGCTGTTGGCGTAGTGTGCCAAGCAACGAAGCTCCAGGCCCGCAGCGTCCACGCCGACGAATACTCGGCCAGGGCGCGCTCGGAATATCTGGCGACACTCCTTGCCAAGGAAGACCTTCGGGTCCGCCTTGGGCACGTTGGCTACGACGCTGTGCGTCACGCGGGTGGTCGGTGTACCCAGGGCCATGCCCGTAGCGGGGACCGTACCATCGGGGCGCAGGTTCTCCAGCACACCAGCGGCGAAGCCTCGACGGTGGCGCAGCACAACCCACTGCACCACCAGCTTGACGTGCTCGAACTCAGAGTTGATCTCCTCCAGGTTCTTGCACAGTTCACCCTTGTCGTGGAACTTGGGCTGCGATGGCACAGGCTGACCGTCGTCGCCTCGCACGATGCGCAGCTTCCCGTTCTTGTCGGGTGCCTTCTTGTACGACCACATGGTCGGACGCCACGACCATAATTCATCGTGGTCTAGCTCAACCTCTTTTCCATTTTTAATACCTACCCACGGCATGATGCGGCCTCCACATATTGCAAAACACGACGGAGTTCATCAGCAGTAGCATTATACTTTATCGCATTTGCCCGGCGACTGATAACCCGTATATTCCCTGGAACGTAGCCCCGAGCAGGTACGATCCGATCTAAACTCGGACTGTCATCGTGGGCGACACCATCCGGCTGAAGCCGTAGAACTATGCCCAAGACCGGGCACACTGTTGGGACCGAAATGTGCTCCAGACCAATAGTGCATGGTAGGTCTAAGCGCTTCGCCCTTTTGCGCGCCGCGCACAGCAAACGATATGCGGGATGGGAGGCTCGATACCGCTTGACTGAAGCTTTGCCTGCGTCTGTCAGCCGGTACTTTGACGCAGCCAGACTACGGTGGGCGCGGTAGGTGGGTTCCTCTATGATCCTTGTCCGGTGACGCTGACGCCGGGCCTCTCTGCCTTTCTCAGACTCTCGATATTTACGTTGCGACTCAAGGATAGCAGCACGTCGCTGTTCCTCTGTATGGTATTTCCTTGGTGCAGGCATCAATCTCTCCACTCAACCTTGTCATAGTGTTCTATGGCTGCCTTTGTCGGACCACCCCTCATCAGCCACGACTTCAGGTCGGCCTGATCCTTCAGCGTCATGGGGAACTGGGTGATGAGTGGCTTGCGCTCCGTTCCATCTTCCTCCATCGGCGTTGGCAGGCGGTGCCACTGGCCAAACTTATATCCCTGCCACCCACCGTTGTCCGTCTGCTCCAGCTTGTCGAACCAGTTGGTGGTGGCAGCGGTGGGCTGCCCGTCCTTCTTGAAGCACAGCTTCGGTGGCCGTGCCGACTTCAGTTCACCCTTGGTGCCTTCACGGGTGGGTAGCAGTGGCTCAACTGTACTCTCAATGGAGGACATTTGCGCCTCAATATCGGCCAGCAGCTTCTCGGTGTGGGGCTTGTCGATGTACACACCACGCCATGCCTGACGTGCGAAGTCCTTGGCAAACTGGTGCTCCATCTTCGCAGCAGCAGCAGACCGGTCCCACCCCTTCATGTCCGCCTGGAGGGCACGGTCGAGCTTGTCGAGAACCTCGACATCCTGCTCGCAGTAGTCCTCCATCACGGGGTTGCACTCGACCCACTCGTCGCCGTCGCTGTACTTGTAGGCTGCGTCATCGGCCTTGCGCCAGTCGATGTACGCCTGCTTATAGTCTAGCTTCGGCTCCCCGAGCCGCTTGCCCCACTCATCCAGGCTGTGCCCACCGAAGATGTCGGGATGCACGAGGCAGGACAGGGTGAGGGTATCCACCACTTCCGCCTTTGGCACCCATCGGTAGAGCATCCACAGTGCCATGAGATCGAACCCGATGGCATTATGGGCGACGATCTGGTCGCACGTGTCCAGGAACTTCAGCCCCTTCGGGATGTCATCACCCGTCCACTTGCGCTTCTCGTTGCCAACCTTGACGCACAGCACGTGGGCCTTAGTCACCGACCCGAGTAGCCCATTGGTCTCAACGTCGAACTTAGCACGCTTCATATTGCCTCCGTGTAACAGTTACATCAGGCAGCCGACGCCTTCGGCGCGGCTTAATTCAGGTTTTAGGTGTCATCTCGCGCCACGCGGTTTGCGTGCCTGATTTCCCTTTCTAGCTCTCGCTTGTCGGTGACTTCATACAGCGTCACATCGACTATTTCGCAATCGCCGAAGCGCGCTTCATCCTCCGCAATCTCAAACGCATCGTCTTCAGATTCAGCACCGCAGACAACAACCGTGCAGGTAGCGTGGTAAGTAACCACGTAGTTCTTTTTCATCGTTCCTCCGTAGCCTTGCGGCTAACAATTCATTCAAGCCGATGGTTCGGCCGGCTTCTCCGGTGCCCGCTCGGGTCGAGCCAGGAACAGTGTGATCTCCTGAGTCCCCGTCAATGTCTCGACCACGAGGACCTTCGGTTCGTTGGGGTTGGCCCGGTCCTTGGGTGGTGTCCAGGTCACTCGGATGACCCCGTGAATCTGGATGTTAATCATACTACACCTCCGATATCGGGGAAGTCGTCATCACCTCCCTTGTGTACCACCCAGTATACCACGCCGAAGATGAGGCCCACAAGCAGGAAGCTGCCCATCACGCACCATCCCGTGACAGCGACTTGTCTCCAGCGTTGATGATGACCTTGTGGTTCTTGTCGCCGATGGTGACTACCAGTCCCTCGGGGTTCGGGTAGCCCGGTGCGGCGATGCTGCCGTCACGAAGGAGGAGGGCAGTCCACAGCTTCACTGCTGTGTCCAGGCGGACCAGGTCACTGCCGATGTCGAGGAGCGGCACCTTGCTCACGATGCAGCCGCCAGCGTCGTGGTCACGTGCCTCCGGGATGTGCGGGTAGCGCCACGGTGCGAACAGACTAAACCGCTTCTCCTGCTGGTCGTAGCGGCGCTGGATGCCAGCGCCCCACCATTCTCCATAGTGTGTACCCGGCCCAAGCAGGGACACCAGCTCGGCGGCGTTGTCCACTACCCACTGGGCGAAGCCGTAGTTGTCCGTCTGCTTGCCCGGCTGGAGCCATCGCGCACGGCTGCCGGCGAAGACGGCAAAGTCTTCGCCCTCAGTGGGGCCGCCGACGATGGAGACGCAGCCGGCGTCCCGTAGGTATACGCCGTCACGGGTGCCGTCCGGTAGGCAAGGCACGATGTGCACGATGCCATTGGTGCCGTCAATCTTCTCGGTGATGGACCAGACCAACTTCTCAAATCGGGGAATCTTCGGGTACTTCGGGTGTTCAATCATTAGCGTTCAGCCTCCAGCTTGTTGAGGAAATGGGTGACGGCAGCCTGCACACGCCGCCGTGTAACCAGCGGCTCATCGGTGAGGTGCAGGTAGTGGACAGCTTCATGGATGGCACCCACGTCGCTGAGCAGACAACCTGACAGCCTGTGGCTGGCCTCGTTGTGAGCCAGCGCACACATAGCATGCAGCGCCTCGGGCAGCTCGGCCCGGAACTTGTCGTCCGAGCGACGCTTCGACCATCGACGGAGCTGCGTCATGCAGGCCACGTAGTCTGTCGTGCTCCACCCGAAGGTGGCGACAGTTCCGTCCGGGGTCTTCAGTCTGCACTCGTGATAGTCCTCCATGTTACACATCATCCCTGTCCCTCAGTCCCAAGAACACAGGGAACCTCGGAGCATCCTTCATGCCCTGTTCGAAAAACTTGTACTTCACGAGCTGGTTCATCAAGCTGTCCTTCACCTTCCAAAGTTCAACTCGCTGAGCAGCAGTGAAACCACTGCCAATCTTGAAGCAAGTCCCGTCCTCGGCTCGGACGAGCAGGTAGCCCAGATCGCCAGCAGGACGAAGCCCGTCACGGTGAGTGGAGCGATCCATCTTTCCGGTAGCATCGCGTTCCTCCGGGTTCTCGTTGTGCATACGCTCACCCCACCCGATGACCGTGGCCTCGGCGTCGGTGAACCGTTTGATCTTCAGCAGCAGCGCCTCCTTCAACGTGCTGCGCCCGTTCTTGTACACCCCGTCAGGCCGGCGCACCATCACACCCTCGAAGCCACGTGCGAGGCACGCCTCCTCGAAGGAACGCAGTTCGTCCGGCGTGCGGCACGTGCGTGTCGGCACCAACTTAATGTTGCTGACACCCTCCGTCAGTTCCTTGAGCGCAGCGATGCGGGCCTTGTACCCGAAGGCACACGACCAGATGTCGAACACCCAGAAGGTGAACTCCGGCCCGCCATCGGCGGACATCACGACCGATGTCGTGCGCTGGAACACCGTCGCATCGTGGTCACCCGAGATCAACTCACCGTCGAGGCCGTTGAGTAGGTTGGCGTTCGCCTTGACCCATGCCTGCACCGCAGTGTTGCGGATGGGCTTGAGTGTTCGGGAGACGGCCACCCCGTCAACGATCAGACAGCGGATGCCGTCCAGCTTGGGTGATGCGATGACCGGGTACTGCAACAACTCGATGTCCTCACATGTCTCGGCAAGCATCGGTTTAAAGGTCATAGAAGTTCTCCTCTGCAATGTACCACGCCTCGGGTGGGTAGTACCCATCTTTCTTAGCCAGATTGATGGCGTTACACGCCCGGATGTTGACGGGATAGTCACCGTCAGCAAGATACTGCCCATAGATGCTGTTGTTACGGTAGGTATACCCACCACCCGTCATCCAAATACCTGCGTCGATGAAGACCTGTGCCTCAGCCCGGTTGTAGCTGATGCCGCTACGTGGCGGCGGGATATTAGTGCTCAAAGTACCAGCCCTCCATACTTCAGATACATCTCGATGTAACGCCGACGGTTGGCCTTCAGCTTGGCGAGGCAATCCTGGGCTTGTGACTCACTGGTGATGCCGTTGATCTGCGTCGTCTGCCTCGGATCGTTCCGCATCTGCCCCTGCACCAGCGGCATGTGCAGTTCGGTGACGATGAAACGCACCTCACCCTGCACCCACACGGGCTGGATACTGTAGCTGTACTCCGCCATGCGGTGGTTGATCTCAGAACTCGCGCTCTGCGCCATCGTCGTCGCCTCCGTTGCCATTGTCTTCACGTGCCTTGTCGAACCCGTAGGTGGCTTTGTCGTAGAACAGGCGGTCGGCATCACCGACGTTGCCATCCTCCCGGTTCTTCAGCACGCGCATGTTCGTCACGTTCTGGAAGTAGGGGTCCGCATGCTGGAGGTTGCGACCGAGTGCGATGATGTCGAACGCGATCTGCTTCACCGAGCCGCTGCCCTTCAGGTCATCGAGTGAGGGCATGGCCCCTTCCTCGAACGACTTGCCGCCGGCACCACTCTTGCGAAGGTGGCTGATGAGTGCGATGTGCAGGCCGGTGGACTCCACCAGTTCCAGCAGGTCCGCCATCATCTTGTCCTGCGCAGCCAGCCCTTCCTTACCCTCACCCATTTCGTCCTGGGCCAGAGTGATGTGGTCGAGCATAATGATGTCACACCCGTACCCGTAGTGCAGGTGCTTCATCTGCGACAGCAGCGAGGTACCCTTGCTCAGGCGGGAACGACGGTCCACCGTGAACAGGCGGTTGGTGCCGTAGGTTGCAGCCCACGCTGCGCGCTTCTCCTCCGGCGTCATGTCCTTCAGGCGCTTGCGACCCTGGTACTGAAGGATCGCACGGATAGTCTTCTCCTTCGACTCCTCCAGTTCCACGTCACCCAGTCGCCACGTGGTGTTCTGGATCACGTGCTGCTTGATGCGGCGCATGAACGCTGACTTGCCGCAGCCAGTGCCCGATGTCCACAAGCTAATCTCACCACGGCGCATGCCCTTCAGCTTCTCGTTCAGCACCTCGAACTCGGGCGGATACGGGATGTACTCCGGCTCACTGTAGTTCTGGATGACCGACCACGCCGCCTCACCGTAGATGATGCCGCCCTGCTCCGGTGCCTTGGCGTTGTTCACGCCGTCGAGGAACAGGTCAGCACCGTTGCGGTTGCTGAGCAGTGCGTTCGGATCGTTGTACTTCTCCGGCCACTGCACCAGCACCGCCTTGCCCGGTGTCAGGGCAGCAGCGAACTTCTTCGCAGCCTCACGCCCCGCCTCATCCTGGTCAAAGGCAATGGCCACCTTCTCGAACGACTCAAAGTATTCGAGCGTGCGCTTCCAGCCATCGGTGCCCAAGGTGGAGACGACACGGTACTTCCTGCCCTTCTCCCTGAGCATCTGGGTGGCAGCCATGCAGTCCTCGGCACCCTCGGTGACGATGACCATGCGCCCGCTACCCGGCGGGGACAGGTGCCCACCGAAGGGCAGGCAGCCCGTCGTCTTGCGTACGGGGTCGGAATACACTCGGCTGGTGTCACCCTTGCCCCGCTCACCCGGCTTCTTCGCTGCCTTCCACTGGTAGCCCACGCACGCACCGTCACGGTGGAGTGGGAAGTAGTAGCCGGTCGGCTGCCCCGTCTCAGGGTCCACCTCGCAGCGAACACCGTACAGCGTAGCCGTTGCCTTGTCGATCCGCCTCAGTGGGAGGTCACGGATCGGAAGGCGGGCCACATCTTTGAACTCAATCATACCTGTCAGTTCCTCTTGTTCGAAGCTTCGGTTGGGTTGGGTATCCCGCCTGCCCCTGTGCTTCCCAGAGAAGCAATAGGTGCTCCCGTCATCGTAGTGCGCCAAGGCATCCCTGCTGCCACACACCGAGCACGGCCCCATGCGGAGCAGGTTACCCATGATAGATACCTGCTCGTGAGCGCAAGAGGTGAGAGACTAGGGACTGGGAGATACCCAGTTGGATTGCGACATCCTTCTGCGTGAGGCCCACGACTGTGTACAGATGAATGATCTGTTCCAGCTTGTCTGGTGTCACTTTCTGCTGGTAGAGCCGGCCCTGCTTCCAGGCGTGCAAATTGTTTTGCTTCCGTGTCACCCACTCCAGATTGGTGGCTCGGTTATCGTGCCGCACGTTGTTCTTGTGATTGACCTCCAGGTCTGGTGCCGATCTGGGGATGAATGCCTCTGCCACGAGGCGGTGGACCAGCCCTGTCACGTGAGGTTTACCACTTCGGCGTAGGGTGAGACGCTCGTAGCCGTTGGGCATCCGGGATGTCTTCCGTACACCGCGTCGTGATCTTACCTGCCCTTGGTCACTCACTTCATACAGCCCCTCCCACCCCACCACAGGCTTCCAGGTTTCCATGCTACCTCCGTGTAACTGTTACACTGCATATATATATAAATAAACAAACATATAAACAAACATACAACAAACAATAAACAATAAACATATTGATATTTATATATTGAATATGTATTGTAGCAGTGTTTGGTGGATTGTCAAGCCCTGGTCTACTCGGCGTCCTCGACGCTGACCAGCCCAGCCTTCTGCTCCTGCCGATACTTCGAGCAGGCGATGAAGGCAGAGTCACACGTCTCGATGATGACGCCATCGGACAGGCGGATCACGTTGACGGGCTTGGGCTTGATGCCCTCGGCACCGACACCCTTGACAGGGACACCCGCACATGCAGCAGCACGGTTGCGGTTGATGATGGAGGAAAGATCGTACATCAGGTGTTCTCCTGAAGCCACTGGAACAGGTTGATGAGCTTGTGGCCGAGCATCATTGCAACCACAAGCAACACTACTATTGTAACACAGCCAACCACGATCAGCAACAGGGTGGTCAGCAGCATGGGCACCATGACCCAGGCGATAGCGAGGGCAACCAGCCCCAGTGCCACGTCCGGCCCACTGCCACGCAGGAAGGACTCGATGAAGCTACGCATACTCATCCTCCTCCATCGGAGGGTAGTAGTCACCGCTGGGGGCGTTGATGACCGGACTGTGTACCGTGTGGCCTGCCTTCTCGGCGGCGTCAATCGCCTCCCTGGTGTTCACATACGAGGCACACTTACGGCACAGACCCAGTTTCTCGCCACTGGCGTAGCCCCGGATGGCCTTCTCGGTGTCTTCGAGTACCTTATCACAGGCATCGCACCGGGACAGCGCCAGCGGGCGCGTTGACGCCTTGGCGTTGTGGCGGGTGATGTCGATGGATGCCAGCACCTCTGGGTCGGTGGGGTCCAGGATGTTG
>JAVEVF010000086.1:0-8031 GCA_034005175.1 Coriobacteriia bacterium | reverse complement strand
CGTCGAGTGTTCACTCACCGCTCCTCCAGCAGAGCCCACCGACGAGGAACTCGCGGCGACCGAGGAAGGCGCGGAGCCCGAGGTCATCGGCGAGGAGACCGCCGAGGAGGACTAGGCGCGGATGGCATATATGGTGGCGGGCCTGGGCAATCCCGGCCCGCGCTACGAAGCCACGCGCCACAACGCGGGCTTCATGGTCATCGACCACCTGGCGGACGACCTTCGCGCGTCGTACTGGAAAGACGAGGCGGGCGCCCGCACGTCCGCTGTGCGCTGCGACGGCGCTGAAGTCGTTCTCGTCAAGCCACAGGCGTTCATGAACGTCTCGGGCAATGCGATCAGCCGGCTCGTCGAGCACTACGAGATCCCGCTCGGCCGTCTTCTGGTTGTGCACGACGACATCGACCTGCCTGAAGGCGTCGTGCGCGTGAAATCAGGAGGCGGCCATGGGGGCCATAACGGGCTGCGCTCCTTGCACGAGCGGCTTGGTAGTGGCGAGTATGTGCGCGTGCGCGTGGGCGTGGGCCGCCCTCCGGGGCGCCAGGATCCCGCAGACTATGTGCTTGAGCCCATGAGTCGACCGGCCGCCGAGACTCTCGGAACCGCGGTCTTGCTTGCCGAAAAGGCGGTCAGGCACATCATCGAGCACGGGGTGGACTCGGCGATGAACGAGTTCAACACCAAAGAGTAGTGACGTAGCGGCGGGCGTGCTGCGTCGTTCAGGATGACCGCTGTTCTGGCGAGCGCAAACACGGTCGCGGTGGCACGCGTCGCGGAGTCTAGCGCACGTATGGAACGGGGTTTGTCGACGCGCCGTTCACGCGTACCTCGAAGTGAAGGTGTGGCCCCGTCGAGTACCCGGTCGATCCCACGAGCGCGATGGGCTGGCCTTTCGTGACGGTCTGTCCGGTTGAGATCTTGATTCCGCCGGCGAGGATGTGAGCGTACACCGTTGTCAACCCGTCACCGTGGTCGATCATGATCTTGTTGCCGTACCCGCTGTTCCAACCGTAGCTTGCGCCAACGACCTTTCCATCTCCGGCGGCGAGGATGGTGCCTCCTCCTCGGCTGATATCGATTCCGTGGTGGAACTTCTTCTGTTTGAAGACGGGATGCGTGCGATAGCCATATCCGGAGGTGATCGAGCCGCCGGGAACAGGCCATGCCATGACACCGCCGTGGTACTGGCCTGAACCTGCCGAGGCAACGGCCCGCAGCTCGGCCTCCAGCTTTCGTGCCGCCGCCTCTTCTTCGGCGGCCTGTTCCTTCCAGCGCTTGGCATCGGCCTCGCTTTCCTGCATGAGCGCTGTCTTCTGCGCTTGCGCCGCCTTCTGGTTGTTGAGTGCCGACTGGCGCTGGGAGCGCGCTGAGCGCAGGTTCTTCTCCACAGCTGCTGCTTCGGCACGTTTCGCGGCGGCCGTCGCGAGCGTGCGTTCGAGCTCGGCATGCGCCGTTTGGAGTCTCTTGCCGGTGTCGATGAGCTGCGCAGCCACGTCGTTGTCGGCAGCGATGACGCGCTGAACGAGCGAGGTGCGCGCGATGAGGTCGTTGATCGTCTTGGAGTCGAACAGCAAGTCCAGGTAGAAGAGCTTGCCCTGCTTGTACGAGGCGGTCATGCGCTCGTTGAGGAGTGTCTGCTGGAAGTCGTATTCTGCCTGAGTCTCGGCGATCTCCGCTTCCTTGCCGGCGACCTTGGCTTCCAGGTCGCGGACATCGGCAAGCAACCGCTGCGTGCGCGCAGTGGCCTCGGTGACCTGCGAATCGAGGCCGCGGACCTGGTCGTTGATCTCACGAATAGTGGAGTCTAGCGCCTCGGCTTCGTCACGTAGCTGGGCGGCCTGAGTCTCCGCTTTCTTGGCGGCCTCGCGAGCTTGCGCGGCACGCTTGAGAGAGGCATCGACCTCGGAACGGGTGGCACCAGGGGCAATCGATACCGAGGAGAGCAGGAACACCGCGATGAGAGCGGACAGGAGATACGCGCGGCTGCGATGCATGGTGTGATACCTCCGGTGGGCGGTTCTCTAATGTATATCGGCAGTTCGCCCCGGAAGGCGCATTCCTCGTCAATGTTAGCAGCGCCGAAGGGTATATTCAAACCTGAATGGGGCCTTCGGGTCTACGCCATGAAAGAGAAGGGACTCGACATGGGCGAGAACACCGGATACACAGAGCCTTCAGGCGCGCCCCCCGCACCGCCGCCTCCAGCCCCACCTGCTGCCCCGTCTGCCCCGAGCGGGCGGCCCGGGCCTGCAAGTGACACGAGCAAGATCCTCGCTGGGGTCGGTTATCTGTTCTGGGTGGTGGCACTCATAGCCATCCTCATCGAACCCTACAAGGATGAGCAGTTCGTGAAGTTCCATGCATTCCAGGCACTGGCTATCGGCATCGTGTCGTGGGTGGTCTGGATGATTCCTGTCATCGGATGGTTGGTAGGAGTCGTGCTCTTTGTCTTTGAGATCATCTGCGCGGTCAAGGCGTTTCAGGGTCAGTACTACGAGGTGCCCGTAGTCTATGGCCTCGTGAAGGGGTTCATGGGCGAGTAGTCTGCTGCGTCACTCAGATATGACTTGCCACGTTGCGTCTTCAGGGCCGGGCACGATATGTGTCCGGCCTTCGTCGTCGACAAGCACCAAGCCCAAGTCGTGCTCGCGCGCGTAGGCAGTAGCGGCATCCGGCCCAGCCACGAAGAGGGCCGTGGAAAGGATGTCTGACTCCAGCCCCGTTATGTCGCCGATGACGGTGAGCGAACGCAACCCACGCGCCGGCCGGCCTGTAGCAGGGTCGAGGATATGGTGATAACGCACGCCGCCGCGCTTAAAGTACCGTTGGTAGTCGCCGGAAGTCGAGACCGCCAGGTCGCCGTCGGCTTCCACGGTGGCGATGATGGCGTCGGGGCTTCGCGGGTCTTCCACGCCGATGCGCCACGGCACCTCGGCGGGCTTTGTTCCGAACGCAAGCGTCGTGCTGCCTGAGGAGATGAGCGCACCATCTACCGCCCCGCTTGCGCGCAGAGCTTTCGCCGCCTCATCGAGTGCGACGCCCTTCTCGGCGCCCCCGAAGTCGTAACGCGGGTCGGCGAGGGCTGCGGTGAGCTCGCCATCGGTGGGCACGTGCCCCGTGGTTTCGAAGGCCCACGACTCGCTTGCCGCCCACAGCTGTGGCGAGAACCACTCACGCACCTCCAGTGCGCATATCGCATCCAATACGGTCTCGGCATACGGGGGCAGTGGTTCGAGCTCTGGGGCGCTCGTGGCGTTCACTCGGCCGATGGCTGAGTCGGGATCATGCGCATCTAGCTCGGCTTCAACCGCTCCCATGGCTGCATATGCTTCGTTGGCTGCTGCTTGTACCGCATCGGTGTTCGCGCCATAGGCGGTGATGGCAACCACTGTGCCGAGCGCTTCTCGGCTGTCACGAACAGGCTCATCCCTGACGGTGCAACCGTCTAGCATCAGCGAAGCGGCAAGCCCGAGGGCGAGCAGTGAGCGGGCTGGACGTGCGGCGTATAGCACGAAGCCTCCCCGGCGCGGTGACGGACGGTCGAGGATTAGTATACTTGTGCGATATGGAGCCACAGCCGGCGGCGTGTCTGGAGGATCGATGTTCGAAATCGTACACAAGCGCCAGCTTTCTGAGTCGGTGTTCGAGATGGGGGTGCAAGCCCCGAGGGTGGCCCGGAAGACCCGCGCGGGACAGTTCTTCATACTGCGCACGACCGAGCGCGGAGAGCGCGTGCCCTTCACGTTCTCGGACTGGTCTGGTGAGGAGGGCTGGATACGCTTCATCTTCATGCAGGTCGGCAAGACCACGCACGAGCTCACCCATCTTGAGGTGGGCGACTCGCTCGCAGACGTCGCAGGACCGCTCGGCGTGCCCACGCACGTGAGCGACCTCGGACGCGTGACGGTTGTCGGTGGCGGGGTAGGAGCAGCGGTCGCATACCCAGTCGCGCAGGCGATGCTTGCAGCTGGAAACGAGGTGACGGTCGTTCTCGGCGCACGCACCGCCGATCTCCTCATCTTGCGCGAGGAGTTCGAAGCGCTGCCGCTCAGAGAGCTGCTGATCGTGACAGATGATGGCTCAGCAGGAGAGAAGGGGCTTGTGACGGCGCCGCTGAAGCGTCTCGCGGAGAGCGGCGAGATCGATCACGCCATGGCTATCGGACCAGCCATCATGATGAAATTCTGTGCCGCCACCGCGAAAGACCATGGCGTTCCGTGCACAGTCTCGCTCAACCCCATCATGGTGGACGGCACCGGGATGTGCGGCGCCTGCCGTGTCAGCGTGGGCGGCGTGACGAAGTTCGGTTGCGTGGATGGGCCGGACTTCGACGGCTGGGAGGTCGATTTCGAGGAGCTCATGAGCCGCCAACGCGTGTATGTCGAGGAGGAGCGTCTCGCCGACGCCGAGTACGCGAGGGGATGCTCATGTCACCAGTAGACGCTGGGCCAACCGGGCCGGGAGGGGCTGCCGAGCGACCTCGTCACCGCCCCTCACGTGCACCACGCACCCCCATGCCCGAGCGTGATGCGCTTAAGCGCGCCACCGACTTCGATGAAGTCGGGTTGGGCTATACCGAGGAAATGGCGCGCGCCGAAGCCATGCGCTGCCTTCAGTGCCGCAACGCTACATGCATCGCTGGCTGTCCGGTGAACATCGATATCAAGTCGTTCATCGGCCACATGATCGACGGCGAGTATGCCGAGGGCGTAGCGGTGCTCAAGGAGCGCAACGCCCTGCCGGCGGTATGCGGGCGCGTATGCCCGCAAGAGGAGCAGTGCGAGATTGCGTGCATTCTGGCGAAGAAGGGCGAACCGGTTGCCATCGGGCGTCTTGAGCGCTGGCTTGGCGACTACGACCTCGCATGTGAGCTTGAGGAGCGCTGCGTGCCCGAGGTTGCCCCTCCTACCGGCTATCGCTGCGCGGTGGTGGGCTCAGGGCCCGCAGGACTTGCATGCGCAGGGGAGCTTGCGCGGTTCGGCCACGAGGTGACCGTCTTCGAGTCGTTGCATGCGGCCGGCGGTGTGCTCACGTACGGTATCCCTGAGTTCCGACTGCCAAAGGCCACCGTTGAGGCCGAGATATTCATGCTTACCGAGATGGGCGTGGAGATCGTCACCGACGCGGTCATCGGCGCCACATACACTCTCGAGGAGCTCATGACCGACGAAGGCTATGACGCGGTCTTCATCGGTTCAGGCGCGGGGTTGCCGGTCTTTCTCGGCGTACCGGGTGAGAACCTCAACGGCGTGTACTCGGCAAACGAGTTCCTCACGCGTGTGAACCTCATGCATGCATACGAGTTTCCGCACTATGACACTCCTGTCATTCGCGGGCGCAAGGTGGCAGTCATCGGTGGCGGAAACGTGGCGATGGATGCGGCACGCACGGCTTTGCGCCTCGGGGCTCAGGAGGCGTTCTTGGTGTACAGGCGCACCGAAGACGAGATGCCCGCGCGGCGCGAAGAGGTTCACCACGCGCGCCAGGAGGGCGTGCAGTTCAAGATGTTGTGCTCGCCCTCGGAGGTCGTGGGACGTGACGGCTTCGTGACCGGCCTCATCGCTACGCGCATGGAACTCGGTGAGCCCGACGAGAGTGGCCGGCGCGCGCCCGTATGCGTGATGGGCAGCGAGTTCGAGATTGAGTGCGACACCGTGATCGTCGCGGTGGGTACGCGCGCCAACCCCCTGCTCGCACAGGCTGCGCCCGATCTTGAGCGATCGGGTCGCGGCTACGTGCTGGCCGACGACGATGGCGCCACGAACCTGCCCGGTGTATTCGCAGGTGGTGACATCGTCACTGGCTCAGCTACCGTCATCCTTGCGATGGGGGCCGGCAAGAAGGCTGCGCACGCCATGGACTGTTGGCTTGCAGAGCGTGCCCGCGGCGCGTGATGCCGGCCGTTGTTGGGGTATAGTCGGTAGTAGGCCGCCGACAGGCGGCACTTCTTGCCGATGAGTGGTTGTTCCCCAGACAGCGGGCGGGTGCAAGTCAGTGAGCGACGGCATCAGTGTCCTGGTGGTCGATGACGACCCGGCGACAATCGAGATGGTGCGGGCCGGTCTTGAGGCTGACGGAATGCGCGTGCTTGTCGCGGCTGACGGATTCGAGGCAATCGAAGTCGTCGAGCATGAGTCCATCGACGTCATCACATTGGAGATCATGATGTCTGCGGTGGATGGTTGGATGGTGCTCGTTCAGATTCGTGGCAACCCGGCCTCGGCCGACATCCCCGTCATCGTGCTCACCCGCAAAGACGACGACCTCGCCAAGATCCTCGCCTTCAAGCAAGGAGTGCAGCAGTACGTCGCCAAGCCGTTCAGCTCACTTGAGCTTGCCGCACGTGTAGAAAGCCTCGCACTCAACAGGCGCAACCTTCTTAAGGGACGCTCTGGAGTGGCCGAGGGTGACTTTCGTAAAATCGCGGTGCGCAAGGGCAACCGTACGATTCTGCTCTCAATCGATGAAGTGGTCTTCTTCTCGGCACGAAACAAGTCGACCTATGCGCATACATATGAGAACCAGTTCCTCGTCGACTTCACGCTCGGAGAGATCGAGGACAAGCTCACGGGTGGGCCGTTCACGCGCGTTCACCGCAGCCATCTCATCAACCTCAACATGATTCACGAGATCCGTCGCGCGGATGGTGCGTATGTGGTGGTGGCCTCGGATCGCGACGAGACGCACATCCCTGTGGCCCGCCGCCAGGCGCGCGCGTTTCGACACGCGGTTGGCATCTGAGCCAGGCCGAGGAGGAGCCCATGGCCGTCCCTATCACCCCAGTCGTGCTCGGAGACGTCGTTCGCCTCAAGAAGCCTCACCCATGCGGGGCCAACGAGTGGACGGTCGTGAGGGTGGGCATGGATATCGACGTGGAGTGCGGTGGTTGCGGGCGCCGTGTACGGCTCGTGCGTCACGAGTTCGATCGGCGGTTTCGCGGATTCCTTCGACGAGCAGGAGAGTAAGGGCTGTCATGCTCTCGCGGTGCGTATGAAACGCACGGCGCTTACGATTCGTCGACAGGCTCGGTGGCGACTAGCTCCTCCATGCGGTTGAGCTGGACGTGCGTATGGTCGCCGCCGTCAGGAGTGTAGTCGGCGATCTGGTGGTGGACACGATCCGAGAGCAGCCGTACCGCAGCGATGCGCGTAAGCCCGCCAACTACGATATCGCCTGCACGTACGGTGGGGTCGGTGAGGTGGATCATGACGAGGTCGGCCTCAGGCCAGCCCTCCGGCCGGATGTGAATCTCGACATCCGCGTACTTTCCGTAGAGATCATAGGGTTTCACCTCTATGACTGTTCCGCTCACTGGGGCGAATACCGGCGTTCCTGGAAGAGCTCCCACGTCGGCCGCTGTGTCAGGGTTGCCTCGGCGATTCGAGCGCCACATGCGGATGACCTTGCCTTCGAGGACGGCGGGCTCATCGGACTCATCATCTTCCCTAGCGCTGATGCGGCCGGTGCCCCTCTTTCCATTGGCGCTTTCGGGATCCGCATCGGGGAGCAGGGATTCCATTGGGAGTGCCAAGGGATTGGAGGCCTGATGGAAGGCTATCTCAGTGAGGCTGTTCAGCGGCACCGGCAGGTGTAGCTGCATGGTTTGGTGGGTGGCGAAGACAGGTGTGGGCGGACCCTGCGGCTGTGAAGGGATCTGACGCAGCGCCACAGCCCGAGAGACCGATGGTCGAGTGCGTGCGGAGAGGTGTTCGCTCAGCGAATCGGTGTCGCTCGGTGTGAACGCACGCCATCCGGCCATGAGTCCCATCACGACCAGTGCCGCACCGAACAAGGCACGCCGCCTTCGACGAGCGCGCACCTTGTTCATGCGGACGCGTTCACGGCACACGATGCGGGCGGGAGACCGGTCCTCGTGACACGCGGTGTCTTCTCGCAGTCCGAACTCATGGGTGTCGCGGGCGTCGTTCACGGCAGCACCCGGCCGATATCATTTTCGATCTTCACCGTGGTGCCGTGCGGTGAAGATATGCGTCCGAGCCGCTGAAGGATGGCTGTGGCTTCGGTCCCTGC
>JAVEVF010000004.1:0-38457 GCA_034005175.1 Coriobacteriia bacterium | reverse complement strand
TTCCACATGAGGTGCACGCCTCCTACCGCAAGCCCATGCATGGCTCAGCTCACGCTCGCGTTGGACACAGCGCATGATGTGGAATACACAGCGATAGGCCCGTCCACATCAGGGCCGGACAGGAAACCGGCTAAGGAGGACCGATGCAGGTCACACTCTATGCACTCTCAACGTGCCCGTACTGCAAGATGACCAAGCGTTTTCTCGATAGCAACTCAATCGAGTACAAGCTTGTGGAAGTCGACCAGTTGGAGGGTCAGGAGAAGGACGATGCTATCGCCGAGGTGCGGAGTATCTCTGGCGGCGCATCATTCCCCGTGATCGTCGTGGGCGACGAAGTGATCGTGGGATTCAACAAGAAGCGCATCAAGGAGCTGTTGGATCTGTGAGCGGGAGACCTGTTCGTAGACGGTTTGCCGAGCACACGACCGCCGAGGACTTGCGCGCGTACATGGAACCGTTCGTGCGCAATCTCGGATACCGCTTCAACGACGACGAGGAGTTCGTCGCCGAGGTTCTCGCATCAGAGATCGAGATCCTAGACGCCGCTGGTGATGTGTTTTGTCCCTGCCGCGTTCGCACGGGAGATCCCAAAGAGGACGTGACCATAGTGTGCCCGTGCATCCCGTTCTATGCCGACCAATTCGCCAAGCTGCAGAAGTGCTGGTGCGGGCTGTTCGTGCGCACGGACGTGAAGGACGGCAGCGAGCTGCATGGAGTGGTCGAGGTGCCTGAGGGTCCAGCTGAGGTGCCTGTAGCGCTCATGGCCGAGTTCCCCGCAGGCACGCTTCGCACGGTGCGCATCGGCAAGCGGGAGATAGCGCTCGCGCGCATCGGCGACGAGTTCTTCGCGCTCGGAAATGTGTGCCGGCATGCGTTTGGTCCGCTTGGCCAGGGGTTTCTCGAGGGGCATCATGCTGTATGCCCGTGGCATGGTTGGCGTTTTGACGTGCGCGATGGCACTACCGACCATCCTGGTGCAGATGTCGCTACCTACGCCACCAGCGTTCGAGACGGCTATGTGTTCGTGACAGTGTGACGTTCACCGGAAGAGGCAGGGTGGGAGAGGGGATCAAGCCCTGCCGCTTCAGTCTGTCTTGGGGCTTTCATCTTTCTTGAAGAGCTCTGCGATGCCGCCAAGCGAGCCCATAAGGCCACTCACTTCCATGGGCAAGAACACCTTGTTGGCTGCCCCATCGGCGATGGCCTTGAGGGATTCGAGGTAGCGGATCGCGATGAGGTCGTTTGTGGGATCGCCTTTGTGGATCGCCCCGAAGACGTTCTCGATGGCATCCGCCTCGCCTTGCGCAAGCGTGATCTTCTCGAACTTCTGAGCGTCGGCAACCTCGCGGATGGCCTGCGCTTTGCCTTCGGCCTCCAATATGGCTGCCTCACGAGAGCCCTCGGCCCGCGTGATGGCCGCTTGCTTGTTGCCGTCAGCTTCCAGAATGACGGCGCGGCGCTCGCGCTCGGCCTTCATCTGCCGGTGCATGGCTTCGGTCACGTCGAGGGGCGGCTCGATGCGCTGCAACTCAACGCGCACGACGCGCACGCCCCACTTGTCTGTGGCGTCGTCAAGAATCTGGCGGAGAGCAGCGTTGATGGTCTCTCGGCTGGTGAGGGACTCATCGAGCTGCATCTCACCGATGACGTTGCGGAGGTTCGTCTGAGCGAGCTTTGTAGCCGCGATGTAGAAGTCCGCCACGTTGTAGATGAGTTTCACGGGGTCCGTGGCCTCGTAATACACGACCGCGTCCACCGTCACCACGACGTTATCACTGGTGATGACCTCTTGCGGGGGCACGTCGACAACGTTTTCTCGCATGTCGATCTTCGTCATCCTGTCGACGAAGGGGATGATGAAGTGCAGCCCTGAATCAAATGTGCGCTGGTACTTGCCGAGCCGCTCGACGATACCCTTCTCATAGGGCCGCACGATGCGGATGGCCGCGATCGCGTACACGAGCAAGACCAGCACTACCACTGCTCCGAAGCCGGCAACCGCCCATCCTTGTGGCATCGCTCTCTCCGATCTCTTCGCAGCCTACTCGGCTGTCTCGCTGTCTGTATTGATTGGGTGCACGATGAGACGCGTCCCGTCAACGCGGTCGACCTTGATCCGCGTGCCCACTGCAAGCGGCTCATGACCCGGCGCGTCCGCGCGCCACTCCTCGCGGTCGATGCGCACCATCCCCCCAGGGTCATCGGTGAGGTCCTCGATCACCGTTCCGACCTTGCCGATCAGGCGGTTGGCGCCTGCGTGTATGGGCGTGTCATGCGTCAGGTGCTCGGCGTAGCGGCGCAACACCACGAGCATGGCAGCGGAAACGATGGCGAACGCCGCCCACTGCCATCCCACCGCAAGACCGAGGAACTCGAGCAGGGCGGCTGCGGCTGCACCGATGCCGAACGGCAGCAAGAAGAAGCCTGCAGTGAATATCTCAGCGATCATGAG
This sequence comes from Coriobacteriia bacterium, assembly GCA_034005175.1. Taxonomy (GTDB): domain Bacteria; phylum Actinomycetota; class Coriobacteriia; order Anaerosomatales; family SLCP01; genus JAVEVF01. Next base: position 36,002 of record JAVEVF010000004.1, on the reverse strand, counting down.
AAATGCGGCAAGCAGCACCCATACCCAGAACCAGATCTCCACCCCATCCATAGACGCCTCCTGAGACGTGCGTATCATCTGCTACTGCCAACAGCATATACCCCTGCACGCGCTTGTGGCGCTCGCGGTTGCATCTCAGCCGCAGAATTCGCCTCTCACAGAGCCGTTCATGCCGACCGCGAATACCTATGTAATTCCTGTGCACTGTTGTGCTACGCTTCGGAGAATTCCTGCGGTGGATGGCCGCGGGGAGAGTTCTCAACCGGCATCAGAGAATGGGAAGTAAGGGAGGAAGGCATGAAGCTGCGCAACAAGCAACTCCTGTCGATTCTTGCCGCGCTCGTCGCGATCTCCATGATTGCGACCGGTTGCGGCGGCGGGACACCATCGGACGGCGGCGGCGAGAAGCCTGCCGGAGCTGTCACTCTCAAGATCGGCATCGGAGCTCCGCTTACTCAGGGCTCTGTTGCTCTGGGCCAGGGAATCAAGCGTGGCGTCATGCTCGCCGTCGCTGAGGCCAACGAGCGCCAAGATGTCAAGGATCTCGGCATCGTCTTTGAGACCGTCGATGGCGACGATCAGGGCGACCCGAAGACTGGCGTGACCGTGGCGAACACCTTTGCCTCGGACTCGGCGCTCATCGGCGTCACAGGCCACCTGAACTCGGGCGTCACCATCCCTGCATCCAAGGTCTACAACGAGAACAAGATCGTCATGGTCTCTCCGGCTGCGACGAACCCGACGCTCACTCAGCAGGGCTTCGACAACATCTTCCGTGTCTGCACGACCGACGATGTTCAGGGCCCAGCTGCGGCCGATGCGGTATACGACGAGTTCGGCTACAAGTCGGCTGTCGTCGTCGATGACTCCACGCCGTACGGCGAGGGTCTTGCAGCCGAGTTCGCCAAGAGGTTCGTCGAGCGCGGCGGCAAGGTGCTCTTCAGCGAGAAGACCCAGGACAAGGACACGGACTTCAACGCGCTTGTCACCAAGATCGTCGGCCAGAAGCCCGATATGATCTACTACGGCGGCATGTACAACGCCGGTGCGCTGCTCGCAAAGCAGGCCACCGACGCTGGGTTCACCGGCCCGGTCATGGGCGGCGATGGCTTCTACGACGTCGAGTTCATCAAGCTCCAGGGCGCCGAGTCTGCCGAGGGCGACCTGTGCACCTCGGTTGGTTTCCCCGTTGCCGAGCTGCCGCGTGGCCAGGAGTTCCAGGCCGCGTACGCTGCGAAGTTCCCCAGCGATGAGATCTCCGCGTACGATGCGTACTCGTATGACGCCACGAACGTCATCATCGACGCCGTCCTGAAGGTCGCTGCTGAGCAGGGTGCCGACAAGGTTACCTCCCCGGCCGGCCGTGATGCAGTCATCGCTGCTGTAGCCGCTACCGACACCGAAGGCGTCACCGGCAAGATCTCCTTTGACGAGAAGGGCGACACCACCAACAAGGCCATCACGACCTATATCGTCGCGTCCGGCGAATGGGTGCCCAAGGTTCTCCCGGCCCAGTAAGAGGGTCTAGGGAAGTTGGACTCGCAGCACTGACATCCGGGCGGGCACCATCGAGGTGTCCGCCCGGATTGTGCGACACGACACAGGCGGGGTCTCGCTGACCGCGCCAGGAGAGAATCGGGGTGTCATTCGCAGTGATCCTTCAGCAGTTGATCAACGGAGTGACGCTGGGCGGGATGTACGCGCTCATTGCTTTGGGCTACACGCTCGTCTACGGAATCCTGTTGATGATCAACTTCGCGCACTCCGAGATGTTCATGGGGGGCGCGTATGTCGGGCTCGGCATGCTCTTGCTTCTCACGGACGCCACGATAATCGGCAAGGTGTCTGGTGCGCTGCCATTCCTTTCGTTTCTGGAGTCCACTCGGACTTTCTTCCTGGGTAGCTCATTTGGTCTGGTGGTCTTGTTCTCCATCGTGTTTCTTGTGGCGATGCTCGTCATCGGGGCCCTGGGCATGTTCATCGAACGGGTCGCATATCGTCCTCTTCGTCATGCACCCCGTCTCGCGCCGCTCATCTCTGCCATCGGAGTCTCGATCTTCCTGCAAAATGCCGTCTTGCTGTGGGTCGACTCGAAGGCCATTCCGTATCCGCCGGTGTTTCCGGTCAGGAGGCTCTTCTCGTTCGGCGGAGCGAGCATCAACTCTCTGCAGGTGCTCATCATCGTCACCTCAATCGTTCTGCTTGTGATCCTCGATACATTCGTTTCGCACACGAGGGTCGGCAAGGCCATGCGCGCGACCTCTCAAGACCGAGAAGCCGCTGGTCTTATGGGAATCGACATCAACTACGTCATCGCGATGGCGTTTTTCATCGGCCCTGCGCTTGGCGCGGTGGCTGGCATCTTCAGCGGGATGTACTACGGCACCGTGATCTTCAGTATGGGCTTCATCCCGGGGATGAAGTCGTTCACCGCGGCAGTGCTGGGTGGAATCGGGAACCTCCGGGGTGCGATGCTCGGTGGCTTTCTGCTCGGCATCGTGGAATCGCTAGGTGCGGGGTTCATCTCCACCGGCTACAAGGACGTCATCGCGTTTGGCATCCTCATTCTCGTCTTGATATTCAGGCCGGGCGGACTGCTCGGCGAATCCGTCGTGGAGAAGGTGTAAGCCATGGGCGGAAGCAAAATGGATGTCTCGACCAAAGTAGAGAACGGCAAGGCTAGCCCGATGAAGAAGGTCCTCCTTACGGCGTTCTTCCTCGTGGTGTTCTTGGCTCCGATCGTCTTTCAGGGCTTCGGACAGATGTTCATGGTTCGAATCCTGGCAGTTGTCGGTTTATACGTGATGCTCGCGCTTGGGCTGAACATCGTCGTGGGTTACGCGGGCCTGCTTGACCTGGGCTACATCGCTTTCTATGGCATTGGCGCATACGCGGGGGTGCTTGGTGGCGTCCCCTTGGCGACTTGGCTCACCGCGCAGTTCCCCGATGTGGCGTGGCTACCCGGCATCTCCTACTTCGCGATGCTGCCCGTAGCTGCGCTTGCAGGCGCTATCACAGGTGTCATGCTCGGGACGCCGGTTCTTCGCCTGCGCGGAGACTACCTGGCGATCGTGACACTGGGATTCGGCGAGATCGTCCGCATCGCGCTCAACAACAACATCTTCGGAATCACTAACGGCGCGGCGGGACTGCCCAAGGCGGGCATGGTCATGCCGAAGCCGCTCGGGTTCCAGTGGCTATCGACCAACGCCTACTTCTCACTGCCGAACCTGGGCTCCAAAGGCTTCACCTTCACGTTCAACACCAACATCTACTGGTACTACGTGATCGTCTTGCTGTGCCTGTTCACCGTCTTCGTGGTGCGCCGTCTGGATGACTCGCGTCTCGGTCGCAGCTGGACCGCCATGCGAGAGGATGAGGTGGCAGCCGCTTCTATGGGCGTGAACATCATGGGCACGAAGCTCTGGGCGTTTGCGCTTGGCGCCCTATGGGGCGGTATCGCTGGAATCACCTTCGCGAACTTCCAGGGATTCGTGAGCCCCGAGTCGTTCACCTTCATGGAGTCGGTGTTCGTCGTTTCCATCGTCGTCATCGGCGGCATGGGTTCGATTTGGGGTGCGGTGGTCGGAGCGCTCTTCATCCAAGGCATTCCCGAGCTCATTCGTGGCGCCGCTCAGGCTGGCTGGCTTGAGGTTGTCGGCATCACGCTTTCCGGTGAAGCTCAGTCGGCGATCTCGAACTACCGCTACCTCGTCTTTGGTTTTCTGATGGTGCTCATGATGGCTCTGCGGCCACAGGGCATCATTCCTTCTAAGCGCCGAGCGCGGGAGCTGCATCCGGAAGACACCAAGGCGCTCGACGAGATGGACCAGACCCTGTACGACGCGGAGCACCGCACCGCCATGCCCGGTGACGATCTATAAGCCGGGGTCTCGGAAAGGCGCATCCATGGCATCACTGGTAGAAGCAAACAACGTCACGATGCAGTTCGGCGGACTCAAGGCCGTCTCAGACGTGACGCTGCACATCGATGAAGGTGAGATCGTTGCGCTCATCGGCCCTAACGGCGCGGGTAAGACCACCTTCTTCAATCTGCTCACGGGAATCTACACCCCCACAGAGGGCACGCTCACGTTCAGCGGCGTTTCGGTGGGGGGTATCAAGCCCCACAAGATCTGTGACATGGGGATCGCGCGGACGTTTCAGAACATCCGCCTGTTCCAGAACATGACGGCACTGGAAAACGTCATGGTCGGGCGCCACACGCGCACGAGCGAGGGACCGGTGGGTGCGGTTCTGCGTACACCGAAGTTTCGGCGCGAGGAGCAGGCGACGGAGACTGAAGCGCTGAGGTGGCTTGACTTCGTGGACCTGCGCTGGGCATGCAACGAGCTCGCGAAGAACCTCCCGTACGGACAGCAAAGGCGTCTTGAGATCGCAAGGGCGCTCGCCACAAGCCCCAAACTGCTGTTGCTCGACGAACCTGCCGCCGGCATGAACCCTCAGGAAAGTCGCAGCCTGAACTCGCTCATTCGTCAAGTCCGCGACCTCGGAATCACCGTCTTGCTCATCGAGCACGATATGAAGGTGGTCATGGACATCGCTGACCGCATCTACGTGCTGGACTTCGGCCAGAAGATCGCCGAGGGCCTCCCGGCGGATATCCAGCGCAACCCGCAGGTCATCGAGGCTTATCTCGGCAAGGGCGCCGAGGAGATGCTCGCCCAGCACGAGGCGGCACGTGCCCAGCAGGATGCAGACGATGAGCCCGGGTCTGGCTCGGCTGAGGACGCAGTGCTAGACGAGGAGCCTGTCGTGAGCGAATCAGAGGACGGGGAGGAGTAACACCGTGCTCAAAGTCACTGACCTCAAGACTTCGTACGGCAAGATCGAGGCGCTCAAGGGTATCTCGGTCGCCGTCAGCGAAGGAGAGATCGTCACGCTCATCGGCGCGAACGGTGCCGGCAAGTCCACTACGCTGAAGACGCTCTCGGGCCAGCTGGCCCCGTTGTCCGGCACCATTGATTTCATCAATGAGAGCATCGGCGGAATGCCAGCCCATAAGGTGGCCTCCAAAGGCATCGTTCAGGTACCTGAGGGGCGCCGTATCTTTGCGCGCATGACCGTGTTGGAGAACCTCGAGATGGGCGCATACCTTCGCAACGATAAGGGTGGCATCGCCAAGGATCTCGAGCACGTCTATGAGCTCTTCCCGCGTCTCAAGGAACGCGAGTCGCAGAAGGGCGGTACGCTTTCTGGTGGCGAGCAGCAGATGCTCGCCATGGGTCGCGGACTGATGGCCAGACCCAAGCTCATGATGCTTGATGAGCCCTCGATGGGGCTCGCTCCCGTCGTGGTGGAGACCATCTTCGAGATCATCCAAAAGCTCAACGAGGACGGCATCACGATTCTTCTCGTCGAGCAGAACGCCAACCTCGCACTGTCGATCGCCGACCGCGGGTACGTTCTGGAGACAGGCGAGATCAAGCTTTCCGGCACCGGCAGGGAACTGCTAGCTAACGACGATGTTCGCAAGGCGTATCTCGGCGAGTCATAGCAGCGCGTTTCATGAATATGATGCGAGGGCGCTCCAGGCGGGGCGCCCTCGCTGTTCTTGGCAGTGTCACACCGCAGCAACGATCGCGTGACAGTCGGTGGGTGGTAGAAATCCGTGTTTCTTGAAGGGTACATCTATCACGTATGCAGTGTTGAAGGGAGATGTCATGAAGATGATGCATGCGAGCCGAGGTCGCGCAATCGGCATTCTCAGCATCCTCCTCCTTCTTGTCTTCCTGGTCATGGCGTTGCCGGGATGTGCACGCGAGGTCAAGCCACAGCAACCCGAGGAGCCCGATCATCTGCCCACTGCCACTCCTGAACCCGCACCCTCAGAGGGCACCATCACCCCCATGCTGTATCTCGTGAGGGGCGAGAAGCTGGGTGTGGCGACCCGAGAGATGCCGAGTACTGCGGGGGTGGCACGCGCCGCGCTCACCGCGCTGCTTGCGGGTCCGACCGATCGCGACGTTGAGGCGGGCCTGAGCACTGAGATCCCAGCGGGGACGACCCTTAACGACGTGGCCATCTCCGACGGCGTCGCGACAGTGGATCTCTCGCCTGAGTTCGAGGGAGGCGGCGGCTCGCTTTCGATGCAGTTGCGCGTTGCGCAGGTGGTGTACACCCTTACAGCTCTTCCCACTGTGAACAGCGTTGCCTTCAGAATCGACGGCAAACTGGTCGAGGCCATCGGAGGGGAAGGTGTCATCGTCTCGCCGCCCGTCGACCGTGCGGTCTTTGCCGACAACACCCTTCCCGCCATCCTCGTGGAGACGCCGGCTCCATGGCAGAAGGTCGCAAGCCCGCTAAGGGTCGCTGGCATGTCCAACACGTTCGAGGCAGCGTTCTCCTACGAGATCGTCGATCAAGCTGGGCTCATCGTGGCCGAGGGTTCGGGCATGGCCACGGCGGGAACTGGCACGTGGGGCACGTTTGATGTGACAGTGCCGTTCGAGGTCACTCGCAAGGGTGCTGGTTCGCTTGTCGTGTTCGAGCTTTCTGCGAAGGACGGCTCACGCATCAACCTCGTTGAGATCCCACTGGAGTTCGAGAAGTAGATCTCCGAGTGCCCTCTTGCGGCATGCCACAGCTGATGCTTAAGTGGCGCGTGGTGCCGCTGTGACGGGCGATGCTGCCCTCACGGCAAGGATTTGGATCGCATATGGGTTGATGGCTGCGATACCCTGGCACCATGAACGAGATCATCGATACGGCGCGCGCCACTGTGACGGCGCACGAGATGCTGCCACCCGGTTCACCAGTGGTGGTGATGGTTTCTGGCGGCGCAGACTCGGTCGCGCTGTTGCGTCTGCTCGCCGAGGGTCATCTCGGTGAGGGTCTCCATCTTGGCGTGCTGCATATCAATCACGAGCTGCGTGGCGTTGAGGCTGATAGGGATGAGCAGTTCGTCATTGCCGAGTGCGAGCGGCTGGGTGTGGCTTGTCGCGCCATGCGATTCGATGTGGCAGGCTATGCGGCCGCCGAGGGCTTGAACCTCGAAGACGCCGGCCGTCGTGTCCGATATCGCTTCGCTGATGAAGAGGCCGATGCGCGGGCAGCCATGTTTGATGTCCACCCGCCGATTGCACGCATTGCAGTGGCGCACACGCTTGATGACCGAATCGAGACTTTCGTCATGCGACTGTTGCGTGGTGCGGGGATGGGAGGCCTAGCATCCATCCGGCCCATCCGAGGGCGGGTCGTGCGGCCGCTGATTGATGTTTCGCGCGACGACGTGCAAGCATGGCTGAGCGCACAGCCGCACGGAGAGTGGCGTGAGGACGCCACAAACCTCGACACGAGCCGGTTGCGCGCGCGTGTGCGCCATGAAGTCGTGCCGGCATTGCTTGTCGTGGAGCCGGCGTTGCGCAGCACGCTCGCACGAACGATGCGTCTTCTCAGCGACGAGGACGAACTGCTTGATGCCATGGCACACGCGTTCGCGCATGATTTCGCAGCTACGCCGACGCACCCAGCAGACGAGGTGGCGCTTGAACGGACGATGATGGCCACGCTGAGCCGCGCCATGCAGCGCCGCACTGTGCGTGCGGCACTGGAGGACACGTTTCCTGACATCTCCCCCCTCGATTCAGAACATGTGGAGGCTATCGTCGAGGGCATGGCGGAGGAGAGTTTCGCACGCGACCTGCCCGAGGGCCTGCGAGCCTTCTCGGAGTACGGTAAAATAGTGATTTCGCACTCGGACAAGCACCTTCCGGGCGTGGCACCTTCTTTGCTCCCAATACCAGGGAGTGTGGACCTCGGCATATACGGCTCTATCGAGGCAGCTCTTGCGGCAGGAGGAGAGGCATCGCGCGAGCGGTTCAGTGTCGTGATTGATGCTCATTCCGCGACCGCGTTCACCGTCGGGCCTGTTCGTGAAGGCGAGCGGATGCGACCGTTGGGCATGGGCGGCTCAAAGAAGCTCTCTGACCTGCTCACCGACGAGAAGGTGCCACGGCGCGTACGCGCGGGTGTGCCTGTCGTGCGCGATGGTGATAGCGTCGTTTGGGTTGCTGGTGTGAGGATGAGTGACGAATACAAGGTGCAGCCGCACACCACGAGGCCTGTGCGGCTCACATGGCGGACTGGGCCGACGGGTTGTTGCAGCCGGCACAATGGACAGGAGTTGTGAATGCATCCCGATCTCGACCAGGTCATCATCAGCGAGAATGAGATACAGGCGCGTATCCTTGCGTTGGGCGAGCAGATCAGTGCTGACTATCAGGATGACTCGGTGCTGCTCATCGCGGTGCTGAGAGGTGCGGCTTTGTTCGTCGCCGACCTGGCACGCGCCATCACGTCACCGGTGGAGATCGATTTCATGGCGGTGTCTTCCTACGGCTCGTCCACACAGTCGTCAGGCGTGGTGCGTATCATCAAGGACCTGGATGAGCTCATCGAGGATCGCAATGTGCTTGTCGTTGAGGACATCATCGACACCGGATTGACCCTCAAGTATCTGATGAAGAACCTGGCATCACGCAAGCCGAAATCACTGGAGATCGTTTCGTTGCTGTACAAGATCGACAAGCAGCGGGTACCTATCAACTGCAAGTACGTTGGTTTTGAGATTCCCGACAAGTTCGTGGTGGGGTACGGCCTGGACTATGCCGAGCGGTACCGTAACCTGCCTTATATCGGCGTCCTGCGACCCGAGATCTACGCAGGCTAGCGCACAGGCGAGTCCCTGAGGGAGATTGAGTATCGGTGAATAAGAACCTAAGAACCGTGCTGCTGTACCTAGTGCTGTTGGTGGCCGCAGTCTACTTCGTGACAGGCACGTTTGGCGCCTCGCAGAAGCGGCCAACTGAGCTTGCGACAAGCGAGTTCACCGCTGCGCTGGAAGGCGGCCGGGTAGTGAGTGTGGGATTCCTCGCGCGCGATCGTGTTATCCAGGGCGAGTACTACCCTGATGACGCAGCGAAGAAGGCCGACAAGGTGGCGGCCTTTACATCGACGTGGGCTGGTGAGGACTCGTTCAACGAACTCATGGCTAGCCACCCTGAGGTCAAATACAAGATAGACCCGCAAAACACGCCGATCTGGGTGGGCCTGCTGAGTTCGGTGCTTCCCATCGGGATCCTCGTTCTTGTCATGCTCTACTTCTTCAGCCAGATGCAGGGCGGGAACTCCAAGGTGATGTCGTTTGGCAAGGCGCGTGCGAAGCGTATGACGCGCGACCAGCCTCGTGTGACGTTCAACGATGTCGCCGGTGCCGATGAGGCGATCGAGGAGCTCCAGGAGATCAAAGAGTTTCTTGCCAACCCCGGCAAGTTCCAGGCGCTTGGGGCGAAGATCCCCAAGGGCGTTCTGCTCGTTGGTCCTCCGGGCACCGGCAAGACGCTGCTTGCGCGCGCCGTGGCAGGCGAGGCTGCCGTGCCCTTCTTCTCAATCTCTGGTTCGGACTTCGTCGAGATGTTCGTGGGCGTAGGTGCGAGCCGCGTTCGCGACTTGTTCGAGCAAGCCAAGGCCGCTAGTCCATGCATCATCTTCATGGATGAGATCGATGCTGTGGGTCGCCAGCGCGGTGCAGGTCTCGGCGGCGGGCACGATGAGCGCGAGCAGACGCTCAACCAGCTGCTAGTGGAGATGGATGGCTTCGACATCAAGGACAATGTCATCCTCATCGCGGCCACGAACCGGCCTGACATCCTCGACCCGGCGTTGCTGCGCCCTGGGCGCTTTGATCGACAGATCGTGGTAGACCGTCCGGACCTCAAGGGTCGTGAGGCCATCTTGAAGATTCACGCGCGCGGCAAGCCGATGGAAGACGAGATCGATCTCGAGGTGCTCGCTCGCCGCACGCCAGGGTTCACCGGTGCTGACCTTGCTAACCTTGTGAACGAGGCGGCTTTGCTGGCCGCTCGTCACGGTAAGAAGAAGATCGACATGCAAGAGCTCGACGAGGCCATCGAGCGTGTCATCTCCGGTCCCGAGCGCAAGAGTCGGCTCATCTCCGACGAGGAGAAGCGCATCATCGCTTTCCACGAAGCGGGGCACGCACTCGTGGGTCACTTGCTCCCCAACACCGACCCCATCCACAAGATCTCGATCATCGCGCGCGGACAAGCGCTGGGCTATACGCTCTCCCTGCCTACGGAAGACAGGTTTCTCACGTCGCGCCAGCAGATGCTTGACACCATCGCCATGATGCTCGGCGGACGTGTGGCCGAGGAGACGGCTCTGGGCGACATAACGACGGGTGCGAGCAACGACATCGAGCGTGCCACGAAGATCGCCAAGCAGATGGTGACGCGCTACGGCATGTCCGAGAAACTCGGCCCGCAGGCCTTCGGTGATGCCAATCATGAGGTCTTCCTCGGCCGGGACTTCTCGGCAAACGCGGATTACAGCCCCGAGGTCGCCTACGAGATCGACAAAGAGGTGCGGCGGCTCATCGATGAGGCGTACGAGACCGCGCGCCGCATACTCACGGAGCGCCGCACGCAGCTCGACCTCATGGCTGACGTACTGATCGAGCGTGAGACGGTGGACAAGGAAGAGCTCGAGGCGTTGTTGGATGACAAGTGGGATGAGTTTCTCGCGAAGGAAGCAGCTGCAGAGGCGGCGAAGCCCGAGGTTGACCAGGACGCAGTCGATGAGGAGCCTGCCGAGGACCTTGTTGCCGCCGAGCCCATACGGTCAGGCCGCGAAGAGGCGCCGGGGGCACCACCTGCGGTGACGGGGGCGTAAGGACTGCGCGAGGGGGTGCTGAAACATGACGACTGATCGGCAGACAGGTCTGGCCACCTCCACGTGGCAGGCGCGAGTCTCTGCGGAGGGGCTTGACGAGCAGCGCCCCTGGTGGCGTCGGCTGGGCCGCCGCAACGGAGTGGGTACGGTACACGACCAGCTCCTCAACTCGCTTAACGACGTTGCTGCCGCAGTCTCGTCCACCTTGTCGGTCGACGAGGTCTTGAAGACGATCGTAGAGCGCGCCAAACGAGTCACCAACACCGACAAAGCCGTGCTTCTGCTCACCACCGAACACGGGGAAGCCCTTGATTTCGAGACGCTCAATGTCAGGGGCGCGCGCTCCGAACATCCTGAGGATTGGTGGAGTCCGAGGCTGCAGGCCATGGCTTCGGAGATTCTGCATAATGGGCGCACATACCTCGATCACGATGAGACGCGTGGCGCATGGCTGTTATGCGCTCCTATCAAAATCAAGGAACAACCCATCGGGCTGCTGTGCGCCATTAACAACGAAGCTCGGCCCTTCACCGAGCACGAGACGGAGTACCTGGCGATCTTGAGCTCGTTTGCGGCAGCCGCGGTTGTCAACGCGCGCCTCTCGGAACAGCACCACTACGTGTTGCTCGCATCCGAGCGCGATCGTATCGCGCGCGAGATGCACGACGGGATCGCTCAGTCGCTGTTCTCGATCTCGCTGGGCTTGGAGCTGTGCAAGAAGCAAGCGGCAAACGGTGATCTGTCCCGCGTCACAGCGCGCTTGGAGGAGCTGCAGGACGAGCTCAACTCCAGCATGGATGAGCTGCGGCGCGTCATCTACGATCTGCGGCCCGCAAAGCTGAAGGATCTCGGTCTCATCGAGGCCATCAACCATTGGGTGAGAGAGGCGACGAGCGGCCGGGAGGTCAAAGGGAAGCTCACGGTCGGCGGCGAGCAGGCGCTATTGAGCGGTGCGACCGAGGCGTGCCTCTACCGTGTTGCCAAAGAAGCTACAAGCAATGTGGTCAAACATGCATCGGCAAGCTCATTTGAGGTTACCTTGGACCACCAGCCCTCGGCTATAGTGCTGACCGTCATCGACGACGGGATTGGTTTTGACGTGGACCTGGCGCGCCGAGACGCGCTGATCAACGGTTCGCTCGGCTTGCACAGCATCAGCGAGCGCGTACGCATAGAGGGTGGCGACCTGCAGATATCAAGCGTTGCGGGTAAGGGGACCACCGTACGTGTTGAGTTGCCGCTCTAAGGAGATCTGCGGTTGATCAAGGTATTCATAGCCGATGACCATGAGCTCGTGCGCGTTGCGTTGCGTTCGCTGCTCGAGGGTGAGCAGGATCTCCAGCTGGTGGGCGAGGCGGACAACGGAGAGGACGCGGTCAAAGGCGTCGTGCGCACCGAGCCCGATGTGTTGTTGCTGGATATGCGGATGCCCGGTCCGGGGGGCGCCGAGGTGTGCAGGCGCGTGCGCGAGGAGCGCGAGGACACTCGGGTCCTCGTTCTCACCAGCTACGATGACGATGAGGAGATCTTCGGGGTCATGGCTGCCGGCGCGGCAGGCTATCTGCTCAAAGACGCACGTCCCGGCAATATCGCGGCTGCCATCAGATCGGTTGCCGATGGCCAGGCGATCTTCGCCGATACCATCGCCCAGCGCATAATATCCGGAAGGTCTGTGCCCGAGATCGGCGAGGAGGCCGCCGCATTTCGGGACTCTCTCTCCGACCGCGAACTCGAGGTTCTCATTCTCATGACCAAGGGACTCAGCAACAAGGAGATCGGCAAGGCGCTATGGATAGAAGAGACCACTGTGAAGACACACGTGAGTCACATTCTGCGCAAGCTCCGCCAAGCTGATCGGACCCAAGCAGTGCTCACAGCGGTGCGCTTGGGCATCGTGCCGATGGGCGGCGCGCCTTAAGGCCGACCCTTCTCAATCTTCGACCTTGGAGCAGCACATGGCAATGGATCGCGAGAAGATCGCCGAGGGCGTCCGCCTCATCTTGGAGGGAGTAGGCGAGGACCCTTCGCGCGAGGGACTCATCGACACACCACGACGTGTGGCCGACATGTATGCGGAGATCTTCGCAGGTCTGGAGCAAGATCCGGCCGACCATTTCTGTGTGACGTTTGATGAGGGCCACCAGGAGATGGTGCTGGTGCGGGACATCCCGCTGTATTCGATGTGCGAGCATCATCTCGTGCCGTTCATGGGCAAAGCGCACGTCGCCTACATCCCAGGCAAGGAAGGGCGGATCTGCGGGTTGTCCAAGATCGCGCGGGTCGTAGAGGTCTTCGCGCGACGGCCGCAGGTGCAGGAACGCATGACAAGCCAGATCGCAGACACCATCGTCAAGCATCTGGACCCTCAGGGTGTGATGGTGGTTATCGAGGCCGAGCACCTCTGCATGTCCATGCGGGGCGTTCAGAAACCAGGAGCGTCCACTACCACCTCTGCCGTGCGTGGCATCTTCCAACGCAACATGGCCACGCGGTCAGAGGCGATGTCACTCATCAAAGGCCGGTGAACGCGACGCCGAGCAGAGCGTGGCTACGCCGCGCCGTGAGGATGGCCGTGGTGGATGGCGGAATCGACGGTCGCGACACCCGCGCCGACGACAGCCGATACAGCGAAGCCGATAATGTACACCACCGCAGAGACCAGCAGCCCGATTCCGAGAGCCAACATGATCGCGCTGAACACTGTAACCACCATCGGTCTCGCCTCCTTCGCGGTTTGCAGCCCACGTGCGCTACCTACCGTGGGGCTCGTGCATGATTGCACAAGCATCCATGGACAGCATATACCCGTTCCTGCGCGAAAGAGACGCGAGAAACGATGCGTTTCGTGTGTGTGCTTTGCCGAGAAGCGGTGACGTGTGATGTCGGGTCGTACGTGGAGATGTGGCACCCATGAGCTGGTGTTGGATCGCCCACTTGTCATGGGTATCCTCAATGTCACCCCCGACTCCTTCTCGGGCGACGGGCTGCACTTGGATGTCGGTGGTGCGCTGGCACGCGCTAGAGCTATGGTTGCCGCTGGTGCTGACATCATCGACGTGGGTGGGGAATCCACTCGGCCGGGAGCAGCGTGCATCGATGCGTTGAGTGAGCGCACGCGTGTGCTGCCCGTCATCGAGAGGCTGGCCGCCGAGATGAGCGTGCCGATTTCGATCGATACACGGCGCGCGGAGGTGGCGCATGTCTGTGTAGACGCGGGTGCGTCGATCATCAACGACATCACCGGCTTTCGCGACCCTGAGATGCGCGAAGTGGCTCGTGCGTGTGAGGCCGGGCTGGTGGTGATGCACATGCTGGGAGATGACCCTGCCACGATGCAGGATGACCCCCGCTACGATGATGTGTTGAGCGAGGTACGCGATTTTCTGGCCGAGAATGCCCGGACCTTGCAGGAAGTGGGTGTGGACTGTACACGTATCGCGGTAGATCCAGGAATCGGGTTTGGCAAGACACTCGATGACAATCTCGTGCTGCTGCACGGATTGCCCGCGATCGCTGACCTGGGATATGCGGTTGTGGTGGGTGCATCACGCAAGCGTTTCATCGGCCGGATACTAGGCCAAGACGATCCCCAGCGCAGGGTGGCAGGCAGTGTGGGTGCAGCAGCGTATGCGGCTTTGCGCGGTGCCGATGTGCTGCGCGTGCACGACATCGCAGAGACAGCAGATTCGCTTGCCGTGATAGCGGCGATACAACGATGCGCGCTATGACGCGTGCGCATATCGCACTCGGGGCGAATCTCGGCGATCGCCTGACGTCGATGGCATCGGCACTCTCCCGCATCGGCGAGCTTGATGAGACGGTGGTGCTGGCGGTTTCACGTGTCTATGAGTCCGAAGCGTGGCCAGATGCGGACGCGTCTGTCTTCGCCAATGCGGTGGCGGTGGTCGAGACCGGCCTTGCCGCTGACGCGCTACTGGAGGCTCTGCACGAGATCGAGGAGGCGCTCGGACGCGAGCGAGGCACACCCAACGCGCCTCGCAGCATCGACCTTGACATCATCTTGTTCGGATCTGAGGAATGGGACACACCGGCGCTGCAGATTCCGCACCCGCGCTTTCAGGAGCGGGAGTTCGTGACAAGGCCGCTCCTCGAGGTCGATGCGCGTGCGACGCTTCCGGATGGCTCACCAGCAGCGCCGGCAGCGGTGCTGGTAGGGCGGATCGTCAAGGAACTCGGCGCACTGCCAGGGTTCGAGCATATGACGCATGGCCCTGGCAGCAGAGCGCAATACACTGACTAGCTTGAGTCATGGGTTCTGCCCATGCGTCTCAACTCGCCTATCTGCGGTGGTATACTTCGTGCCCTACCCGTACGGGGCCGCTTGGACCCTCGGATCTTCCGGGGCTGAGACGGCAGACCGGGAAGGAGCGTGCCATGAGCACAGCAGTACCGATGGATTCCGCGCGCGCGGTCACCGCTACCTCGCTTCGCGTGATGAAGTCCGCAAGACGACCCATCGTCATGATCACCGCATACGACACCCCCTCGGCGCGGTTCGTCGAAGAAGCCGGTGTCGACGCCATTCTCGTGGGCGACTCGCTCGGCATGACCGTGCTGGGCTTTGACTCCACGCTTCCCGTCACCATCGATGACATGGTGCGCCATACCGGCGCTGTCGTTCGCGGCGCGAAAAGAGCGCTTGTCGTCGCGGACATGCCGTTCATGTCGTTCCAAGTCACTCCGGAAGAGGCGTTGCGGGCGGCGGGCAGGCTCTTGACTGAGGGCGGAGCTGCCGCGGTGAAGTTAGAAGGCGGAGCGCATGTGGCCCCCACCGTGAAGCGGCTTGTACAGGCGGGCATCCCCGTGATGAGTCATGTCGGTCTCACGCCGCAGTCGGTACACCAGCTCGGCGGGTACAGGGTGCAGGCGAAAGAAGCCGAGGCGGCTGCGGCCCTGCTCGATGACTGCCTCGCGCTTGAGGAGGCGGGAGCGTTTGCCGTCGTGCTCGAGTGCATTCCCGCAGAGCTTGCCGTGCTCGTGACCCACGAACTCGCGATACCCACCATCGGGATCGGCGCGGGAGAGGGCTGCGATGGGCAGGTGCAGGTCTTCCACGACCTGCTCGGGCTGGGTGGCGAGTTCGTGCCACGGCACGCCAAACGCTACGCTGACCTCGGCACGCTCGTTCGCAGAGCAGTCGAGAAGTACGGTGACGATGTGCGAGACCACGCGTTTCCCGGCGAACCACAGTCAACTCACATGGACGCGGGGACGCTGGAATCGGTGCGCAGCATACACGGGCGTCACCTGCGACGCGTGAGCGGGTCTGGAGCGGAGGCGTAGGCCATGGAGCGCGTGGCATCAAAGGCAGAGGCGCGACTGGCAGCTGCCGAGGCGCTCGCCGATGGGAAGACCGTCACCCTCGTGCCTACGATGGGCGCTTTGCACGACGGGCATCTCTCGCTCGTACGCGCGGCGCGCGCGCGAGCCGGTTACGTTGTCGTGTCGGTGTTCGTGAATCCTACGCAGTTCGGCCCTGGAGAAGATTACGAGCTATATCCGCGTGATCTGGCCCGCGACCTCGAGCTTCTCGGCGCCGAGGGTGTCGACCTCGCCTTCACGCCCAGCGAGCGCGCCATGTACGAACCCGATGCCTCGGTCACCGTCGATCCCGGGCCGCTTGCCGAGCGCTGGGAGGGCGAGGCGCGTCCCGGTCACTTCACGGGTGTTGCGACGGTGGTGACCAAGCTTCTGAGTATCGTGCGGCCCAGTCTCGCCTTCTTCGGAGAGAAGGACTACCAGCAGCTGCAGATCGTCCGCCGTCTCGTGCGCGACCTCGATCTTGGCACGACCATCGTGGGGGCGCCGGTCGTTCGCGACCGTGACGGGCTTGCGCTCTCCAGCAGAAACGAATGCCTCTCGCCACCCGAACGCTTCGCCGCTCGCGCGATACCCGCGGCTTTGGAGGCTGCTGCTGAGTCAGTGGCACGGGGAGCACGCAACGCGCGTGACATCGAGCGTGAGATGTACCGGTGCTTTGGCGACCGTGAAGAAGTCGAGCTTGAGTACGCGGTCGTAGTCGACCCTGAAACGCTCGAGCCGCTTGAGCGTCTGAACGGTGTGGGACGCGTCCTTATCGCGGCGCGAGTGGGCCCGGTGCGGCTCATCGATACCTGTGAGCTGGCGTCGCCGAGCGAATCCACCGAGGAAAGGGGCAGCGAGTCATGAGCGGCATGAGTGCCATCCACGACGACATCCGAGAGCTTGCCGC
The DNA here is from genome assembly GCA_034005175.1 of Coriobacteriia bacterium. Classification (GTDB taxonomy): domain Bacteria; phylum Actinomycetota; class Coriobacteriia; order Anaerosomatales; family SLCP01; genus JAVEVF01. The sequence goes on along the minus strand of JAVEVF010000004.1, from coordinate 19,057 downwards.
CGAGCGTGATGCGGTCATCCTCGCGCACAACTACCAGCGGGCGGAGATACAGGACGTCGCGGACTTCGTGGGCGACTCGCTTGGCCTCTCCCGGGAGGCAGCTGCCACCGATGCAAGCGTCATCGTCTTCGCTGGCGTGCATTTCATGGCCGAGACCGCCAAGATCCTCTCACCGGACAAGACGGTGCTCATGCCTGAGGTGCGAGCGGGCTGCCCGATGGCGGATATGCTCACGGCCGAGCAGCTTGCAGCGTGGCGCACCGATCACCCCGGAGCACCAGTGGTCACGTATGTGAATTCGTCGGCGGAGGTCAAGGCGCTCTCGGATATCTGCTGCACCTCGGCGAATGCAGTGGAGGTGGTGCGCTCGCTCGGCGCTGAAACAGTGCTTTTCGGGCCGGATCGCAACCTTGCCGCGTGGGTTGCTCAACAGCTTCCCGAGACTGAGGTGATCGCCTGGGACGGCTGGTGCCCCACGCATGACGAAGTGACCGCCGAGGAGGTGCGCGATGTCATGGGAGAACATCCCTCGGCGAAGGTGATCGCCCACCCTGAATGCCAGCCATGGGTGACTGCGCTTGCCGATGAGGTCCTTTCCACCAGTCAGATGATTCGCTACGCCGCTCAGACAGATGTTGATGAACTCATCGTCATCACCGAAGAAGGGCTGCTGCACGCGCTTTCGAAGGTGGCCCCGGGCAAGCGTTTCTACAACCTCACGCCGAAGATGATCTGCCCCAACATGAAGGCCACCACAATCGAAAAGGTGCGCGATTCGCTCGCGAAGATGCAAACCGCAATCGAGGTCGATCCCGATATCGCGCACCGTGCGCTTACAGCGGTCGAGCGGATGGTGGCGGTTGGCTGAGCAGCCCGACATGCCTGGCGCGCGCGACCGCGAAACCAAAGCCCATGCGGGCGCTGTGCTGCTGCCTGATGAACCGCGATTGGAGTCCGGCAGGCTGCCCGAGGCGGTCGGGAGGCGCTATCTGGCCGAGTTCGACACGGCCGAGCTACCGCAGCATGACTCAGACGTCCTCGTCATAGGCTCAGGCATCGCAGGCCTCATGACCGCGCTTGCGCTTGGCCCTGAACGCGATGTGGCACTTGTGACCAAGGGGCGGCTGAGCGAGACCGGGACGTGGTATGCGCAGGGCGGGATTGCTGGCGCCATCGGTGAGGCGGACTCAGTTGAGTTACATCTGGCCGACACGCTCGTAGCTGGGCAAGGGCTTTGTGACGAGCAAGTGGTGAGGACGGTCGTAGGTGATGCGGCCTCGGCGCTTGCCGAGCTCGCTGCGTTCGGTGTGCGATTCGATCTTGCGGCAGAGGGTGTGCCGAGCCTCGCACGGGAGGGCGGCCATAGCCTCCCACGCATCCTGCATACGGGGGATGCCACCGGTGCGAGCATCCAAGACGCGCTCACCGGTGCCGTGCGCAAGGCGAGCCATGTCCACCTCGCCGAGGAGCACTTTCTCGTCGATCTCCTCACATCCGAGGGGCGGTGCGTAGGTGCTCTCGTGCTCGATCGGAACAGCGGTGAGATGACCGTGCACCGCGCGAGTTCGGTGGTGCTCGCGACAGGCGGGTGCGGGCAGGTCTACCGGGTGACCACTAACCCCTCCATCGCGACGGGTGACGGACTCGCGGCCGCCTGGCGTGCTGGCGCGGAGATCACCGACATGGAGTTCGTGCAGTTCCATCCAACGGCACTTGATAGCGACGAGCATCCCAAGACACTCATCACAGAGGCGTTGCGTGGCGAGGGGGCGTACTTGCTCGACTGCACCGGAGAGCGGTTCATGCTAACCGCGCACCCGCTCGCAGAACTGGCTCCGCGTGATGTGGTGGTGCGCGAAATCGAGCGAGTCATGGTGCGTTGCGGTCAGCCGCATGTGTGGCTCGATGCACGCCATCTCGGCAAAGAGCACCTTGCAGCGCGGTTCCCAAGCATATGGGAGCGGTGTCTGGAAGCAGGCTATGACCTCTCGGCAGACCTTGTACCGGTCGCTCCCGCTGCGCACTACATGATTGGTGGCGTGCGCGTGGATCTTGACGGCCGCACCTCGGTGCCAGGCCTGTATGCGGCGGGCGAGGTGGCGGCTTCAGGGCTGCACGGGGCTAATCGTCTCGCCTCGAACTCGCTTCTCGAAGGCGTGGTGTTCTCTCGGCGAATCGCACGCGCCTTGCGCGAAGAAGCAGCCTCCCGGCGCTTCGCGCGCATCGTGTCCGCACCTGCCAGCGGTGTTGTCGGTCCTCGGATCGACATCCTCCGCGCTGCCGTGCAGGATACGATGGGGTCGTTTGCCGGCATGGTGCGCGTTGAAGAAGGGCTATGCGCGGCTGAGGCGGCGCTAGCGGAGATGAGCGAGGTCCTGAGAACAGACGCGCACCGCGCGGAGGAGTTCGAGGTGCAGAACATGGTCACCGTCGCCGCGCTTATAACACATGCAGCCCGCGTGCGCGCAGAGACGCGGGGGGCGCACAGCCGCGTGGATTTCCCAAGCCGAGACGATGTCCACTGGGCGGGTCATCTCCTGTGGCGCTGTGGCGAGGCTCCGCGATTCGCAGCACTGCCGACCACTGCTGTAGCTGATGTTGGAGGCGTGGGACGATGATCCTGCCGGAGCGGGCGGTTCTCGACGATATCGTCACACGTGCGCTTGCTGAGGACCTCGGTGTGGATATCGGCCTGCTCGCCAGCGGCTGCTCCTGCGAATCGCCAGCGGTGCTCGAGCGTGATGTCACCACCTCTTCTGTCGCGGATGTCGATGCGGGCTTCGAGGGCCGTATCGTGGCACGAGAGCCTGGCGTCGTGTGTGGGCTTGCTGCAGTTGAGCGGCTGTACGCGGTGCTCGCAGCTGCCGCTGGGCGTGAGGGATCAGTCGAGTGCGTGTGGCTTGCCAGCGATGGCGATGTCGTGTGCGCGGGCGACGCGGTCGCCGAGGTGCGAGGTGACGCCGCGGTGCTGCTTGCCGCCGAGCGCACGGCTCTCAACCTCATCATGGTGCTCTCGGGCATCGCGACCGCTGCCCGACGCTGGCAGGATGCGGCCGGCCCACATGTGGCGGTGTTTGACACGCGCAAGACCCTCCCTGGCCTGCGCACGCTTTCGAAGTGGGCTGTGGCGTGCGGGGGAGCACACCCTCATCGGCTCGGCCTATGGGACATGGTGCTCGTGAAGGACAACCACGTGCGTCTCGCAGGTGGCATCGCCGCTGCGGTCGACAAGACACGCTCGCTCCACCCAGAGCTGCAGGTGGAGATCGAGGCCGATACCGTCGAGCAGGCGGCCGAGGCTGCGCGGGCAGGCGCGGACATCGTGCTTCTCGACAACATGGATGCCGAGACCATGCGCACAGCGGTCGAGGTGGTGCGCGCTGCCTCAGCAGATCGCGCTACAAGAACGCTTACCGAGGCATCGGGAGCCATCACGCTCGAACGCGTTGCCGCGGTGATCGCCACGGGAGTCGACCGCATATCCACGAGTGCGATAGACCTTGCGTTGCCGCTTGATTTCGGATTCGATGAGCACACACCGGCTGATCATCCGCTGAAAGGATATCCGTGGAGCCTGTGACCGGCATCGCCATCGTCGACTGGGTGCTCGGTCTGCTCGGCGTGGCGGGCTACCCCATCGTATTCGGTGTCACCGTCTTCGAGAACCTCTTTGTCATCGGAGGCATTACGCCCGGCGAGACGATTGTCGTGGCCGCGGCGTTTCTCTCCACGCCTAAGTACGGCTCCTTGCACTGGCCGTTCGTGTGGATCGCATCGGTTGCAGGGACGATCATCGGCAGCAACATCAGCTACTTCCTCGGCAGGAAGGGCGGTCGAGACGCCCTGTTGCGATACGGACATCGCTTCCACATCAGCGAGAAGCGCATCGGGGCCGCAGAGGAATACTTCGCGCGATACGGTTCTAAGACCGTGCTCATCGGACGCTTCACGGCTGGCTTCAAGAATTTCACCCCGATGATCGCGGGTGTCTCGCGTATGAAGCTGCCCTGGTTTGAGCTGTACACGGTGATCGGGGCCATGCTGTACACGTCGGCGATGGTGCTCATCGGTTACTTCCTCGGTGAGAACTTCGACCGGGCCATGTCGTTTGTGGCAGGAGTCGGATATGTGGGGATGGGGGTGTTCCTGATATTCGTGGCATCCTTGTTCATCGCATACAGGCGTCGCCGAGTGCGCCGAGCGCTTGAGGACGAGTTCGAAGAAGCGGCCGAGGAACGCGCCGCTGTCGAGGAATCTCAGCTCCCCGTGCACGATGAGAAGGAACCAGGAGCGGACGAGCGCGGGTGAGCGACATGAACCAGACTCCAGGGGCTCTCGACGCCACAGAGGTTCACCGACATCTCACGAGCGACATGTGGGTACGAATCGAGACCGCAGCCGAGACCGGCTCGACGAGCGACGATGCGGCTGCCCTGGCGCGTGCGGGCACACCCCACGGGACGGCAGTGCTTGCCTCGCGGCAGACCGATGGCCGAGGAAGACTCGGGCGGCGTTGGGAGTCTCCGGCAGGTGGCGTATACGTGTCCGCCGTTGTGCGGCCGATGCTTCCGGCGGCAGATCTGACCGCGTTGCCCCTTGCTGTGGCGGTTGGTGTTGCCGGCGCAATCACAAGGCTCGGCGGTGATGCGCGTGTCAAGTGGCCGAACGATGTGCTTGTGTCTGGCGGCAAGGTCGCTGGCGTGCTTCTCGAGCTCAATGCGGCAGGCGGGCGTGCGGACTGGCTTGTCATCGGCGTGGGTCTGAATGTCTCGCGGCCACTCGGCGGACACACCGAAGGCCGGACGTATCTCGCGGACCATGTGCGGTGCATCAGCTGCACGAAAGCAGCGGCCATGATCCTCGATGGGATCGCCGAGGGCTATCGATTGCTTGTGGACGACGGCGTGGGAGCTATACGCGGGGCACTTGGAGTCCAAGATGTGCTGTCTGGTAGTGAGGTGACCGTCCGTGAGGCGGATGGCAGCGTGTTGGCTCGAGGCCGAGCTGAGGGGATCGACGATGTTGGCCGGCTTCTCCTTGCTGGTGAAGATGGCAGGATGAGAGCGATCGCCTCTGGCGATGTGACGTTGCGTGACACACGCCGAGGTCCGCAGGAGTCTCGCCCATGACCGGCGGCAGCGTGGGCTCACGTCCTGCACAGCGCACGCGGGAGGGCGTGATCGCAGCGCTCCTGGCCGCGCTTCTTGCTGCGTCGGCGTGGATCGCTATCCCCGTAGGCACGGTACCGCTGACGCTGCAACTCTTCATCGTGCTTCTCGCCGGGCTGCTCCTGCCACCCCGAGGAGCGCTCTTCGCCGTGGGAACCTATCTGTTGCTTGGGGCAGCTGGGCTCCCGGTCTTCTCGGGTGGACTTGGTGGAATTGGTGTGCTTCTCGGCCCCACCGGCGGCTACCTCGTGGGCTTTCTTCTCGCTGCGGTAATGATCTCGGGGTTGCGACGCATGGTGCCTGCCGACCGCGCGGGTGTCGCTGTGGACGTGTTCGCGCTCACGCTGGGGGTCATCATCATCTACCTCGTTGGATGGGCGCAGCTTGCCTTCGTCACCGGCATGGGGCTGCACGCTGCATTCGCAGCAGGGGTCCTGCCCTTCATCGGCTTCGATTCGCTCAAAGCAATCGCGGCATTGTTGGTGGCACGCGCCCTGAGTCGCGCGGGATATGCCGTGTGAGAAGTGACCGTTCGGCGGTCGCGTGTCAGACCCTCGGCTACTATGGTGAAGAACGATGTCGGGAGGGGAGCCGATGGCTGGACACTTCACGTTCGTGCATGCAGCGGATCTACACCTTGACGCACCGTTCAGGCGCGTGGATGCCGCGGACCCACGCGTGCGTGACGCGTGCGTTGAGGCGACGTTCTCAGCGTTCGACCGCATCGTGGACGTGTGTTTGGAACGTGACGCCGCCTTCCTCATCGTAGCGGGCGACACCTACAACACTGTTGATCGTTCGTTTCGGGCCCAGAGCCGCTTTCGTGCTGCTGCGCAGAGACTGGCCGAGGCAGGCATCCACGTGTTTCTTGCGGGAGGCAACCACGACCCGTTGAGCGGGGGTGGTGTGTCGCTTGAGATGCCTGAGAACGTGCACGTGTTCTCCGCCTCGCACGTCGAGCGAGTGGCCTTCCCCACCGAGGATGATGTTGCGTGCGTGCTCTATGGTCGCAGCTACGCGCGGGCTCGGGAGACGTCCAATCTTGCACTGCAGTTCAAACGTGCAGAAGGCGACCCGTTTGCCATCGGGGTGTTGCATGCGAACGTCGGCGGAAACGAGCAATATGAGCCGTACGCGCCGTGTTCGGTGGACGATCTGCGTGTGGCGCATATGGACTACTGGGCACTCGGCCACATCCATCAATACGAGAAGCTCGCGACAGAACCACCCATCTTCTACCCAGGAAGTCCGCAAGGGCTTGACCCCAACGAGACAGGTGGTCACGGGTGCATCGTGGTGGATGTCAGGTCATCCGGGGTCTTCACGGAGTTTGTTGAGACGGCGCAGGTGGTGTGGGATCGTCGGGAGGTCGACCTTACGACCGCCGACACGATCGATGACGTCCTTGCAGCCTTGAGCATGGCGTGCGAGGAGGTACGTGAAGGCGCTGGCGGGCGCCCAACGCTGCTGCGGATGTCCGTGGTAGGTCGGAGCGCGGCACATTCGTCACTTGCGAGCAGCGCTGCCTTTGATGAACTCGTCGAAGAGGTGCGTGGCGAACAGATGGCAGGGTCGCCATGGGTGTGGCTCGACCGCGTCGTGAATCACACACGGCCCACCATCGATCTCCAGCAGGTACGCTCAGGCGCGGATTTTGCCGCCGACCTCATGAGCATCGTGGACACGCTTGCCGAAGATGAACTCGTCGCGCTCATCGAGGAGGCCCTCGGCCCCATCATCAATGCAGCACGTGGCGTGGAGATCAGCGTCCAGCCCGCTCAGGTCCTCGAGCGCGCGCGAGATATCTGCCTTGACCGGCTTCTTGAAGAGGGAGGGGGCTACCGATGAGGCTGCGGCGCGTTGAGGCCACCCGCTTCGGGAGCTTGCGCGAGGTCACCCTCGGTCCACTGGGTGACGGGCTCACTGTCGTTCTCGGCCCCAACGAAGCTGGCAAGAGCACCTTCACAGCGCTTGTGCGCTACCTACTCTATGGCTTCCCTACCGAGGCCAGCAGGGCAGACCGCCCCTACCTGAGCGACGCCGGGTCGCGTGAAGGCCGCCTGGTGTATGAGTCTGCCGAGGGCGAATGGGTCATCGAGCGCATGTCGGGGCCGCGCGGCGGGCCGTCAGCCGTGCGCGCCCTGGAGGGCCCTGAGCGCCTATCGCTGATCGAGGAGATCACGGCTGGCGTCAGCGAGCAGGCGTTTAAGGTTGTGTTCGGGTTCGGTCTTGCGGAGATGGCCGAGATAGAGCGCTTGCGTGGCACCGACGATGACATCGTCGCACGCCTGTATGCAGCGGGTGCGGGCTTGCGGGTCAGCCCTCAAGAGGTGCGTGCTGCTATCGAAGCCGAGGCTGATGAGCTCTATCGCCCGCGTGCCACGACGCGCGTGATCAACGGGCTTATCGCACAGACACGTGAGATGCGTACGGATATCGGGACGCTCGAGCGCAAAGCGGATGAACTTGCTGCAGACCGCGAACGGCTTTCCGCGCTGCAGGCCACACTCAACGAAGCTCGGCGCGTCTTTGACGCGGCCATCGTTCGCCACCGCTCGCTCGCCGAAGAGCACCGGTCACTTGCCGACCTAGAAGACGCGCTCCGCGCTGGCGAGGAGGGCCTCCTCGGGCTGCGACTTAAGGCGCGTGATGCGCGAGCAGCTTTCGAATCCGTGATTGTTGACGACGCCGTGCTCGCGGCATCGGCTGACATCTCGCACCTCACCGAAGAGCTCTCCGCATTTCGTCAGCGCAGGGAGGTCGCACGTGAGCTCGAAGGGCGAATCGCCTCGCTCGCTTCCGAGCGCGCAGCTCGGCTTGTTGAGGCGAGCATGACCGAAGATGCTGCTGCAGCTATCGACATGACGCCCGAGACATGGGCGGGTGTGGAGCGCTGGCGTGACGAGCTGCGCACTGCCGAGCAGCGAGCACACGATGCGATTCGCGACCGAGACGAGGCCGCGGAAGAGGCGCGTGTGGCGGCTGCAGCGATGGCGGGAGCGGGTCCTGGCACACCGGCGGCGCGGGTCGCGACCTGGCCGCTCGCCTGGGTAGCCCTCGTTGCTGGGGCGGTCTTGGGTGGGGTGGCCGTGTGGCAGAGCCAGTGGATCGCGGCGCTTGCCGGGCTGCTGCTGATCGGGTTTGCCGCAGCTCAGCTGCTGCGGGGAGACGCGTCGCGTTCGCCTGATTCCGATACCGCAAGAGCCGCCGAACGCGTTGCGGATCTGCAGCAGAGAGCCGAGAAGCTCGCGCTTTCTGCCGAGAGGACGCAAGCCATCGAGACAGAGACGCGTGCGGATTGGCTTGCGTGGCTTGAGGCTCGCGGCCTTTCAGGGCTCACCGAGCCGACGGCAGTCATTCGTGTTCTTGACCTTGTGGCAGACGCAAGACGTCTCGACGACTCCCGCCGCCAGGACGCCGAGCGCTTGGAGCGCGAACGCGGTGATATCGATGCGTTCATCGCGCGTGTGGCAGCGGCGTGCCGTGCGCTAGATCTGCCTTTGCCCCAGACTCCGCACGAGTCGGATGTGGCGGTCGTGAGGCTCAAAGAGCGGCTTGTCCAGGCCCTTGCAGCAGCTGCTGAGAGCGATTCGGCAGAGCGCGAGGTGTCGGTGGCTGAAGCAGCCGTCGCCGATGTTGAGGCGCGTCAGGCACATGCCGAAACCCGTGCGATGGCGATCATCGAGCGACTTGGGCTTTCGGGCGGGCTGGTCGAACTCACGGCCGCGGTCGAACAAGCCGAGCGCGCTCACGAAGAAGCGCGAGACCATTGGGAATCGCTGCATGGCGAAGAAGCTGCGCTAAGAGAGCGCATCGGCGAACGCGAACGGGAGAGGACGATGGGCTCCCTGCGGCTCGAGCTTGCCAGTACCAACGAGCGTATCGCCAAGCATGCCGAGCGCTACGCAGAACTCACCTTAGCCAGTGGGTTGCTGAAACGCGCGCAGGAGCGCTACGAGCAGGAGCGCCAGCCCGAGGTCGTGCGGGAAGCACAGCGCATCTTTGCGACCATCACCGGCGGTGCGTACTCGCGGTTGACCATGCCCCTTGGCTCATCGGATATCGAGGTCTTCGACCACTCATCACGTGCGAAACACACGGGCCTGCTCTCAACGGGGACGGCCGACCAGCTGTATCTAGCGTTGCGCCTCGCCCTCATCGGGCAGTTGGGGGAGACTGGAGCGGCTTTGCCGGTGTTGATGGATGATGTGTTCGCGAACTTCGATCCGGCGCGCAAAGCAGGAGCCGCAGATGCCGTTGCTGAGCTTGCCAAGGCACGCCAGGTCGTCGTGTTCACCTGCCATCCTGAGACAGCTGCGCTCTTCGAGGCTGCCGAGCCAGGACTCACCTCGTTAATACTGGGGGATGCTAGCCCTTAAGCCCAGGCAGACGCAGCGTGAATCGAGCGCCGCCCTCCGGTCGGTTGGCGGCTTCGATCTCACCTGCATGTGCGGTCACGATGGCCTTCACGATCGCAAGCCCGAGCCCTGAGCCGCCTGACGAGCGGTCCCGGCTGGCCTGAGTACGCGAGAAGCGGTCGAACAGCCTGCCGAGGTCTTGTTCGGGAATACCCGGCCCCACGTCGAGAACGGAGAGCACCGAGCAATCACCTTCCTGCGACACCTCGACCCTCACCGTCGTGTTCCCGGAGACACGTGTCGCATTGTCCAGAAGATTCGCTACCACCTGCTGCAGCCGATCGGGATCTCCCAAGACCGGTGGGGCGTCGCCGGAAACCACCACGGTAGAACCACGCTCACCCAGTAGCGGTTCCAGCGCTGCGGCCGCTCGCCGAGCCACATCGGCGAGATCGAGTCGGCGTAGTGGAAGCTCGCCTGTTGCGCCCTCGATGCGCTGCAGTGCGAGCAGGTCATTGGCGAGGCGGGCGAGACGATCGGACTCGCTCACGATGGTTGACAGGAATCGTTCCGCGTCCTCTGGCGGCACCTCGCCATCAAGCAGCGTCTCGGCGGCGCCGCGTATGGCAGTGAGCGGTGTGCGCAGCTCATGGCTCACGTCGGAGACGAAGTGCGACTTGCGGCGCTCCTCGTTCTTAAGCTCGCGCACGACGCGCTCCACTTGGTCGGCCATCGTGTTGAACGCCTCGGCGACGGCACGTGTCTCGCGAGCGCCGATGGGTTCGACGCGCACACCGAAGTCCCCAGAAGCAAACGCGGCCGTCCCTCTCTCAAGGTGGCGCAGAGGCTGAGTGAGCCAGCGTGAGAGCAACTCCGCGAGCGTGAGGGTGGCCACCAAGAAGAATCCTGCAGCCCACATGAGCTGTTGACGGTATTCACGTAGCAACAAGGTGACCGACAGAGTAGGCGCTGAGGCATACGCGGCCCCGATGATCTGCCCGCCGGAGCGGACGGGGTACGCGATGAACATCGTGAACACGCCATCATCACTGGTCCGTGTTGCCGCACCGTAGCGTCCGGCAAGCGCCTCCTCGACCTCCGCACGCTCGCTGTAGTCGATGCCTATTCCATCGCCGCCTGCCGAGTCAGCCACCGCCACGCCCGCGCCGTTGAGGACACGAAGACGCGAGGGTACTGCCGGGTTGGCTTCGGCCAGGGCTGACTGCAGCCGTACCGGGCTTCCGAGACCGCGCTCGGCGACAAACGCAGATGCGACGAGCGCCTCGTTGCCGAGCCGCTCTTCAAGCGTGCGCAGCCCGATTGACTCCATCTGGGTGAGGAAGTACCACGACAGACCTGCAGCTGAGATGAGCGCCACGCCAAGGAATGACGCGAACAGCCGTGTTCGGATGGAGAGGCTCAGATGCATGCCATCCTCACATCTGGATGCGGTAACCGTAGCCGCGCACCGTCTCCACAACCGAGGGGTCTATGCCTGCCGCGGTGAGCTTGTCGCGCAGTCGCTTGATGTGTGTGTCGACGGTCTTCGTCTCCACGAGAAACTCCCAGCCCCATGCCTGCTTGAGCAGTTGCTCTCGGCTGAGGACCTGACCGGGATAGCGCATCAGTGTTGCAAGCAGTTCGAACTCGCGTGGCGTGAGATCGATGAGCGACTCGGCAAAGCGTGCCTCGTGGGCTGCCTCATCAAGCACGATGCCCGATGCTTCGAGCCGCTCGCCAGGGAGCTGTTCGGGATGTGACGGCGCTCCAGCCACCGAGCGGCGCAGCAGCGCTTTCACGCGCGCTTGCAGCTCGCGGATTCCAAATGGTTTGGCGAGGTAGTCATCGCCACCGATCTCCAGCCCCACGACCTTGTCGAGTTCGGTGTCCCGAGCAGACAAGAACAGCACCGGTACGTCGCTGTAGGTGCGCAGTCTCCGGCATACCTCATAGCCGTCGGAGCCCGGCAACATGATGTCGAGGATGATGAGATCGAAGGTGCGCTGGGCGGCGAGGTCAAGAGCTTCGTCGCCGGTCCTGGCGACTTCGACCTCGTAGCCCTCCTTCTTCAGATTGTACGAAACGAACTGGAGGATGGAGTCCTCATCGTCGACGACGAGGATCCGCGCAGCTCCGGTGGTCATGGGTGCCTCCCGGTGTCGCGGGTTACCTGCGCCGATGATACCATTGAGCGCACACACAATAGCGCGAGTCTCGCGCCCGTCACCATCCTGTCATGCAAGGGAGCTGCTGGTGATACTCGCCATCGATGTCGGGAACACCCACACCGTGCTCGGCTTGTTTGACGCGCAGGGTCTAGGTGCACACTGGCGTATCTCGAGCAACCCCGACCTTACCGCCGATGAGCTGCGAGTCAACCTCGGTAGATTATTGGTGGATGGGGGTCGCACTTGGGAGGATATCGAGCACGTGATCTTGTGCTCGGTCGTGCCGAGGCTCACCGTGGCGTATGAAGAGGTCGCGGAGCAGGTCTGTGGTCAACCATCGATGGTGGTGGGGCCAGGTTTGAAGACCGGACTCGCGATCCGCTACGACAACCCGCACGAGATTGGTGCCGACCGCATCGTGAACGCGGTAGCCGCACTGGAGGAGTACGGCCCACCCGTGCTTGTTGTGGACTTCGGCACGGCCACCACTATCGATGTCGTTGATGCTGGCGGTGCGTATCTCGGTGGCGCTATCGCATCCGGCGTACAGACCAGTGCCGAGGCACTGTTTGCGAAGGCCGCTCGCCTTTCCAAGATCGACCTCGAGCCGCCGGACCGTGTCATAGGGACCAACACGCGTGCGAGCCTGCAAGCGGGACTCTTGCTCGGCGAGGCTGCCATGGTCGATGGCCTCGTGCGCCGAGTGTGGGCTGAACTTGGCACCGAGGCTTCTGTCGTTGCCACCGGCGGGCTTGCGGAGTCGATGGCCCCGATCTGCGAGACCATCACCGCGGTCGAGCCGAATCTCACACTCAAAGGACTAATCCTCATCTATTGGCAGAACACCTAGCCCGCCTCTTGACGCGCCTCTCATGCCGCTGTACACATTCGTGTACACACCTACCTTGTGTGCGCACCTGTGAGATGAGGGGTTTGCCCGTGAGGTTCTTTCGTATCGGCGACAAGGTCGTGGGCCAGGAGAAGCTCTTCGATGCGTTAGTCGACATCCTCTCCGAGCGCGAGGCTGGCGCCACGCAGGAAGAGGTCGCGCGCACCCACGGCGTACAGCGGTCATTCGTCTCCTTCCTTGAGTCCCTCGGCGAAGTAAGGCGTGGTGCGCGCATTGCGCTGGTAGGATTTCCCGTGGCCGATGCCGAGGAAGTGCGCGCGCTCGCGGCCGAGCACGGCGTGGACTTCGTGCTCGTGTTCAACCAGATCGAGCGTGAGAGCATCGAGGGCGCTTCTGGCGGAGAGGTGTTCAACCGGCTGCTCGAGACTCTGGCTACGATGCGCGATTATGACGTCATCATCCTGCTTGCCAGCGACTGGCGTATTGAACTCGTGGAACGCATTCTTGGCAAGGAGGTCATCGGCATCCCGCTCGGACACTCGCCGCTTCGCGAAGACGTGGAGGTGGATATCGCGGAGCTCACGCAAGTGATCGAGGGTGTGAAGTCGGCGGGTGTGACACGTCCCCGATCTGGCAGGGTGTCGCGCGCGTTGCGCGATGCCGCTGAGCGTGCAGGGAGGTGGGCGCCATCAAAGAGGTCGTGAGCGTTTCGCTTGGTTCTTCGACGCGCGATCACGAGGTCGAGATCGACCTGCTTGGCGAGGAGTTCAGACTCAGGCGTGAGGGCGTTGATGGCGACTTCCAGCGGGCGGTGGCCCGCCTCTCGGAGCTGGATGGCAGGGTGGATGCGCTGAGCTTGGGCGGCATCGATCTGTATCTCCGCGCGGCCGGGCACGATTATCGGTTTCGGGCGGCTAAGCCCTTCGCCCGAGCGGTCATACGCACGCCGCTCGTGTGCGGAGCAGCACTGAAAGGCCCGCTTGAGCAGGCGACGGTACGATACATGCGTGATGAGCTGGGGTTGTTGTTCGAGGGCAAGCGCACGCTCGTCACCTCGGCTGTTGACAGATACGGCTTGGCCGAGGGCTTGCTCGAGTCAGGGTGTGACATGCGCTATGGCGACCTGCTCTATGCCCTCGGCATCCCGGTGTTGATACAGGGCAAACATGCGCTGGACACACTCATCCACATTCTCGCTCCGGTTGTTGTGCAGCTGCCGTTTTCCTGGCTCTACCCCACGGGGTCAGCGCAGGAAGCTGCCCCCTCGGCGAATCGGACCAAGATGTATCGCGACTTCGATATCATCGCGGGCGATTTCCAGTACGTGCGCAAGTACATGCCCGACGACATGGCAGGCAAGTGGGTCGTCACGAACACTACGACCTCAAGTGATGTTGACGACATGCGCAAACGGGGCGTGGAGCTCCTCGTGACAACAACGCCCCGGCTCGCCGGGCGTTCGTTTGGTACCAATGTCATCGAGGCCGCGCTCATCGCACTTGCTGGCGCCAGCGGCGAGCTTAATGCCGATGAGTACCTGCGCTTGCTTGCCGAGGTAGATTTTCGTCCTGATGTGCAGTGGCTGCAACGAGAACACGTCATCGGCAACACCGAGGCCGAGGTCGCCCAAAGCCAAGGCGCAGCGATGACCCTGTGACATCGGGCTGCAACGGCTCAATCGCTGTGTGTGCCGTCGCGGCGTTTTGCGATTGCCGCGTGCGCCCGCGGGTGGTACTATCAATAGCTGTTCAGGCAGGTAGGCGTTCGGTGTATCCCCACGCCACTCGTACAGTGCAGCTTTGTGCCGCCCTAAGTGGAGTGAGCCTTCCGAACGACGCATCGCGTCAAAGGAGTGGTGTACGTGAATAAGAGGGCGAGGGTGCGCCTTATCGGCGTGACCGCCATCATTCTCATCTCTGTCGTAGCTATCGTGTGGGGCGTGGGAGCTGGAGACGGTTCCTACTCGCGGAGCGTGAGCGATGTCGCAGACAATGCGGAGATCGCAGGGGAGCGCGTCCGCGTGACGGGTACGGTCGTGCCTGGCTCGTGGGACAAGAAGTCAAGCCCCATGCGCTTCGACATCCGCGATGAGGGTGAGACCGGGGGCCCGCAGATCTCAGTTGTGTACTACGGTGGCGTGCCGAACACCTTCGGTGACGAGGTGACTGCCATCATCACCGGCACCATCAACGAAAAGGGCGTCCTGGAGTCTGAGGACATGATCACGAAGTGCCCCTCGAAATACGAGTCTGCGACAGGTGCTCTCACCATTGCCGACCTCCTCGGCCAGGGTGACGCAGTAGTGGGCAAGTCCGTGCGTGTCACCGGTTATGTGGCCAACGGCTCTGTGAGGCCTCCAGGCGGTACGGTGCGCTTCACTATCACCGGAAACGGTGGGAGCGGTGGTCCGACGCTTGATGTCTTCTTCGACGGTGCTGTGCCTGAGGGCATGGGCGATGGCACACAGGTCGTTCTCGGCGGTCTTCTCGATGAGAGCGGCGTGTTCGATGCCGTGAGCGTTTCGCTTTCCGATACCGAACAGTAAACGAGTGAACGGTGCCCCGTATTCGGGGCGCCTCTGACATGCACAAGCCCCGGGCGCCCGTTCCCGTGAGGCCGGGCGGAAGTGGAGTGGAAACGTATGGCCAATCTCGGCAACCTGTTTATGGGCCTTGGTCTTGTGGCGGCGGTCGTCTCGATCATGGCGCTGGTCTGGGGACGCAAGCTTGGCCCGAAGGAAGGCGAAGCGCTCACGAATACGGGCTACCTCGCCACATATGGGGTACTGGCGGGGCTGACCGTCTCCATCGCGATTCTCACCGCAGCCTTCTTTGGCGAGAACTTCGCGTTGGAATACGTCGTGCAGCATCACTCCACGGATGTTTCATCGCTCTCGTGGCTCTACAAGCTTGCAGGTGTATGGGCTGGACGTGAGGGATCGCTGCTGTTCTGGGCGTGGCTGTTGTCGCTGTTCGCCGGCTATGTCGCCTACAAGCGGATGTCGGTCACCGATGAGCTGTCGAACATGTCGCTTGCTGTGTTGAACTTCGTGCAGATGTTCTTTCTGGTGGCACTGTTCATTCCGCTCAACAACCCCTTCAAGATCACACCGGCCGCATGGATAGGTCCTGGTGGCGAACTGCTCATCCGCGCGGGCATGAATCCGCTGCTACAACACTGGGCGATGACGTTGCACCCGCCAACGCTGTTCATCGGCTACGCGGGGCTTGCTGTCCCGTTCGCATTTGCCATGGGGGCCCTCATCGTCAATGACTCCTCCAAGCTTTGGGTGGAGATCGTTGACCGCATCACCGTTTTTGCCTGGCTCTTCCTTGGTATCGGCATCGGCCTGGGCGCAATCTGGGCGTACGTGGTCCTGGGATGGGGCGGCTACTGGGCATGGGACCCGGTCGAGAACGCCTCGCTGTTGCCGTGGCTCACAGGCGTAGGCCTCCTGCACTCATTCACCGTGTACCGACGCCGTGGTGGCTTCAAGAAATGGGCCATCATGATGACCGCGGTGACCTTCGTGTTCGTGCTGCTGGGGACGTTCATAACCAGGTCTGGTGTCGTGCAGTCGGTACACGCGTTCCAGCAGGACGAGCTTTCATTCTGGTGGTTCCTCGCCATGATGGTAGGCTCGCTGCTCGCCGCTGGGTATGGGGTCGTGGTGCGTGGAGAGTCGTTCAAAGGAGCTGACGAGTTCGACAGCCTGACCTCCAAGGAGTCCTCGTACTACTTCAACAACGTGCTCATGCTCGTGGCTGCGGTCGTGGTGGCGCTGCTCACCCTCTCTCCGGCATTCGGCGGCAAGACATACGGGCCGGATACGTACCATGCCATCGCACGTCCGGTGGGTATCTTGTACGTCTTCATCATGGCCGTCTGCCCGCTGCTCTCCTGGCGCAACACCGATGGCGTGCAGTTCTGGTCGAAGATCAAGTGGCCTCTTGTGGCGACTGCTGTGTTCACTGCGGCGTTGGCGTATCTGTGGTGGACGGTGCTCTGGCCCATCCACCTCTTCTCGAATCCCAGCGCAAACCCGCTCACCTCTGTTGCTCATACGTACGAGGCGCTCACCGCGTTTGCGGTGGGATCGCTTGCCATCTCGGTGGCGCTCTGGCTCTTCATCACCGGCGCGCGCAAACGTGCCGCGGCCAAAGGCGAGAGCTTCCTGTCCGCTCTTGGCAGTATCATATTCAAGGCGCGCACGCAGTCCGGTGGGTATCTCACTCACCTCGGCATGGGCATCATCATCATCGGACTCGTGGGTTCGTCGATGTTCGTCAAGGACGTCAAGGCCACCATCGATGCCACGCCTGGCTCAGAGTTCGAAGTTGGTGGGTACACATTCGTGTTCAAGGGGATCGATGAGCAGACCCTGCCAAACAACGACCACGTGACGAAGTTGAACTTCGATGTCATGCGGGGTGGCAAGTTGACCGGTACCGCTACCCCCGGCCAGATTCAGTACTACCGTCAGGACCAGACCCGTCTAGACGTGAGCGTGATCGTCGAGCCCCTACGAGACATCTTTGTTGTGTTCGAGGGCTCCAACCAGGCCGATGAGTTGCAGATGAACGTGAAGATCAACCCGCTCATCAGTTGGGTGTGGTTCGGGTTCGGCGTGACGATCATCGGCACCGCCATCGCGATGTGGCCACGCCGCCAGCGTGCCGCCTGACCACACGCTGATGGCTGAATCCGCAACCAGCGATGTCGCCGTCGAGGTCCGGGGCCTTACCCGGACCTTTGGCGTGCGCAAGGCCCTGAACGAGGTCACATTCGACCTCCCATACGGTGCGTTCCTCTCCATCTTCGGACCCAACGGCGCTGGCAAGACCACCCTCGTCAAGGTGCTCACCACACTGACCGCGCCCTCGAAAGGCACGGCGAGAGTCAGCGGGTACGATGTGGTGGCAGACGCAGTCGAACTTCGCAGCCAGATTGGCCTCATCAGTCATAACCCGCTCCTCTATCCAGATCTCTCTGCGGAGGAGAATCTGGTGTTCTTTGCGGACATGTATGGGGTGGCCGATGCACAGTCGCGCGTGCGCGAGCTCCTTGCTGCGGTCGAACTTGACCACCGGCGCCTCGACCTCGTCCGCACCTTCTCCCGCGGCATGCTGCAGCGCCTTTCTATCGCGCGCGCCTTGCTGCACCGTCCGAAGGTGCTCTTCCTCGACGAGCCGTACTCTGGGCTCGATCCGCATGCCGTGGACATCCTCGACAACCTTATCGCGCAGATTCGCTCGGATCACACCTTCGTGATGATCAGCCACGACCTCACGAAGGGCCTTGCGCTGTGCTCGCACACGCTCATTCTCGCCCGAGGCAAAGTCGTGCTCTCAGCGCCACGCGAGGAGATCGATGAGGCCGAGTTCGCCGATGTCTATCGCGCGACTGTCGGCATGGGGGTGGCATAGGTGGCAGGCGACTCCGCGGGTTTGAGCATGCGGCAGTTCAAAGCCATCCTGCGCAAGGACATCGTCATGGAGCTGCGCACCAAAGAGATGATCACCTCGATGGGGATCTATTCCTTGCTCACGATGGTGATCTACCAGGTTGCGCTCTCCCAGTCCGGTACGGCATTCGATCCGCGCAACATCGCGGCGGGCCTCTTGTGGCTGGCGTTCGTCTTCACCTCCATGTTGGGGCTCAACCGCTCGCTTGTGCATGAGAAGGACCAGGGTTGTCTGGAGGCACTGCTGCTTTCGCCTGTGGACCGTCCGGTCATCTTCTTTGCGAAAGCTACAGGCAACCTTGTGTTTCTGCTCATCGTGCAGGTGCTTACCATCCCGGTGTTCGCCTTCCTGTTCTTGCAGCAGGGTTCGTATGCCGGTGAGTGGTGGATGATTCCGCTGGCGCTTTTGGCGGGCGCGGTGGGCATCGCGGGCGTGGGCACCTTGCTCGCCACCATGTCTGTTAACACGAAGGGCAAGGACTTCGTGCTTGCTGTCCTCTTCGTGCCGCTGATGTACCCGCTTCTGCTTGCTGCGGTCTCGGCCACGAGCGCCGCCATCCTTGGTGGAGACGGTTCGGTGCAGCAATTCTGGACGGGGATGAGCATGATGGCCGCGTTCGATGCGATAATGCTGCTTGCGTCGTTCGCGCTCTACGAGTTCATCGTGGGTGCGTAGGGTGGAACGGTAAGACCAAGCCTGGAGGTAGACACAACGGTGAAGAAATACCTCGTACCAGTTTTGCTTGTGTTGGGCGGCGCTCTCACGACCACTGGCTTCTTGATGGCGTTCTTCTTCACGCCGCCGGTGCTCGGGCCTGCCATCACCAACGAAGCAGGGCAGATCCTCGGCTACCAGCCTCTGTTCTCGCAGAAGATCTTCTTCTTCCACGTGCCGGTCGCTATCTCGTCATTCCTCGTCTTCTTCTTCACCGCTTACTACGGTGTGCGGTTCCTGATGACCAAGGACAAGCAGTTCGACACGCGCTCGCGCATCGCCACTGAGGTCACGCTCTTGTTTGTGGTCATGACCATGGCGACGGGCATCCTGT
>JAVEVF010000085.1:0-8217 GCA_034005175.1 Coriobacteriia bacterium | reverse complement strand
GGGACGTACGAGCAGGCTAAGGGCGTCTTCTCGGCAGCTGCGAGCTCATTGGCGCAGACCATCGAGTTCATTCCGCGGGAGTACGACAACTACCTGTTCATCACTAACATCTACAACGTGGCCGGCGACGCGCTTTCGAGGAGCTATTTCGATACCGCGGCTGAGTGGGCACGCAAGGGGATCGCCGTGAGCGAGTTCGGCCCCGGCATCCGCTATCAGTATGCCGTCGCGCTCAACGGCAAGGGCGAGAGCGGGGCAGCCGAAGAACAGTTGCGCATAGCCGCTGACCTCGACCCGAACTACGCCGAGCCGCGTATCTTCCTCGCTCAGCTTCTCATGGAACGAGGCGACCGGGCAGCTGCGCTTGAGCTGATAGAAGAGGTGCAACGCATCCGGCCCGACTACCCGGGACTGGAAGATCTCATCGAATCAGCGGGAATCACCGGTACAGAGGGAGAATAGAGCAGAAGCGACCGAAAGGGAGATGGTCTGCGACATGCCATCATCGAAGATACCGCCTACTACCGTTCAGCGCCTGCCTGTCTACCTCCGCTGCCTCGTGCAGGCGAGCGCCATGCATATGCCGGTGGTGAACTCAGTACAGATCGCCGAGATGACCGGCACCAACGCCGCGCAAGTGCGCAAGGACCTCTCGTATCTCGGTGAGTTCGGCACGCGCGGCATCGGCTACGATGTCGACTCGCTCATCACCCACCTCTCCAAGCATCTCGGTCTCACCGAGCACCGCCGAATGGCTATCATCGGCTACGGTCGCCTCGGCAGCGCGTTCCAGAGCTACTCGGGGTTTGAAGAACGCGGCATGAAGGTGGTGGCCGTTCTTGACTCGGATCCAGGCAAGATCGGGGCATCGGTGGATGGCATGATCATCGAGAGCATCGACAACCTCGAAGAGGTGGTGCGCCGCACAGGCGTGGAGATTGCCATCATCACCACGCCAGGCAAGTACGCTCAAGCCATCGCCGACCGAGTCGTCGCCGCAGGCGTGCGAGCTATCCTGAACTTCGCCCCCGTACAGCTGCACCTACCCGAGGGTGTAGAGGTGCGCCAGGCCGACGTGGCGGGTGAGCTGCAGATCCTCTCGTTTCATCTCAACCCCAGAGCGAGTGCCATGTGACCGAGGAGGTCTCTCGGGCACGTCTTCGCACCTCTCGTCCAGCACCGAGATGGATGTTCGCAACCGCAGCGCTCCTCGGTATCGCCATCGTGCTTACGCTTTCGTGTCTTGCGTGTACGATTCGCTCGGTGCCGGAATATGAGTACGCAGGCGCCGAGCAGGTGGACGAGTATCTGGCCATCCTGCGCCAAGAGCCCGACAACATAGCGGCTAACCTTGGTATCGCCTATGAATACCAGCAGATAGGCCGCGTCGACGACGCTTTGTTCCACTACAACCACGTGCTGGATCTGGTGCCTGATGAGCCTGCCGCACTATCCAACCGCGGCATCATCCTGTTGCAGCAGGGGGACACCGAGCGGGGTGTCTCTGACCTCAAGGCCGCCTTGGCTGCCGACCCAGGGCACGAGCATGCTGCGGTCGCGCTCGGCGCGCACTACCTGAAGAAGCGCGCGCCGCAAGACGCGCTTGACGTGTTGTTGCCGGCGATAAGGGAGCGCCCCCGCTCGGCGGAGCTTCATTACCTTGCGGGTCGAGCGTTCGAGGTGCTTGGGGAGGTGCCCAGCGCCATCAATCAGTACCGTGCGGCGCTTGTGCAGTACGCGGACATGGCCGAGGCGCGCCGCGCGCTAGATCGGCTGGGAGTCGCACCATGAGGATGTACGAGACGCTCACTTCACGCCGCGGGCTGGCCGCGATCAACGCCGTCCTCGCAGCGGCGCTCGTGTGCGCGCTCGCAGCCCTCGCATGGCAGCTCTCACCCAAGGGCATGGTGGTCCGAGGGGGTGAGGTGGCGGTCGGCATCCGCCCGCTGCTTGCCATCGGAGGGTCAGGTCGCGGGCAGTATCCTGAGATCATGCGGCCTGCCGGAGCGGCCTTCACTCCGGGGGGCATGATCGTTGTAGCAGACCCCGGCAACCATCGAATCGTGCTATTCCGCTCAAATGGGCGCTACGAGACCGAGTTCGGTGGGTTCGGCACATCGCGGCCGGCCCGGGGCTTTGAGGCGAGCTGGGAGCCGGGTCGTTTCAATGTGCCGCTTGGCGTGGATGTGGATGATGCCGGGCACATCTATGTCGCAGATAGCGAGAATGCGCAGATACAGATGTTTGGCGCCGACACTACGTTCATCGCGCGGTTCCCTGATCCTGAACGCGAGGCCGAGGGAGAAGCAGCGGCGGATAGCGCATCGGACATCGCCGTGCGTGATGTGGCGGTCGGCGGTGGCCGAGTCTTCGGGGCGGACGCCCACCGCATCGTGGCGTACACCGTTGAGGGCGACTTCTTGGGCTTGCTCGGCCCGAAGGGGGAAGACGCGTTTGAGTTCGACGACATCACCGGTATCACCGCTGCAGATGGCCGGGTGTTCATCGTGGACTCCGGCACGCGGCGCGTTCACGCCGTTACAGCCGATGGCGAGCGGCTCTGGACCATAGGCAGCACACAAGAAGATGGCGCGCAGGACGGCGTTGCTCCCCTCATGCGCTATGAGTTCGCTGACCCCTCAGACGTCGCCCTGCTGAAGGACGGCTCGCTCGCGGTGTTAGACAGCGGTGATGGCTCGGTCGTGTTGTTCACTGCCGAGGGCCGGTTCTTGAGCCGGTATGGGCAGCATGGCTCGGCGCCGGGTGAGATGCTCGGTGCCACGCATATCGATGCTCTTGGCAGCAAGCTCCTCATCTCCGACACGGGCAATGACCGTGTACAGGTGGTGGAGATCGCTCGCTAACGGCCATTCGCCTGTGCAAACCCGCGCGTTCGGCCCCACCCCCACCTGGCTTGCTTGTGAATCTGAGTGCTAGACTATTGGCGGACGCGTGTGTATTGCGTCGCAGTGGTTGACGAGGGGAAGCTGAGGCGTCGGGGAGGGCTGTTGGCGCAAGAAGACACCTACGAGGGCGACTTCGACACCGAAGAAGTCCCGGCTGCACAGGAAGAGAAGCACACTCGGGGTCGCTGGGTCATCATCGGCGCCCTGCTCCTCCTGTTGCTGTTACTGTGCTGGGTGATAAGCACGGTGAGCCTGTTTCTCGGCAGGGGTCCTGAGCAGGTGCGGTCGGTCGCGCGCAATCTCGAGTGTCTCCAGTGCCATTCGGACCTCATCCCACAGCTCCGCGAGGACGTCGTGCACAATCCCTTTGAGTTGGAGAGCTGCACGGCGTGCCATACCCCGCACGCCCGGGAGTTGGAGCGCACCATCTGGGCGAAGACCAGTGGTTTGGCGCACCGCACCACCACGCTGATGAGATGGCTGCCTATCTCGTGGCTGTTCTCGCACATGACGGGCGAGACCGAGGTCATCGACGGCGTGACTGCGGTAGTCATCTCACGCGAAGTGACAGAGGACATAGGAAAGCCCAGCCTTGTCGCGCCGCTTGAGGATCTGTGTTGGACGTGTCACGGCAGCATCGGCAGCGAGTTATCCCTCGCGCACCAGCATGACCCTTTCAGCAAAGGTGCTTGTACCGACTGTCACAACCCTCATGCATCTGAGTACCGAGGCTTGCTTGCCAGAAGCCCCGAGCTGTTGTGTATCTCGTGCCATGGCTCGCTCGGCGCCGAGATGTCACGTGCGCAGCTGCACCAGCCCGTCGAACAGTTCTACTGCACGAGCTGTCACACGCCACATGCCTCGGAGTGGAGCGGGCTGCTGACGCAACGCCAGAGAGACCTGTGCTTCACGTGCCATCCCTCGGTCGCACGGCTCAGCAACAAGACCGTTCAACACCAGCCTTTTGAGTACGACAACTGCACGGGCTGTCATGAGCCGCATGGGTCGGACTATAAGCCGCTCCTCATCTCGGCCGAGCCCGATGTGTGCTACGACTGCCATCCCGGCATCGAGAACGACTTCAGTCAGGTGAGCATCCACCCGGTGTACTCTCCGTTCCTGGACTGCTCGGGCTGCCATAATCCGCATGCGACCGATTTCGACGCCCTTCTTTCCGCACGTGACAACGAGATCTGCTACCAGTGCCACAAGGGCGCGCTGAAGGTCAGCTACCAGTCATCAAGCCACAAAGGCCTGCTCTGCATCAGGTGCCACACGCCGCACGGGTCTGCCTTCAAGCCCATCCTGCGCGAGCAGAATCCTGATGTCTGCCTGCAGTGCCACGGTTGGGTAGAGTCGCATGGCAATCAGCATCCGGTGCGGCCGCAGTTCTACGACATCCGTGCCGATGCGCCGCTCACGTGCACGTCCACATGTCACGGACCGCACGGCACGGAGTTTCCAATGATGGTGCAGTTCTTCCCGTGGCCCTTCGACGGACGGTGCTTGCAGTGTCACAGCACGGTGGGCATCGACTTCTAGGCCGCGACGAACGGCTGGTTTCTTGTGATGAGCGGGAACTCCATTCATGAATGATGACTCTGTTACGCGTACCTCGCGACGTGGTTTCCTTGCCATCGTCGTGGTGTTGCTCGTCACGCTTGTGGGGCTCGTCACCTTTCTGGTGGTCTACCTCGCGCGCATGAACGACTACGTCGTGCGTGGTGGCGACGTGGTTGCGGGGCTCGAGCCGGTAGTTGTCATCAAGGGCCCGGGCGGAGGTGAGCAGCCCGACTTCGTGCGCCCGATGGGTGTGGCTCTTGGCCAGAACGGCCGCATCTACGTCTCGGACACGGAGAACAACCGCATCGCCGTGTTCTCACCGAGCGGCCGCTTCTTGTTCGAGTTCGGCGGATTCGGGCTCACCAAGCCGCTCTCGGGGTTTGAGGCGACCTGGCAAGAAGGGCTCATGAACTCGCCTCTCGGAATCACCACGGATGATAACGGGGATGTGTATCTGGCCGACTTTCGCAACGATCAGATCCAGGTATTCGACGCCAACGGGAAGTTCTTGCGCAGGTTTCCCGAGCCCGACCAGGTGGTGGGCGCAGGGACATCCGGCCAGGACGGGACCGGCATAGCGGTCACAGATGTTGCTGTGTGGGGAGACCTCGTGTACGCGCTCGACAGCTACCAGGTTGTGGTCTTTACGAAGGACGGCGAGTTCGTGCGCCAGTTCGGGCGGCCGGGCACCGGCCCAGGGGAGTTCGACCGTCCCAATGGCATAGATGTGATGTCTGACTCCACCGTGATCGTCGCGGACTCCAACAACAGCCGCGTCCAGGCGTTCTCGCTTGACGGCGTCTTTCAATGGGAGACCGGAGCACAGGGCGGAACACGATATGCGTTCGGCCTGCCGAGGGGAGTGGCGGTCCTCGATGACGACACGATCGCCGTCGTCGACACATTCGATTTCACGATCGTGCTGCTTGACCGATCAGGCAAGGTCATCAGGCCACTCGGCCAGCGTGGTACGGGCCCCGCACAGATGAGTTTCCCCAACGGGCTTGATGGCGAAGGCGACCTCCTCGTTGTAGCTGACAAGGAGAACAACCGTGTTCAGGTCTTGCGCATAAAGCGCTGACCAGCGCAGCGGGACCTAACAGACCTCCACATCAGAGTCATTCCAGGGTATGATTGAGAGCGGAGCGCAGTCGTGCGAGAATAGGTGATGATTGCCGGGTGTGTGATCAGTTGGGTCTCCGGTACGAGGGAGCGGAGATCGGGTGCCGATGAGGCTGGCGAGAGCCGGTACGATAAGCATGCTTGCAGTGGCAGCGCTACTCGTGAGCGCAGCTGCTGCTTTCGGCTACCCGAGTCTTGCCCCCGACTCTTCAACTGATCCCTCTCGGACACAGTGTGTCGACTGTCACGGTCGAGAGTCCGACGAAGCCACGGGAACCATCGCGACACCCTCCACGCACAAGGGCCCGCACGGTGCGTATACGGCGGGCACCACCAAGTGTAAGACGTGCCACTCCGTGCACGCTGCGCCTGAAGGCAGCACGATGTTGTTGCCTGCACCCACGGTGAAGGATACTTGCGAGTCGTGCCACGATGGGACCGGAGGCGCGGGTGTCTACGGCATCATCAAGGCGCGGACCGGGCTTGATCCCGCGGCCACTCACAGCATCAACTCGACGAGTACGATTCCCGGTGGCAGCCCGGACGGCGGCTCCGCTACCGGCAGCTTCTCCGGTCCGGGCAACACGCTCACCTGCAGTGACTGTCACTCGCCACACGACGGCCAGACGGTTGAGCCGTTTGTCGGCGACCGCCTGCGCTCCGACGGCGCAAGCGAGGCAGCTTCGCTGATCTCCACGAACCGCCTGCTCAGGCAGCAACCTGCGAGCGCGGACGCGACAGTGGCTGTCTACGGTGCAGGTTGGTGCGCGTCATGTCACCGAGGTCGTGCCGAGCAACACGCTTCTGAGGCCACGGGGATGGTCCAAGACCACCCGGTGATGGCCGTCAAGGGAGAGGGTGCTGACGAGTACTCCTACGACAATCTGCCGGTGGTCGGGGGGACTGACTCCACCGCAACGATCATGGGACGGCTCGGTGGCAGCAACACCGGCTACGTCGTTCCGGAAGGTGAAGAAGGCCCCGGTTCTCGCAGTGAACTACAGGAAGGCCGAGGCCCGCTATGCCAGCAGTGTCATGAAGACGCGCGTACGGTAGGGCCTTCGGAGCGAGGGACGAACCCTGTGCTCAGCGAGGATCAGACGTTCACCGCGAGCGCGTACTCGCCCGATGCCGGTGATGAGTCCACGGGCAATCCGCAGTTCACGGTCTTTCCGCATGAGAGCGACTCGCGAGCCTTCCTCGTGACGCAGTATGAGCCCGAGCCTGCCGAGGCTACCGACGAGCCATCGCATGCGCTGTGTCTCAACTGCCACTCGCTGTTGCACGAGGTGCCTGAGGAGTACTCGGCATGTCTCGCGTGCCACACCGAAGGCGATGCTATCGACCTCCATGCGGGCGTCGGCGGCTGTGAGACCTGCCATCGGCCCGATACCGTACCCACCATGAACTGTGCGTCATGCCATGGTCCCAACCCGCATTCAGACGTCGAGCACACGATTGCACTGTCCTCCAAGGGCCCGATGGACTTCTTCACGGTCAGGCACAATGGGCGGAACAGGCCTGCGTGGCAGGTCGCGCAGGTGGACTGTGGCATGGGTTGTCACAGCAACGATCTCGTGGTCGCTCACAACAACGAGTGTGCGACGTGTCATCCTGGTGAGTGGGATGGCTTTGATCCCAAGAGCGGCTGTGTGCAGTCCGGTTGCCATGCCACCTATCACGAAGGCGCGCTAGCCGAACACAACCCTTACGCCACGGGCTCGCTCGCTAGTCAGTACTGCAAGAGCTGCCACGGGGCAGGCAACAGCCTGCAGGCGGGTTTCTGTTTGAACTGTCATACGGTGACGCCTGGGTACACCGTGATGGGCAGGCAGTCCTCAGGCGAGGCGACGCTCCCGATAACGACATCAGACGCTCAGGGGTTCTATCTCGGGCCTGCATACATCCAGTTCACGCTCACGATCGATGGCGAGCAAGCCGAGGGAACGACGTATCGCCGAGTCGATGGTGGCCGAATCATGGCAGGGCCGGCCACGATGGTGTTCGGAGCTGGCGAACATACGCTTGAGTACTGGTCTGTGACTGCGGCAGGCATAGTGGAACGACCAACAAACACCGTTACCTTCACGATAGAAGAGGACATCACGCCACCACAGACCCTCTCGGACGTCCAGACGTCCTACGAGGGGACAGCTACGATCACCTTGTTCCCCGCAGATGAAGGCAGCTCCGGCGTGCGCTATACGTTCTATAGCCTAGATGGCGGGCCGGTTGAGATCTGGGACGGCACTGAGATTGTGGTTCTTGCGCCGGTAGACGAGCCGGAGGTTCATACACTGGAGTTTTGGTCTGAGGACTGGTCGGGCAATCGCGAACTCGCATCGCGAGTGGGATTCATCACTATGCGAGACGGCACGTGAACCTGTTGAACGGTACTATTCACTGCAGACACGGAGACGTGGCGACACAGAGGGGACGGGATTTCTCAGCATGCCGAAGATGAAGGGTTTCTTCTCTGGATACACGGACCCCACAAGGCGCCCGCGCTACATCGTGTGGACAGGCGCCGTGGTGCTCGTGCTCGCCGCCGTCGTGGTGGTGGCCTTGGGGGTGACGTCCACCTACTGGTTCTGCGCCAACGGGTGCCACAAGGTGCAAGACGACA
>JAVEVF010000084.1:0-8250 GCA_034005175.1 Coriobacteriia bacterium | reverse complement strand
AACCGCAGTGCATCCCCGTCGTGTTAAGCTGAACGGTCTTGATCTCGGCCATGGACACGCTCCCTCGTCACCAAACACGTGATTGGACGCTGCTCTTGGTGCAACCGACATGCCAATGGCAAGACCGCACAGGCCGAAACGTTGCATCCTTGCTTCAAACGTCTTCGCCGTCAGTCCAAGGAGCTTGGCTGCCTTCGGGACGGAACCGCCGGCACGTGCGAGCGCCTGGCGAACAAGATCAAGCTCTACTTCCTCAAGGTCCAACCCTTCATCTGGGAGCACGATACTCCCCTCGTCAGGAGCACATGCACCCGAATTCATGCGTATCTCGATAGGAAGGTCGTCAAGGGTGATATCTTCACCGTGGCTGAGAATCACGATGCGCTCGATAGTGTTCTCCAGCTCACGGATGTTGCCAGGCCATTGATATGTAACGAGCGCCTCCATTGCCTCCGAAGACATACGCCTCGCACCTGCCTTGTGCTTCTCGAGAAAGTGCGCCACAAGCAGGGGTATGTCGTTCACACGCGCACGCAATGGCGGCAGCGTCACCGGGACGACGTTCAAGCGGTAGAAGAGATCCTCCCGAAACATCCCCTCGGCGATAAGCTGCTGCAGATCGCGGTTGGTTGCCGCCACCACACGTACGTCGACCTCTATGCTTCGCGTCCCTCCGAGCCGCTCGAATCTCCTCTCCTGCAACACGCGCAGCAGTTTCACCTGAACAGCTGGGGTGATATCGCCGATCTCATCAAGAAAGATGGTCCCGCCGTTGGCGAGCTCGAATCGGCCCGGCTTCGCAGTCATCGCACCGGTGAATGCGCCCTTCTCGTACCCGAACAGCTCGCTCTCAAGAAGGGTCTCGGGCAGCGCACCGGCACTGACGGAAACGAAGGGGCGATCTGCGCGGGTCGAGAGGCTGTGTACCGCACGTGCGACGAGCTCCTTGCCCGTTCCTGATTCGCCGTAGATGAGCACGGTGGCGTTGGTGGGTGCCACCTTGCGCACGCTCTCGATGACCTCAAGCATCTTGGGGTCGGCAGCGACGATGCCCTCGACGTCATACTCCCTGCCAAGCTCCTCCCTCAACCGCTCGACCTCCGCCGAGAGCGTGCGCATCTTCAGCGCTTTCTCGATGGCGATCTTCAGCTCCTCCAGGTCAAAGGGCTTGGTGAGATACTCGTTCGCCCCGGCCTTCATGGCAAGGACAGCCTGTTCGACGTTACCGTGAGCAGTGAGCATGATGATCGGGAAGGTACTGCCGCCAGCTCGCAGACGGCGCAAGACCTCCATCCCGTCAGGTTTAGGCATCCTATGATCGAGAACCATGAGGTCCGGTTCGGCCTCCGCCACTGAGGCCAGGGCTTCCTTGCCATCCGCTGCCTGAACAACCTCGAATCCTTCGGCCTCTAAGGCCTGCGCAAGCACCCAACGCATGTTCTTCTCGTCGTCAGCAACAAGCACGCGACCTTTCATTGATGATCCTCCGTGGGTCGGTCGTAAATCGCTGAAGGTATGGATACCCGAAACGTCGTTCCTTGCGGACTGCTCTCGACTTCGATGTGCCCGTCATGCTCGTCGATGATGCGGTGGACAATCGTGAGCCCGAGGCCAGTCCCTGCATCGCGTGTGGAGAAGAACGGGTCGAAGACCTTGCCCATGTCCTCGACGGATATCCCGGGACCCGTGTCGTGCACGGTGATGACCACGAAGTCCCCCTGCTCCTCGGCGACGAGCTCTATCTCTCCGCCTTGCTCCTCCATGGCCTGCACGGCGTTTGTGATGAGATTGAGAAAGACCTGCTTGAGCTGGTCGCGGTCGGCACGCACCTCTGGCAGGTCAGAAGCATACTCTTTCGCGATGCTGACGCCGGACTGCTTGGCGAACCGGCCCGTGAACAAGACAACGTCATCAAGGATCTCCACGGGGTCAGTGCGCACCATCGTGGGCCTCGATGGCCGGCCGAAGTCCAACAACGCCTTGATCACCTTGTCGAGGCGATCGATCTCTTGCTTGATGACATCGCCGGCCTGCCGTACACGCACCGCATCGCACTCGGCATCCTCAAGAAGCTGCACGCTCGCCCGAATGACGCCCAGTGGGTTGCGTACTTCATGGGCGACACCGGCTGTAAGCTCGCCCATCGCGGCCAACCGGTCAGCGCGAATGAGCTGGTCGGTCAACGCGCGGACCTCCGAGACGTCCTCAACCGTCACCACAGCGCCGAGAATCCTGCCACCCACAGCACGCATGCGCGATGTCGATGCCTGCACATGTATCTCGCGACCAGCGCTTGTGACCATACGAGCCTCTCGCAATGTGAGCGGGATGCGGCCCGAGAGCACCTTAGCGACATCGTCACCCAGCCCCCCATCGTCTCGGAAGAGCGCGCCGATGCTACGAGGCACCATCTCGTACTCAGACATGCCGAGGAGGCGCTCAGCAGCGGGGTTCGCCGTCGTTATGGAAGCGTCAGGCCCCACTGTGATGACACCTGACGTGATGGAACGCAGTATGGACTGCGTGTAATCCTGCACGTTGATGAGCTGAATCGCCCGTTCCTCCAGCTTCTTGTACGCTTCTTCAAGGCGTGTGCTCACGAGCAGCAAGTCGGCGGTCTTGCGTTGCTCCATGTCACTGAGCGTACCGACCAGCAACCCGATTGCGAAGTACATGAAGACCTCCAGGCTGCTGTCGATCGTGCGGCCCGTGAAGCCCCCCAGCGTGATCTGCGCGTTCATTACGAAGGGAACGGAAGCCAGAAGCGCTGTGATGACCCCGCCCTTCTTCCCGAAGACGAATGCGGCGTACAGGATGGGTACGTAGTACAAGCGGCGATACAGCAGGTGCAGCATGATCGCGCCGCTCGCTGTCGTCGTATAGAAGTGAAGCGTCGTGACGATAGCCAGCATGGCAACGATGATGACGATTGCACGCACGCGCCCGTGACGACGCCCCGTATGCGGCTTTCTGGTGGACTCTTGGTTGGCGCTCATCGTCGCTTCCTCGCCCACGAAGGCTCTATAGCAAGCTCCTCTCGGTACTTCGCCACGGTGCGACGAGCAACTGTGACACCCTCCGCCGAGAGCAGCTCGGTGAGCCTTTGGTCTGAGAGTGGCTTGGAGACGTCTTCCTCGGCGACCAGCTCCTTCAAACGTTGCTTGATGCTGGTCGAAGCGATGTCCAGACCGCTTGACGTGCGGTATCCCCCCGCAAAGAAATGCTTGAGCTCGAAAAGCCCGTACGGAGTAGCCATGTACTTGCCGGTGACGCCTCGGCTTACCGTCGAAAGGTGCACGCCGAGCTCCACAGCCACATCTTCAAGGCGCAGCGGGCGAAGCGGGCCCTTGCCATCCTCGAAAAACTCCGACTGCACCTGCAAGATGATGTGCGTGATACGACTGACAGTGTCCTTGCGACGATCGATGTTCTTGATGAAGCTCTCGGCCGAGCGAATCTTGTCCTTCAGGTAGCGTCTGGTCTGCTCATCGGCGCTCGAGTTCGAACGCAGCATAGAACGGTATCGCGTGCTGACGCGCAGCGTCGGAATGGCTTCGTTGTTCGGTATGATGAGCCACTCGTCGCCGAAACGCCGTACGGTGACATCGGGGACGATGTAGCTGGGTGAGGGACCTGCGGAATAGGCTCCGGCCGGCCGAGGATTCAGCATGCGCAGGAGCCCCACGGCCTCAGTGACCTGCGCCTCTGTGGCCTTAAGCGCTCTGGAGATCTTGCGGAAGTGATTTGCAGCGACATCATCGAGGTGACCAGCGATGATGCGCTCAAGCAGCGGCTCTCTAAGACCGAGGTACTCCATCTGAATCCTCAACGCCTCGCCGAGATTGCGAGCCCCGACGCCTGGCGGGTCCAGAGATTGAACAACCTTCAAACCCTGCTCGGCCTGATCTTCGGTGACGCCGACAAGGGCGGAGATCTCTGCGCAGTCACCTCGGAAGAAGCCGTCTGCATCCAAAGAACCGATGACCGCTCGCGCGGCGGCGTGAACCTCCGCGGAAAGGTCCATCAGCGAGAGTTGCTGCTCAAGATAGTCAGTGAAGCTCATCGAGCCACCAACGAACTCCTCCGCGTTAGCTGCTTCTTCGTTGGGATCGCGCGGCGCGGTTATCTCCGCCGCGTCGAGGTCGTCATACATCTCAAGCCACTCATCCCAGGCACGGTCTTCATCGGCAGAATCCGTGTTGTCCTGGTCTTCGGCAGCTGCTTGATCGCGCTCCTCTTCGTCCTCGTCGGAATCAGATTCGATCTCATCGACCTCGAGGAGGGGGTTCTCGAGCATCTCCGTCTCCACGAGCTGCTGGAGCTCGGCGACCGGCATGGCGAGGATACTCAGCCCCTGGAAGACCTGGGGTGAGAGCGTGACTTTCTGTTTGAGTTCGACTCGCTGACCGAGCTCCAAGGTCCCACCCTCCACCTGCGCCCTCCACGGCTCTTGCGTCGCAGGAGGGCGGCGCCTCTAGCAAAGATTATACCACCAGGGAGTGTCTTTCTTCGCAGTCAGCGACCATGCGATCACCCTGAAGTCCACGTGAACGGTCCGCGTCCACCTCGAGCATGGCGTCGCAGGACCGCACCGGGTTCTCAGGATGCGGGGGGCACCTCGAAGGAGTGCGATTCTGCAGCGGTCCCTGGTGCCTGAATCACCACGATCGCAGCTAAGACGAGGAGTGCGCCCACAAGCTGCACCGCACCGAAGGTCTCCCCGAAAGCCGCGAACGCGGCAACGCCAGCGCTCACGGGTTCAAGGGTGGCGATTATCGTCGCACGTGTGGGGTCGATGTAATGCAAAGCCTTGAGGAAGGCAGCGAACGGCACGATTGTGCTTACCACGGCTATGAACAGCACCGCGGCAGTGGAAGAAGGGCTAGCGAAGGCAGTGGCGATTCCGCTCGGCCCCCCGAGATAGATCAACCAGAACGCCGCGGCGAACCCGAGGCCGTACACGAGGGCCGTCCATGGAGAGAACCGCGGGGCGGCGTATCGCCCCATCAGCGAGTACCCCGCAAAGAACGCTGCAGACACGAGACCCCACATGATGCCTTGCGCACTCACGGTGAGCCCCTCCCCACCGATGGCTCCCACGACAAGCGAACAGCCGAGGACGGATAGTGCGACCCCACTGGGAAGCGCCCATGTCAGGCGTTCGCCCAAGAAGAGCACAGAGACGATCAGCACGAGCACCGGCGCGAGATACTCAAGCAAGATGGCAGTGGCCACGTTGGTGTATGAGATGGCTTTGAAATACGTGAAGTGCATGCCTGCCAGCCCCACAACGCCAAACACCGCGAGAAACGGCAGATCATGCAGGGTTATCTTGAAAGCGTGTCGCTTGGACAGCGCGAGGTAGACAAGCAAGACCAAGAAGGCCGAGAACGCTCTGGCACCGGAGAGCACTATGGGGTCGACTATCACGCCCGACGGCGGAACCGCCCATGCTGCCGTCTGAGGCCCCTCCGATGTGAACAGCCATTTCGCGGTAAGTCCACCAGTCGCCCAACACGCAGCTGCAAGAGCAGCCAACACATAACCCATCCACGGACGGGTTGGGCTAGATTGACCGTCAGGCAAGGCCGGCATCGATCTCCTTCGCGGTCTTGTCAGCCTGATATGCGTCGAGCGGTTCAATATGCGCGACCACATCCACCACCTCTGGGAAGGCCATGCACAGCTGCTCCTCGACAGCCTCGGCGATCTCGTGGCCCACGGTCACCGTAACTGAGGGATCGACCTGAACATGCAGGTCAACGTAGACCTCCGACGTGGTACCTCGTGTGCGGATGTGGTGGCAGCCAAGGACGCCCGGAACCCGGTAGCACACCGCAGCGATACGTGCGGGTTCAATACGCGATGCATCGGAGAGGGCGACGGTGGCTTGGCGAAAGACGCCGAATGCGGTGCGTGCGATCACAGCAGCCACGAGCAACGCGATAAGCGGGTCGGCCATGGGGAAGCCCAGGCGCACCGCGAGAAGTCCCAAAATCACGCCTATGCTCACAAAGGCATCGCTTGCCGTGTGGCTTGCATCCGCGACCAGTATGTCGCTGCCTAGACGCGTTCCCACCGAACGCTCGTACGTCGTGACACCGATGTTGATGGCGAGTGTAGCAAGCATGATCCCGAATGCTATCGCGTCTACTCGCGGTGGCGGGCTTCCCTCAAGGAGCCTGCGAACAGCGGTGCTGCCCACGTTGTAGGCCGCGACGGCAAGCATCGCTCCGATTGCAGCCGAGGCGTATGTCTCGTACTTGGCATGCCCATAGGGATGATCGCGGTCTGCCGGGCGCGCAGCTAAGCTCAGGCCTACAAGCCCCACCACATTGGAAGCGCCATCAAACAGCGAGTGAAAGCCATCAGCGACCATGGACACGGAACCTGCTACGTATCCCCAGCCCACCTTCGCAAGCGCCACACCTACGTTGAGCACGAGGATGATCAACAACACACGGCGAATCTCGCTGATGCGCTCACTGGACGCAATGGCACCTGTCGAACGGCCTCCCACCGCAGCACCCTTCCACTTGCACAATATACCCCCTAGGGGTATATTGCGACGTATCCGCCCGAAACATTTATCATACCCCATCGAGACGAGGTGACTGAGAGTGGCCGATACGCTCGGACCGCTTGCCGCTGATCCGCAACGCACTCGCATCCTCAACCGTCTTCGCAGACTTGAGGGGCAGATCCGTGGTCTGCAGTCGATGATCGAGTCAGGCAAAGACTGCCAGGACATACTCACGCAGATAATGGCGGCCAAATCCGCGCTCAATCAGGTGGGCCTTCATATCGTCGGTCATTCGATGAAGAGGTGTCTCATCGACCAGGACCAGAAGTCCGGCGATGAACTCATCGATGAGGCCATACAGGTGTTTCTGAAGTACTCCTCGTGTGTCAGCTGACCCCAACTATGCGATAGCCGCATCCACTATCGCTATGATGTCGGCTTCGATGGGCTTCGCGAGCTCATCAAGACCGTGCTCGGGGAAGATCGAGCCAAAGACAGTGGGCCGAAGGGCTGCCACTGACACATGCCCTTCTTCCTCGTAGATGTTGATCTTGCATGGAAGCACCAATGAGAGTGGGCTGCCCACATCCTGCGCAGGGCGGATCTCCAAGATGACCAGGGGCCGTATCGCGAAACCCTTCGACCCCACCGTGCCACCGATGTCGTGCTTTCCCACAACAACGAAGCCGTGCTCGCGCACGGCGCGTTCCACGGCTTCGATGGTCTCATCAAATCCCCCCGCTCGTGTCCGCTTGTATGCGTGTTCCACGGGGGTCCTTTCGTTGTTCGCCTGCCCAGGCGGTGGCGCTACGCTCAGGTGAACGCCCCTGCCCCGCACTGGCCGGCAGATGATGTCTCCGTCGCGCGAGCAGCCACCACCCCGCCGCCAAGCCCTACCGAGACATTCCTCGAGCCGCAGTGCACGCAGATGCGATCCTCGTCACGGATGATACGCGGCCAAAAACGCTCGAATCTCTCTCCGCAATCCTGACACTTCATGTCGTACGTCGGCAACCGCTACACCCCCAGACCAAGTTCGGTTGACAACGCATCGGCGCCCTTTGCACCCACGACCTGCGAAACCACCTGTCCACGCTCGAACTTGGCGATCGTCGGGATGCTCATGACACCGTACTTCGTGGCGATCTCACGGTTCTCATCGATGTTGATCTTGACGAACTTCACGGTCCCATTCGCACGTCCTGCGAGCTTCTCCATCTCGGGTGCGACGATACGGCATGGGCCACACCATGGCGCCCAGAAATCAACCACCACAGGTACGCCGGCATCAAGAACCTCATCTTGGAACGTCTGTACGCTCACTTCGACTACGTGCTCCGACATCTTGTCACCTTCCGTCTCGGTTCTCTCTAAGCCCGTGGATGATACCCCCAGGGGTATTCTCTGTCAAGTGCACACCCTCCCCCGCTCGGGTATTATCGACTGGACTTCACCGAAAGGACATCCATGCCGCAGCTGTTATGGGTTGGCCTTGTCGCAAGTGCGCTGGCAGCCGGCGCGACGCTGGTACTCGTACTCGTCGTCCCTCGGCCCCACGAGAGTGCCTTCATGATCGCCACCGTATTGCTTATGTTTGCCAGCGTCATAACAGGCAACCGACTTCTTGCCACCTATGACTCGACGACATCCATGCTGGCGGCTGGCGCATTCACCTTTGCCGCATTTGTGGGGGGCTTCGCTCTCTTCTCAGCACTCCTCGTGTACGT
>JAVEVF010000083.1:0-8383 GCA_034005175.1 Coriobacteriia bacterium | reverse complement strand
AGCGTGACGCTGGCGGGCTTGACGCTACGGTCACCGGTGCTCACCGCGTCGGGAACGTTCGCGAGCGGCCGCGAGTTCGCTGACTTCATCGATCTCGAGCGCCTCGGTGCGGTTGTCACTAAGGGGGTCTCGGCGGTGCCGTGGGCAGGCAACCCGACGCCTCGCATCGCCGAGACCGCGAGTGGGATGCTGAACTCCATCGGTCTTCAGAACCCGGGTGTCGAGGCGTTTTGTGCGGATGACCTTGCGTGGCTGAGTTCGTTCGATGTGCCGGTGATCGTCAACGTCTCCGGCAACACCATCTCGGAGTATGAGGCGGTAATCGAACGGCTCGAAGAAGAGCCCGGGGTGGCCGCGTACGAGCTCAATATCTCGTGTCCGAACGTCGATTCGGGTGGCATGGCCTTCGGGACGGCGTGCACGCCTGCAGCGGAGGTCACACGTGCGTGCCGTTCGGTGGCGTCGCGGCCTCTCATCGTGAAGCTCAGCCCCAACGTCACGGACATCACCGAGATAGCGCGCGCGGTGGAAGATGCGGGTGCTGACGCCCTCTCGCTCATCAACACGCTGCTTGGCATGGCCATCGATGTAAACACCTTCCGGCCGCGCCTCGGCAGGGTGGTGGGCGGGCTTTCGGGTCCGGCCATCAAGCCCGTGGCACTTCGCATGGTATGGCAGGTTGCGAATGTGGTGGAGGTGCCTATCATCGGCATGGGTGGGATCACCGACGCCGCCGATGCAGTGGAGTTCATGTTGGCGGGTGCTGCTGCGGTTGCCATCGGGACCGCGAACTTCGTCGACCCCACGACCGCCATCCGGGTCACTGACGGGTTGGCCGAGTTCTGCCACACTCGCGGTATCACGCGAGTCGCAGACCTCACCGGTGCTTTGATCGGATGAGAAGACTCCGTGTGATCCACGGGCATGAAGGGGTGTCAGATGAGCGAGAGCAGCCGGTCTGCGTTTGATTCTGCGGCGATGCGGCAGTCACTGATCGTAGCGTTGGATACCGATGCACACACGGCACTCACGCTCGCGCGAACGCTGCGCGGCCGCGTTGAGTGGGTGAAGTTGGGCATGACGCTCTATTACTCAGAGGGTCCCGAGATCGTGGCGCGCTTTGTCGACCTCGGCTACAAAGTGTTTCTCGACCTGAAGCTGCACGATATTCCTCACCAGGTTCAGGGTGCAGCCCGAGAAATCGCGCGCTTGGGTGCATCGATGTTCACTGTACACGCTGCGGGCGGCGCGGACATGATGCAAGCCGCCGTTGCGGGTGCCTGTGAGGGCAGCTCCGAGTGCGGGGCAGACACGCCTGATGTGCTGGCAGTCACCGTGCTCACCAGCATGGATGCTGCTGCGCTGGCCTCTGTCGGCTGCGCGTACGATCCTCAAACGCAGGTCACCCGGCTTACAGATCTTGCACGCAGCGCAGGTGTGCAGGGTATCGTATGTTCTCCGCACGAGGCAGCCAAAGCACGCGAAGCGCTTGGCATCGAAGCACTGGTTGTGACGCCTGGCATTCGCCCCGATTGGGCGCCTGCAGACGACCAATCTCGCATCGCGACGCCATCAGCCGCGCTTAGGGCGGGGGCATCGCATCTCGTCATCGGAAGGCCCATCACGTCGGCTGCCGACCCGGCATCTGCCGTCGAGCGCATCGTCATGGAGAGGTGAAGGTATGCAGACGCTTAACACGCCGATGACCGAGGCAGAGATTCGAACGGCGCTCGAACAGGTCGGCGCAATACTCACGGGGCACTTTCAGCTCACGAGCGGACGGCACTCCGACACCTATGTCCAGTGCGCGCGCATCCTTGAAGATACCGCGCTCACCACGCGCCTTGCAGCTACCGCAGCCGCGCGCCTGGAAGGCCGCACGTTTGACCTGGTGGCAGCACCAGCGGTGGGCGGCATCATCGTTGGCTTTGCGGTAGCTCAGGCCCTCGGCCTCAAGTTCATCTTCAGTGAGCGAGAGGAGGGAGTGATGCGGTTCCGCCGCTCGTTCGAGGTGCCCGCTGAAGCTCGCGTCCTCATCGTAGAAGATGTGGTCACGACTGGTGGATCAGTAGCCGAGGTGGCGCGTCTCGTGCGCGAGGCAGGCGGAGAGGTGGGGGCGGTCGTTTCCATCATCGACCGCGGCGGAAAGAAGCGGTTCGATGAAGAGCTCATCTCTCTCTTGAGACTTGAGGTTGAGTCCTGGGACCCATCCGAGTGTGTCCATTGCAGGACAGGGGTGCCTATCGACTCGCCGGGAAGCCGCCGTATATGAGAAGATGTTTGGCATCCTCGCAGGTCAGAGATAATATCTATTGAAGTCAGATAGTTGTAAGGGACCTGGCGATGTGAGTACAATCATCAGGTGTCAAGCAGGCCCCGCCAGACACAACGAGGACAGACAGGACGAGGAGGAACCATGGCACTTCCTAACCTTTCCGATGCCGACCGCCAGGCAGCCCTGAAGAAGGCGGCTGAGGCTCGGCAGAAGCGAGCTGAGCTGCGTGCGAAGATCAAGGACGGCAAGATGAGCTTTGCTCAGGTCATGGCCAAGACGGATGACCCCATCGTTGCCCGCATGAAGGTCTCCACCCTTCTGGAAAGCCTGCCTGGTTATGGCAAGGCCAAAGCCAAGAAGATCATGGACGAGCTGGGGATCTCAGAGAGCCGCCGCATTCAGGGCCTCGGTGCCCGTCAGCGCGAGGCGCTCATGGAGAAGCTCGGCTGATCTTCACACCGCGCACCGAGAGCGAATCCGTGCAGTTGACGGGCGACCAGCCCCGCGCGGGTGAGGTGTTCATCATCTCCGGGCCTTCAGGCGCGGGGAAGGGGACGCTCGTCCGGGAGCTGCTTGCGCGCATGCCCGACCTCTGGCTGTCAGTCTCTGCAACCACGCGACCTCCTCGGCCGGGAGAACAGGAAGGTGTTCACTACTTCTTCCTCCCGCCCGAGGAGTTCGAGCGCCTTGTGGCGGAACGCGGCTTTCTGGAGTGGGCTGCAGTTCATGGCAATCGCTACGGCACCATGCGTGCTGCTGTCGAGGAGCGAACGCGCCAGGGCCAGACAGTCATCCTTGAGATCGACCCGCAAGGTGCCAGACAGGTGAGAGAGGCCATGTCTTCGGCCATCCTCGTATTCATCGCACCGCCTACCATCGGCGAGCTGCGCCGCCGTTTGGAGATGAGGGGCAGCGAGACTCCAGAGCAGATCGAGACCCGTCTTCGCCGTGCCGCTGAGGAGCTCGAGATTGCGGACACCTATGACTATGTGATAATAAATGACGACGTAGCGCAGGCCGCTGATGAGCTAGCGCACATCGTGTCATCTCACACGCACCAGCGTGTCCCCGACGAAATGAAGGACTGACGCCCCATGGTCATCGAGCCCGAGATAGATCTCCTCCTGGAGAAGGTCGACTCAAAGTACGCGCTGTGCATCGTATCTGCTCGGCGAGCGCGCCAGATCAACGACATGCTGCACGGCGTCCGTGGTCAAGCCCTCCTCACCATGGCGTCCTCTCAGATAGCCGATCTCACCCGCACCAAGCCGCTCAGCAAGGCGCTCGAAGAGATCGCCGAGGGCGACGTCAACTACGAGCGGGTGGAAGAGGCCTACAAGTAAAGGGCGCGCCATGTTGGAGCGCGCCGCGCTCATCCACTATCACGAGATCGGCCTCAAGGGCCGTAATCGCGCTGGGTTTGAGCGCCGTCTGAGAGACAACCTGCGCTTCGCATTCCGCCATCAAGCGGGTGTGGAAGTCGAGCGCATCTCAAGCCGCCTGCTGGTGCGTGTCGCTGATTCTGCAGCTATCGATCAGACGTGCGCACGCGCCGCTGATATCCCAGGTGTCGCATACGCAGCGGCGGCGTACGTCTCCTCTCGCGATGCCCATGACATGAACCAAGCAGCGCTTCTCGCTATCGCCGAGGTCCCATCGGCGCAGACCTTCGCGATCGACGCTCGCCGCTCCAACACCGATCATCCTGTAAGCTCCCTGGAGATGAA
Source organism: Coriobacteriia bacterium (assembly GCA_034005175.1). Lineage (GTDB taxonomy): Bacteria > Actinomycetota > Coriobacteriia > Anaerosomatales > SLCP01 > JAVEVF01. The sequence continues at coordinate 4,381 of JAVEVF010000083.1, read as the reverse complement.
CCGCCGCATAGGCCAGCATGTCGTCGATGCCACCGGCCTGGGCGTGAACCTTTCCAAGCCCGATGTGCGGTGTTTTGTCGAGGTGGTGGAGGGTGCGGCATACATCTTCAGCCGCAAGTTCCCCGGTGTGGGTGGGCTTCCGGTGGGGAGCGCCGGCACCGTGGTGTCCTTGCTCTCGGCCGGTCTGGACTCGCCCGTCGCAACCTGGCGCCTCATCAAGCGCGGCGCGGTTGCGGTGGGAGTGCATTTCTCCGGTAGGCCTCAGACAAGTGACGCGTCCGAGCGCCTCGTGTTCGAACTCGGGAAGGTGCTCGAGCGCTATGGCGGGCTGGCGCGGATCTACGTTGTGCCCTTCGGCGACCTGCAACGTGAGATCTCGCTGCTGGCCCCGCCCGACCTGCGCGTGTTGCTGTACCGCCGACTGATGGTACGTGTTGCAGAGCGATTCGCCGCCCTCGAAGGCGGCCGCGCGCTCGTGACGGGCGAAAGCCTCGGCCAGGTGGCATCTCAGACGCTCGACAACATCGCAGCAGTGGACGAGAGCGCCACGCTGCCCGTCCTGCGTCCTCTCATCGGCACCGATAAGCTCGAGATCATCGCTGAGGCGCGCGCCATCGGAACTTACGACCTGTCCACGCAAGACCACGTGGACTGCTGCACGCTCTTCATGCCTCGCACTCCTGCCACGCGCGCCACAGTCGAGGAGGTATGTGCAGCAGAAGCTGCGCTCGAGGTGCAGCGCATGGTGGACGAGGCTGTGGCATCAGCGAGCTACCGGGAGTTCGCGTGCGCCGCGTACAAGCCACCTGCGGGCCTCGGCGAGACAGTGGCGACCGCCGGACCGAGGTGACGGGCGTGAGCGGCTCAGCAGCTCGGTTGAGAATCCTTGCGCTGGAACCGTACTACGGCGGCTCTCATCGAGCGGTGCTCGACGGTCTCGTCAACACCGTGGATGCCGAGTGGACGCTCCTCACACTTCCTGCACGCAAGTGGAAGTGGCGGATGCGTGGAGCGGCCATCACAATGGCAGCCGAGGCGCGCACGCAGCTGAGGGCGCGTCAAACCACACCTGATGCTGGCGCAGGCTGGGACGTCATCTTCGCATCCACGTTCGTGAACCTCGCTGAGTTCCTCGGGCTGGCGGGTCCGCAGATCGCCGTCATACCCGCACTCGTGTACTTCCACGAGAACCAGCTCGTCTATCCGAACCGTCATGAGGCCGAGTGGGACTACCAGTTTCCGCTCACCAACATAACGAGCGCGCTCGCCGCTAAGCGATGTGTCTTCAATACCCGTTGGAACCTCGAGCGATTCTTGGAGGAGACAACCCCGTTTCTCAGCCGCTTTCCCGACCATCAACCGCAGGGCATCGCGCAGCGGATCGCGGCGAAGGCCGCCGTCTTGGCTCCGCCATTCGATTCGACGGAGTTGGATGGCGCGTCGCCGCCCACCCGAGGCGTGCGCCCGCGCATCATCTGGCCGCACCGGTGGGAGCATGACAAAGATCCAGAAGCGTTCTTTGCGGCCGTCTTACAGCTTGCGGCCGAGAATCTGCAGTTCGAGGTGATCGTCGCGGGGCAGGAGTTCAGGGAGACGTCCAGTGCCATGCAAGATGCTGCGGCGACGCTCGGCGACCGTCTCGTGCATGTGGGCGAACCCGGTTCGCGTGCAGAATACGCCTCGCTGCTTGCTTCAGCAGACATCGCGGTGTCTACGGCGCGAAACGAGTTCTATGGTCTGGCGATGATCGAGTCTTGCTACGCTGGCTGCTACCCGCTTGTTCCTGATCGGTTGGCTTATCCTGAGATATATCCGCCGCAGTTTCGCTACTCGGATAGTGATGCGCTCGTCGCTCGGTTGCGCTCCCTCATCCTCGAGAGGCCCGTGCCGTTCGCAGCACGAGCGCTCGCCGAACCACTCACGTTCGAGCACCTCGCACCCCGATACGCTCAGGAGCTCGCCGCTGTCGCGCGCACTCACCACGGGGGCAGACGCGATGAGGCGGATTCCAGCAGCACCTTGTAGTGCGGGCGTCACAGAGGATACCCTTGTCGGCAGGGGAGTGACGCACTCGCCCGTCTGGGCGCGATGTCACGTGAGCGCGTCTGGTGCAACCGCACGCCAAGCCCACCGTCACCAGGAGGAGCAATGGAAGATGACCGGCCGGGCAAGACCCATGTGCTGATCGAACACGCACCAGAGTGGCTGGTAAGGTTAGGAATCCGCAGTTGGCTGCTCATCGGCGTCATCATCGTAGGTTCGCTTGTCTTCTCCCTCCTCACGTTCGCGTCGGGCCTGAGTGTGCCGCTCATCGTAGCTGCGGTCATCGCCATGCTCTTCTACCCCTTCGTGCAGAAGCTCGAGCAGCGAAATGTCCCCCGGTCGCTGGGCGCTGGCATTGTGCTTCTCCTCCTCCTCGCTGCCATCGGCGGCGCGCTTTGGCTCACCGTGAGCGGCGTCATCAGCCAGTCTGGCGAGATTGGCGCTCAGGTTCAGAAGGGTTTGGTCGCGATGGAGCACTGGTTCTCATCGAGCTCCCTTCCGCCAGGCCTCATCGATGAGTTCGAACGCAACGTCCAAAAGATCGGCCCTGCCCTCGCGGGAGGTGCAGCATCTGCAGTCGCATCGGGCTTGAGTGGTGGAGTCGCGTTCATCTTCGGCACGTTCATTGGTGTGTTCATGCTGATCTATCTGCTCATCGACTGGGAGAGCGTAGCCTCCTGGGTGGGCAGCAACCTCGGCGTGCCCGCAGAGCTTGGCGAGGGTCTCGTCGATGATGCGACCGTGGCGGTGCGCCAGTACTTCCGAGGGCTCACATACTCGCTCGTCATCGTCTCCGCGCTCATCGGCCTCGCCGTGTATCTGCTCGGCTTGCCTCTTGCGTTCCCGATTGCTGTGGTGACGTTTCTGACGGGGTATATACCTTTCTTTGGGGCCATAGTCGCCGGGCTGTTCGCGTTTCTCGTGGCGCTCGGGTCTGGGGGGTTGGTCGATGCGTTTGTGGTGCTCATCGTCGTGCTCGTGACTCAAAACGTGGTGCAGACGCTTGTAATCAACCAGTTGGCTAGCTCAGAGCTCAAGATCCACCCGCTCGTCGTCCTTCTCGCCACCATCTTCGGCGGTATCGTGGCTGGTCTGCTGGGTGCTACTTTGGGGGCACCGCTCGCGGCCCTCGTGCAGCGGGGCTTCATGCGAGTGAAGTCGTACTCGATGCGGGCGGATGCGTCGACTTGATGCACAGCCGCCATCACCAGGGACACGAGAGATGATCCAGAGACTCGCCGAGAGCGCACATCTTCCTGTCGGGGTCGTGTGGGGCCTCGTGGCTCTTGCTGTGCTGCAGGTCGCCGTGCAGATATGGGCGCTTGTTGACCTTTCGCGCCGTCCGCGCGTGCGCTTCGACAAGAAGTGGGTATGGGCGCTCGTCATCATCGTGTTTGGCAACTCCTTCATCGGTCCCATCATCTACGCGGCGATAGGCCGCAATGGTGATCAACAGGGTGAGTCTGCGCTTGAGGCCGCCGGCGATTCGGCTGCTGGGGGTCGCACCGCCCGAGCGGTCGCGACACTGTACGGGCCCGGCGCCGCTGAGGACGGGGGCGCGCCTGTTGCTGGGCCGTCAGAGGACGCCAGCCGATGAGCTCGGCGATCGAGATCGCCGGCCTGACGAAGGTCTACAAGGGGACTCGCGCACTCGATGGCGTTGACCTTGCGGTGCCCGAGGGCTCGATCTTCGGGTTTCTCGGCCCCAACGGTGCTGGCAAGACCACAGCACTGCGCATTCTTACCGGGCTTGCACGCCCCACCGCAGGCAGCGCGCGGGTGTTCGGCCACGACGTGGTTGATGCGGGGGATGAGGTGCGCGCCCTCATCGGCTACCTGCCAGACGTTCCCGGCTACTATCCGTGGATGACCGCCGAGGAGTTCCTGCGATTTTCCGGCAAGCTCTTCGGTGTTGCCGGCAAGGTTCTCGACGAGCGAGTGGATGCGCTGCTTGACATGGCAGGACTCGGCGACCTGACCCAGCGGCTCGGCGGATACTCACGTGGCATGCGGCAGAGGCTTGGCGTGGCGCAAGCGCTCATCAACGCGCCGCGCTTGCTCCTGCTCGACGAGCCCACGAGCGCGCTTGACCCCATGGGCCGCAAGGATGTCCTTGAGATGATCGCTGCGCTGCGAACCAAGACAACCGTCTTCTTCTCCACACACATCCTCACGGATGTCGAGCGCGTGTGCGACACGGTGGCGATCCTTGACCGAGGACGTGTCGTGCGGCAGGCGTCTATGGCCGAGCTCAAAGGTGAGGGGCATGCCTTGCGGCTGCGAGTCGAGGTGGAGGCTGGTGCCGAGGAGCTCGAACCGCTTCTGGAAGCACAGCCGT
>JAVEVF010000082.1:0-8474 GCA_034005175.1 Coriobacteriia bacterium | reverse complement strand
ACATTCTCGAGCCTACGCCCAGGACGGTCGACTCCCTCATGAGGCTTGACCTGCCGGCTGGTGTGGATATCGAGATCAAGCTGTAGCAGTCATCACCGACTATGCCTGAGGTGTGCCGGTGTGAAGCATACGTGGTCCGCTGGGACCGCCGCGCGCGGAGCGTGGCGATACGGCCCAAGACCGCATGGAGGACGGAGAGCACATGGTAACGACCATATTGGGACGCAAGCTGGGGATGACCCAGGTGTGGAGCGAGAACGACGAGCTCGTTCCCGTCACCGTGATCGAGGCAGGACCTTGCGTGGTCAGCCAGGTCAAGACGGTGAAACGAGACGGATATGCTGCTGTGCAGCTAGCGTTCGGTGACATAAGGGAATCGAAGGTCAACAAGCCCGCGGCCGGGCATTTCGCCAAAGCAGGAGTGAGCCCGCGTCGCCACATCGTCGAGGTGCGCCTTGACGAGGGCGACGAGGTGAAGGTGGGTGAGGAGCTGACCGTGGCGCTGTTCGAATCCATCGAATCGGTGCATGTCTCGGGCGTGAGCAAGGGCAAGGGCTTCGCTGGCGTCATGAAGCGCCACAACTTTCGAGGCGGCCGGGGCGGCCACGGCTCGCACTTCCACCGCCAGCCCGGATCCGTGGGTCAGGCGTCCACGCCATCGCGCGTCTTCAGAGGCTCGCGCATGGCGGGGCACATGGGCGACGAGATGGTGACCGTGCGCAATCTCGATGTCGTGAAGGTAGATCCCGAGCAGAACCTCTTGCTCGTCAAGGGTGCGGTGCCAGGGGCCAAGGGCGCCCTGCTCACCATTCGGTCGGCGTGAGACCGGCTCGGCCCATAGGTACCGTCTTCTCAAGGAGTAGGAAACGATGGCAACGGTAGATATCAAGAACACAAGCGGCACGAAGGTGGGTAGTGTCGAGCTTGCCGACGGCGTGTTCGGCATCGAGCCCCATCCCTTCGCCGTGCACCAGGTAGTTCGCAGCCAGATGGCCGCGCGCCGTTCTGGAACGCACAGCACCAAGACCCGAGGCAACGTATCGGGCGGTGGGCGCAAGCCGTGGCGGCAGAAGGGCACCGGTCGTGCGCGCGCAGGCACCATCCGTGCACCGCAATGGAAGGGCGGCGGTGTGGTGTTCGGGCCGCATCCACGCAGCTATGGTTTCAAGGTTCCCAACAAGGTCGTGAAGCTTGCGATGCGTTCGGTGCTTTCAGCCAAGACGGCCGAGGGCGTGCTGCACGTGATAGACGATTTCGGTCTTGACGAGCCCTCTACGAAACAAGCCGCCGAAGCTCTGGCGAAACTCGGTATCCAGGGCCGAGTGACCGTCGTCGTGGCCAACGATGACATCAACACTGTTCTCTCGCTGCGCAACTTGCCCAAGGCGCGCGTCATCACCGCCTCTGAGGCGAACACATACGATCTTGTCGACAACACTGCCGTGCTCTTCACGAAGCCGGCCTTGACCTGGCTCGAGGAGGTACTGGCATAATGCACAACCGCAACCCGCGTGGTATCATTTTGCGTCCGATCGTGTCGGAGAAGTCCTACGACATGATCACGCACAACCGTTACACGTTCGAGGTGCACAAGCGTGCCACCAAGCCGCAGATCGCAGACGCGGTGGCCGAGATCTTCGGTGTGACGGTCGAGAAGGTGAACACCATGAACGTAGCGGGCAAACCCCGCCGCCTGCGCTACCGTGCTGGCAAGACGCGTTCGTGGAAGAAGGCGGTCGTCACTCTCAAAGAGGGCGATTCGATCGAGTTCTTCGAGGGCTAGGAAGCCTCACTGAAGGAAGGTGACCCGGGCACCCGCATGAAGCGGGATGGAGCCGCCCGGCACCGTGGTAGTCCGGCGTCGGAGCCGCTGCGTGCTGAGTCTGGCACGCCTGTCCCAGGCGGACCGGCAATCGGACGGAAGGAGAGAAGATGGGACTGAAAAGGTACAAGCCGACCTCGCCGGGTCGGAGGTTCCAGACGGTGTCGGACTTCGCCGACGTCACGACCTCCACGCCGGAAAAGTCGCTACTTGAGCCGCTGCCCAAGAAGGGCGGGCGCAACAACAAGGGCCAGATCACGACACGGCACAAGGGCGGTGGCCACAAGCGCCGCTACCGCCGTGTTGATTTCAAGCGCAGCAAGGATGGCGTTCCCGCCAAGGTCGCTACGATCGAATACGACCCCAATCGCTCGGCACGCATCGCGCTGCTGCACTATGCGGACGGCGAGAAGCGCTACATCATCGCGCCGCAGAGACTTTCTGTTGGCGACACGGTGATGTCCGGTACGGGTGCTGACATCAAGCCGGGCAATGCGCTCGTGCTGGCGGAGATCCCGACGGGTACGGTCGTCCACGCCATAGAGATGCAGCCTGGCAAGGGCGCGGCGATGGCTCGCTCGGCCGGTGCCTCGGCCCAGCTGATGGCGAAGGAAGGCGACTACGCGATCTTGCGTATGCCCTCAAGTGAGATGCGCAAGGTGCTGCTCACCTGCCGCGCGACGATTGGGGCCGTGAGCAACCCCGAGCATGAGGGCATCACGATCGGAAAGGCCGGTCGTGCCCGCTGGAAGGGTGTGCGTCCGACGGTTCGTGGTACCGCGATGAACCCGGTCGACCACCCGCACGGCGGTGGCGAGGGCAAGAACAAGACCGCAGGCCGTCACCCGGTAAGCCCGTGGGGCGTGCCCACCAAGGGGCACCGCACGCGCAAGAAGGGCAAGGCCTCGGACCGTCTGATCATTCGCCGCCGCAAGAAGTAGCGGGCTGTAAAGGGAGCTGGAGCACACGATGAGCAGAAGCTTGAAGAAGGGACCATACGTCGAATCGCGTTTGATCGGGCGGATCCACGCCATGAACGAGTCCGGCGAGAAGAAGGTCATCAAGACGTGGTCGCGCGCATCCACCATCTTTCCGGAGATGGTGGGTCACACGATCGCGGTTCACGACGGGCGCAAGCACGTGCCCGTCTATGTCACGGAGTCGATGGTCGGTCACAAGCTCGGTGAGTTCGCACCGACGCGTACGTTCCGCGGACACGCGGCCGACAAGAAGAGCAAGAGGTAGAAGATGGAAACGAGAGCAGTCGCACGCTACGTGCGGGTGAGCCCGCGCAAAGCCCGTCTCGTGGTCGACCTCATTCGCGGCAAGTCCGTGGAGGAGGCCACCGCCATCCTCAGGTTCACGCCTCGGGCTGCCGCCGAGCTTGTCGAGAAGGTGTTGCTGAGCGCTGCGGCAAACGCTGAGAAGAATCTGAAGATCAGACGCGAAGACCTGTATGTTTCAACCGCGTTTGTCGATGAGGGTCCGACCCTCAAGCGCATCAGGCCGCGCGCCCAGGGCCGTGCGTTTCGCATCGACAAGCGCACAAGCCATATCACTGTCGTCGTCAAGCAGCGAGAGGAGGCGTAGCGCCATGGGTCAGAAAGTCTATCCCATCGGGTTTCGGCTCGGCATAACTGAGCAGTGGCGGTCCCGCTGGTACGCCGGCAAGGACTACAGCGACACGCTGGCGAAGGATCTCGAGATCCGCAAGTATCTCTTGGAGAGGTTGCGCCGCGCCGCCGTATCGCGTGTCGAGATCGAGCGCAAGGGCGACAAGCTCGTCATCGATCTGTGGACCGCGCGTCCGGGCATCGTCATCGGCAAGAAAGGTTCCGAGGTCGATGCGCTGCGCAAGGACCTCGAGAAGATGTCCGGCGCCACCGTCTCGGTGAACATCATCGAGATCAAGCGGCCCGAACTCGACGCGACGCTTGTCGCGCAAGGGGTTGCGGAGCAGCTCGTAGGTCGCGTGGCGTTCCGGCGCGCGATGCGCAAGGCTGTTGCCTCGGCCATGAAGAGTGGCGCGCTCGGCATCCGTATCCAGTGTTCCGGCCGGCTCGGCGGCGCTGAGATGGGTCGCCGTGAGTGGTACCGCGAAGGTCGTGTGCCGCTACACACCCTTCGCGCGAAGATCGATTACGGCACTGCCACCGCCAACACCAGCATGGGTGCCATCGGCGTGAAGGTATGGATATACCGCGGTGAGGTTCTGCCGGGCCAGGAGCTTCCGTCGCCCGAGACGGACAGGCCAGCTCGACCTCGCCGCAATGACCGCGGAGGGAGATCGTAGAGATGCTGCTGCCCAAGCGAGTGAAGCACCGCAAGGTGCAGCGCGGGTCCCGCAAGGGGATGGCCAAGGGCGGTACCGAGGTCTTGTTCGGCGACTTTGGACTCAAGGCCCTCGAGCCCGCCTGGATAACCAACCGCCAGATCGAGGCGGCCCGTATCGCAATGACCCGTTACATGAAGCGTGGCGGCAAGGTGTGGATCAACATCTTCCCTGACAAGCCGGTCACGCAGAAGCCTGCCGAGACCCGGATGGGTTCTGGCAAAGGCAGCCCGGAGAAGTGGGTGGCGGTCGTCAAGCCCGGACGTGTCATGTTCGAGCTTGCCGGCGTGCCTGAGGATGTGGCGCGAGAGGCGCTGCGCCTGGCGGCCCACAAGCTGCCTATCAAGACCAAGTTCGTCACGCGAGCTGATAGTGGCGGTGAGGCATAGATGAAGATCGAAGACATCAAAGAACTGGCCGACTCCGATTTGGGAGAGAAGCTTAAAGAAGCACGGAGCGAGTTGTTCAACCTGAGATTCCAGCTCGCAACCGGCCAGCTTGACAACCCTGGCAGGATCAAGGCCGTCAAGAAGGACATCGCGCGCGTGCTCACCGAGCTCCGCGCACGTGAGATCACCGCAGCGCGCGACGCTGCGACATCCTAGGACGGTGGAGAGGAACCACATGAGCAGCGAACGCAATAGCCGTAAGACCCGCCAGGGCGTGGTCGTGTCCGCAGGCGCCGACAAGACCTGTGTGGTCAAGGTCGAGCAACGCAAGCGGCATCCTCTTTACGGCAAGATGATCACCCAGAGCAAGAAGTTCCACGCCCACGATGAAGAGAACATCGCGCAGGTGGGTGATGTTGTCCAGATAATGGAGACGCGTCCAGTCTCGAAGATGAAGCGGTGGCGTCTAGTAGAGGTCGTAGAGAAGGCCAAGTAAGTCATTCGGTCTGTGACGTGCGCCCAGTGGTGCACCTCTCACGTGCCGCAGGCGGTTTCGGAGGAAGAGATGATCCAGGCAGAATCACGGCTGAAGGTAGCCGACAACTCGGGTGCAAGGCGAGTGCTGTGCATCAAGGTGCTCGGTGGTTCGAAGCGCCGTTATGCGCATGTTGGCGACACGATCGTCTGCACGGTCAAGGAGGCGATCCCCAACGGCAATGTGAAGAAGGGCGATATCGTCCGTGCCGTGGTGGTGCGCACGAAGAAAGAGGCTCGCAGGCCCGACGGCAGCTACATCAAGTTCGACGAGAACGCAGCCGTCATCATCGACAACGCAGGCAATCCGCGAGGCACGCGTATCTTCGGCCCGGTCGCACGCGAACTGCGTGATCGGCGCTACATGAAGATCATCTCGTTGGCTCCCGAAGTACTGTAAGGAGGTCGCGACAGATGTCGAAGTCACTGACGATTCGCAAGGGCGACCGGGTCAGGGTCATCACCGGCAAGGACAAGGGCAAGGAAAGCCGCGTCCTGCGCGTGTATCCCCACAAAGAACGGCTCGTCGTGGAACACGTGAACATGATCAAGAAGCACCAGCGCGCGACTCAGCAGCAGCCTCAGGGCGGCATCCTCGAGATCGAGGGGACCATCCACGTGAGCAACGTGATGCTGTTGTGTCCGAGCTGTGCTCAGGCGACTCGTGTCGGCCGCAGGCGTGAAGATGGCACGCGCAAACGTGTCTGCAAGCAGTGCGGCAAGGATATCGACTGACAGTATGTGAAACGCCCGCGTCCGGAGGCCCCGGATGCGGGGCGCCGGGTCGGAAATCTGGCGCGAATCAACCACATGGAGGTAACAGCCGGTGGCACCTAGGTTCAAAGAACAATACAGGGCCGAGATCGTACCCGCTCTTATGGAGCGGTTCGGTTACAGCAACGTCAACGAGGTTCCGCGCCTCGAGAAGATCGTTGTGAACATGGGAGTCGGCGCAGCGGTGGCCGATGTCAAGCAGCTGGACTCGGCAATGGCCGATCTGGCGATTGTGACCGGCCAGAAGCCGATGATTACACGTGCCAAGAAGTCCATCGCGGGATTCAAGGTACGTCAACACATGCCTATCGGTGCCAAGGTCACGCTGCGTGGTGACAGGATGTGGGAGTTCTTCGATAGGCTCACCTCGACTGCCATTCCCCGCATCCGCGACTTCCGCGGCTTGCCGACGAAGTCATTTGACGGTCGAGGCAACTACTCCATGGGCGTGACCGAGCAGCTCATCTTCCCGGAGATCGACTACGACAAGGTCGACCGTGTCCGGGGCATGGACATCACGTTTGTGACGAGCGCGAAGACAGACGAGGAAGCGAAGGCGCTGCTTGAGGCGTTCTCGTTCCCGTTCAAACGATAGATTCTACCGGTCGGCATCGGACGCGGTGCCGCGGCAAGGAGGTTTCAGGTGGCAAAGAAGTCGATGATCGCCAAGGCGAAGCGCACACCGAAGTTCGGCGTGCGTGCTGTCAACCGCTGCAATCGCTGTGGCCGGCCGCGCGCATACTACCGCCAGTTCGGGCTGTGCCGCATCTGCGTGCGAGAGCTTGCGAGCCGTGGCGAGCTTCCCGGCGTGCGTAAGGCCAGCTGGTAGGCCGACGCCGAGAAGACCAGTCCGAAAGGCGCGCATGCCACGGGCTATCGCGAACCGTCGGACCGGAGTCATCCCGACCCATAGGAGGGTATGAGAACCATGAGCATGACAGATCCCATCGCCGACATGTTGACGCGTGTGCGTAACGCAAACTCCGCTTTCAAGACCTCGGCGACGATGCCGTCGTCAAAGAAGCTGGTTGAGATCGCGCGCATCATGAAGGAAGAGGGCTATATCGAGGACTACCGTGTCACCCCCGGCGATGTCCAAGACACACTCGAGGTCGTCTTGAAGTACGGCCCCAGGCGTGAGCGTACCATCACGGGAATCCGCCGAATCAGCAAGCCTGGTTTGCGCGTGTACGCCAAGAAAGACGAGCTTCCGCGCGTTCTCGGCGGCCTCGGTGTCGCAGTCATTTCGACATCCAAGGGTGTGATGACTGAGAAGGTCGCGCGCAAGATGGGCGTGGGCGGCGAAGTCATCGCGTACATCTGGTAACGGACAGGACTCAAGGAAAGGAGCGACAGCCGTGTCTCGAATCGGCAAGCAGCCCATCCCGGTCCCGTCCGGGGTGGAAGTACAAGTGGATGGCTCGTCGGTCAAGGTCAAGGGGCCGAAAGGCGAGCTGGAGGCATCGTTTAACGAGGATCTGACGATCGAGCTGCGGGACGGCGACATAATCGTCACCCGCCCAAGCGACAACAGGAGCCACCGTTCACTGCACGGGCTCACGCGCTCTCTCATCGCGAATATGGTCACCGGAGTCTCGGAGGGCTTCAGCAAGAACCTTCAGATCGTCGGTGTTGGTTATCGTGCCCAGCTCAAGGGGCCCGACCTGGAGCTCGCCCTCGGTTTCAGCCACCCGGTCGTCGTCAAGGCTGAGCCTGGCATCACGTTCGAGGTGCCGGCTCCCACGAAGATCACGGTTCACGGCATCGACAAGCAGCGCGTCGGACAGGTCGCCAGCGAGATTCGCGATTTTCGTCCGCCGGAGCCTTACAAGGGCAAGGGCGTTCGTTACGAGGGCGAACATGTTCGCCGTAAGCTGGGCAAGACCGCCAAGTAATCGTTGCGTCCGGTGAGCGCATCGGGCGAGATGAGGAGAGTAGAAGGACGATGGAGAGAATGAAGGCGAAGTCTGCGGCCCTGAGCCGTCGCCAGCGCAGAGTCCGCGGCAAGGTGAGCGGTACTGCCGAGCGGCCGCGATTGCGCGTGACTCGAAGCAATGCCCACATCTACGGGCAGCTGATCGATGACGTGAACGGTCGTACGATCGTCTCCGCGTCGAGCATAGACGGTGAGATTCGTTCCGCGCTCAAGAGCGGATCGAACATCGACGCCGCCAAGGCCGTTGGCGAGACGCTTGGCCGCAGAGCGCTTGAGACTGGTGTCGAGCAGGCTGTGTTCGATCGTGGAGGGCGCCTGTTCCACGGGCGCGTGAAGGCTCTGGCCGACGGTGCACGTAGCGCCGGGTTGAAGTTCTAGGGAGGAATCGGTATGGCGCGCAGACAAGCCCCGGTCTCGGAGCTGCAGGAGAAGGTCGTATACATCAACCGAGTGGCGAAGGTCGTAAAGGGTGGCCGCCGCTTCGCGCTGACCGCGCTCGTCGTCGTCGGTGACGGCGAGGGCAGTGTGGGCGTGGGGATGGGCAAGTCGGCCGAAGTGCCTATCGCCATCAAGAAGGGCATCGAGGACGCCAAGAAGAACATGTTCAAGGTTCCGGTCATCAAGGGCACCATCCCGCACGAGATCTACGGTGTCTTCGGTGCCGGTCGCGTGCTGCTCAAGCCGGCT
>JAVEVF010000081.1:0-8671 GCA_034005175.1 Coriobacteriia bacterium | reverse complement strand
ATGACGTTCGTGGCCGTCCCTCCGCTGATGGTGCCCACGTTTGCGGTGGTATGCTCGTCAAGGCGGCCTAGCACCATCGCATCTATGGCAGCGGCGGCCATGACCAGCGCCGAGCGGCCTGCCTCTGGCTCAACGCCCGCATGAGCGGCCGTCCCTGTGAACTCCGCGACAAAAGTATAGTGCGTGGGCGCAGCGGTCACGATGCCGCCAGGCTCACCATCGGCGTCCAGCACGAGGCATAGGTCGGCAGCGGCACTGGCGGGGTCGAGCGCTTTCGCGCCGCGCAGCCCCCGCTCCTCGCCCACGGTAAGCACGACACGGATGTCGCCGCGCGGCGCCTCATCGGCCAACACACGCTCAAGCGCTTCGAAGATAGCGGCGATGCCGGCCTTGTCGTCAGCCCCGAGCACCGTCTCCCCCGCCGAGAACACCACGCCATCGCGCACAACTGGCTCCACACCTCGGCATGGCTCCACACAGTCCAGATGTGCGGAAAGCAAGAGCACTGGCGCGCCTGCGACGGTGCCTGGGAGCTCGGCGATGAGGTTGCCGGTGTCAGAGCCGGTGACAGCCATGGTGTCATCAGTACACACTGCAAAGCCCATCGCTTCGAGCGCCGTCGCGCAGTGATGTGCGACCGCTGCCTCCTCACCCGAGGGGCTATCGATCCTCACGAGGTCAAGGAAGCGGGAGATCAGGCGCTCGGTGCTCATCGGCTATCCCTTGTGGTCGCGCTTGTATTGGACGGCTGCACCGACGAAATCGCGGAAGAGCGCCGCGGGGCGGGTGGGTCGGCTCTTGAACTCGGGATGGCCCTGTGTCCCGACATACCAGGGATGGTCGGGAAGCTCCACGATCTCTACCAGGCGCTCGTCCGGTGAGACGCCGCTGATGATGAGTCCAGCGTCGATGAGTTGCTGCCGATACGCGTTGTTCACCTCAAACCGGTGGCGATGCCGCTCATAGACGACCTCCTCCGCATACGCTGCGTGGGCCTTGGTGTTCGGCATGATCTTGCAGGGATACGAACCCAGTCGCATGCTCGCGCCCATGTCCACCACGTCGTGCTGATCGCGGATGAGGTCAATCACCGGGTACTCCGTCGCAGGCTCGAACTCCGGCGAGTTCGCATCGGCAAACCCTGCGACATGGCGCGCGAACTCGATGACTGCGACCTGCATTCCTAGGCAGATCCCGAGGTATGGGATCAGGTTCTCGCGTGCGTGATGCGCCGCGCGCACTTTCCCCTCGATGCCGCGGATGCCAAAGCCGCCCGGCACGAGTATGCCGTCCATCTCCGAGAGAATCTGCTCGACCTCCTCGGGCGTGAGGCTCTCAGCATCCACCCAGTGCACATTCACCTTGTGGTCGTGGTAGATGCCAGCATGGTCAAGCGCCTCGGTGACGGAGAGGTAGGCATCGGGCAGTTGTACATACTTGCCCACAAGCGCCACATCCACCGTATCGGCGAGCGAGGATGAGTGCGCCACGAACCTCTGCCACTCGGTCAGGTCAGGCTCGCCGCACTCCAGGCCGAGTCGTTCGATGACCATCTCGTCGAGCCCTTGGTCGCGAAGGCGCATCGGCACCTCGTAGATCGACGCGGCGTCTTGCGCGCTCACCACAGCTTTCGAGTCGACATCGCAGAAGAGCGCGATCTTGCGCCGGATGCCTGCGTCGATGGGATGGTCTGAGCGACACACGATGAAATCGGGTTGGATGCCAATGGACCGCAGCTCTTTGACCGAGTGCTGCGTAGGCTTGGTCTTGAGCTCGGCAGAAGCAGCGATGTACGGCACGAGCGTGACGTGGATGTAGCACACGTTATCGTTACCGACGTCTTTGCGCAGTTGGCGAATGGCCTCGATGAAAGGAAGCGACTCAATGTCACCGACCGTCCCTCCCACCTCGGTGATGATGACATCGGCCTGGGTCTGTTCGGCCAGGCGGGTGACGCGGTCCTTGATCTCATTGGTGACATGCGGGATGACTTGAACGGTGCCGCCGAGAAAGTCCCCTCGGCGCTCCTTGGTGATGATGGTCTGATAGATCGAGCCCGCCGTCACACTGCAGTCACGAGAGAGCGACTCATCGATGAAGCGCTCGTAATGTCCGAGGTCGAGATCGGTCTCACCACCATCATCGGTGACAAAGACCTCCCCGTGCTGGAAGGGGCTCATGGTACCGGGATCGACGTTGAGGTAGGGGTCGAGCTTCTGGATCGTGACCTTCACGCCACGCGACTTCAGAAGCCTGCCGAGTGACGCTGCCGTGATGCCCTTGCCAAGCGAACTCACGACGCCGCCCGTCACGAAGATATGCTTCGCCATCTGTCTGTTCCACCTTAGTCTCTGCAGTGCGCCCGTATCCCTTTGGTATTCTACCCGCGCGCAAATGCGTGTGGGGTGATTCCATGTGCAGATTCTGCGCTTGTTGTCATGGCTTGGCCTTCTGTTCCTGAGGCCTGGTGCCACCGGAGAAGCACGCTCTTCCCCACGCGTCGATGCGTGCCAGCCATGCGGTGCGCTCGATGAGGGCTGAGAACGACACGCGTTCCGACACGAGGTTGAGCGCGAGCAAGCCTGCCGCAGCCACAGCTGCCGCAAGAAGGGGCAGCGCAGAGGCCAGCATCACGCCAGCGAACATGCCACACGCATTCGCGCCCGCGTCACCCAGCATCCCCTTCTCGGTGGCATCAGGGCGCCATACCGCTACGGCGGGACCTGCAGCCACCATGAGCACCAGCACTCCATCGCATACCGCCAAGGTGGGCGCCAGTCCACGCACCATGAGCATCGCCGTGCCCGCGGCTATCGCCACGAACGCAAGCAACGAGTAGGCCTTTAGCGCACGTAGGGGGCGCAGGTCGAAGAGGTTCACGGTGTTGGCGCTAAGAGCAATGAGCGCGACTACCACCACATAGTGCACGAGCGACAGGTACCAGGGCCCCCACGCGGCGGTGGAAAGCCCTGCTGCACCAGCCGCCGCAAGCAACCCTATTCCGAACAGCTTGAGCCCACCGGTGGTGAGCTGACCTGAACGCACCGCGGCGAGGTGCCCCTTGAATCCCTTGTGGCCTGGGGTCCCGAACATGTCATCGAGGAGGCCGAGGGTGAAAGCACCAAGCACGAGCGGCACGGCTTGGGTGAGGTTCAGCCAAAGCGGCACTCCAGATGTGCGCCATAGGCCAAGCACGGAGAAGGCTGCTTGTTGGACGAGGACAGCCGCACCCCAGAACACCCATACGGTGCCCAAACCAAGGGGCACCTGAACCCCCCGGTAGTTGCGAACGGTGCGCCCGCTGTGCGCCAAGGAGGGGGCGAGCATGCGCATGCCGACCCACGGGACCACTACAGCGGCGATGAACACGGCGGCAAGGCCCATCGCCCATCGGGAGAGATCGATACCGGTCAGCACGGCGACTCGCCGCCCTCATCAAAGCTGGAGGAAGAGGGCAGTCGCCAAAGCATGAGATGGAGGATGCCTACGCCCACATACACCATGATGAGGGCAGGAATCACGATCCCGGAATCCTCAGTCACATATGCCGTCAGTCCGCCGATGAGCGAGGCCGCCACCGCCGCCGAGAAGCCCGGGTTCTCCTGAAGAGTCGCTGCGAAATCCCCCTGCGGGCGCCAGCGCATGAACGCCAGAAACGCAAGCACCGCCACAAGCACCCACGACCAGTTGGTGCGCGTGAGCACGCGTACGTTCGTCTCGGCCTTGCGAACCACGATGAGCCAAAGCTGGCTCACGCCGCCCTTGCCCATGCTTTCCCATGCCCGAGCCAGATGTGACCGAGATCCTGTATCGGCACGCAGATCGATGAAGGAGAACACGCCAACCAGCAAGACTATCAGCAGAGCGGCCACCAACACGGCGCGCCAGCCGACCTTGACTTCATGGTAGATGAGCCACATCGCGGCAAAGCCCACCACAGCCCATACCGCCACCGCAACATTGGCTCCCAACATCGGTGCAGCAGCCACGACAACCACGCCAAGTCCCAGAAGCGCGATCCCCCAGCGGCTCATCATCTGCACCCACCGCGTCTCCTGACACTCATCAAGCATGAGTCCGCAGCCGACGACCGATGCGCCGAACAAGATGGCCGCCCCTTCGTTGCCTAGTCCGTAGTAGCGCGCAGCCAGCAACGGTGAGTAGCCGAGGAAGCTCGTGAACGAAAGCGGCGCTCCGAGCAGCTGGTCGGCGACGATGATGCCGACTGTGAGCAGACTCAACGCGATCACCGGTACGCGCGGTCCCATCACTGACTCAAGCACGAGCCCCAACACCCACACGACTCCCAGCGCGGAGAAGAAGGCCATGTACGCCTCGGACGTCGTTGCCGGCAAACGATTGAGTAGGAACATGAGAAGCGAAGCCGGTGGCACGGCGAGCGCCAGTATAAGAAGGGCGCGGCCGGCCCAGGACACCCGACGCACGGTGCGTTGAGGCCACAGCCTCGCGCGCAACAGTACGACGGTGCACAGAAGCAACACGAGGGTGGTCCCCGCGATGAAGGTGTTCACGACGACAGGCTTAGCTGTGTCGATGGCCACAGCGGTGTTGTTCTCGGCAGTGAGGTCATCGATGCGATTCGCGACGTTTGCCCCCGAGCCATCGGAGACCATGGGATTGCCGAGCACCTCTACGGGCGCGTCGAGCCCGAGCTCATTAAGCACGGTCGCCGCGATATCGAGGTTCGTCACCAAACCCGAGCGCTGGGTGGAAGACGAGCTCAGATACCCTGACCATCCAGGGCCAGAGATGATCGCGGGCCCTAGTCCAGTCACCGTACCGGGGTACTCCGCAAGGATCTGCGGCACCACCATGAGCACGCCGTCATCAGGCAGCGAATCCGCAGCGAGCGCCACCACCCCATCGAGCTTCGCAACCGCCGCCCGATGATGCACTTCGGCGACTGATGGCGAGACATCCATGGCCACCTCGTGCGCCCGGTGAGTGTCGCCCGTGTCCAGCACGATGAAGGAGGGACCGCCTTGAGCTGAAAGCCCCCCGAGGACACGTTCGTATTCAGATGCGAACGCCTTGAGGTCAGTTGCAAAGCCAAACGGCGCTTCAGGGTCATTGGCGAGCAGGTCAGAGGAGACGTTGCCGAGCAGAACCCGCCCCTCCTCATCCATGGCTACCACGCCAGCGGGACGGTTTCGCCAGATGCCACGCACCTCATAGCCTGCGTCGGAGTTTCCGAGCGCGGCGGTCGCACCGCCGCCATCGCGTACCGCCTGACCCAGCGCTCCTAGTCTTACCGCAAGAGTCGCTGCTGTCTCGTTGAGGCGCGCGGTCCGCGGAAGTCCGAGAAACACCACGTCGTAGCCGGAGGCATCGATACCTGTTGCTCGAGCATACGCGTCGAAAGCAGAGCCTCCCTCGTAATGCTCATCAACGCTATGGGGCTGCGGTGCGAGGGGGTCCGCCGCCGCCCATGAGCCAGCCGAGAAGGTGAGCGCACCTTGTAGTGGCGAGGACGCTGTTGCCAGCCGGCTGCGGTTGCGCAGGTTGATGTTCCCCACTGCACCTTGATCGGCAAGACGGTAGATCGTAGGGGCGAGCGCGGGGTCGATATCGTCCCACTCCAGATACGGCGCGAGCACCAGCACCACACGTGATGATCGTGGCTGCGGCTGCACGCCATATGTGGCAGACGCACCCGAAAGCGCGAACGCCACGATCAACACCATGAGCAGGGCGACCCGCTTCATCGCACATCCTTCTGATTCACACCAGCACGAACAGACCTTCCGTGTGGGGCACGTTCGGATTTCGCGACGCACCAGGCCGATGCACGCACGAATGTCGGATGCAAGACGCCCTGCGCAAGTATAGCCCACGCCATGCTCACGCCCGCGTTTGTAACAGAACGGATACCATCCGTACCAGCAGCTCTGCCCCGTGCGGGAAAGCATTACAATAGCGCGAAACGCCGTGTGCTCGGCGCACATCCGACGGAGGGGGACCCATCAGCAAGCCTGCGATAGCTCGCTCCACTGCCATCATGTCAATCTCCACAGCGCTCTCTCGGCTGACAGGCTTCGTGCGCACCTGGGCGACCGCATACGCTCTCGGCGTCACGGCTCTTGCAGCTTCGTACAGCGTGGCGAACAACATCCCCAACATGATGTACGAGCTCGTAGCAGGCGGTGTCATAAGCTCGCTGTTCATCCCCGTGTTCATGGAGCGGCGCAAGGTCGACGGGGAGGAAAGCGCGTGGCGCTACGCAAGCTCGCTGTTCAACCTTACCGTGTTGGCGCTGGGCATCGTCGCCATTCTCGGCACCATCTTCGCCGAGCAGGTCGTGCGCACACAGACATTCCGCATCACGCGCGAGGAAGCTCAAATGGCCACGGACTTCTTCCGCTTCTTTGCCGTCCAGGTCGTGGCATATGGTGCCGGAGCGGTCATCAGCGGTCTGCTGAACGCGCAGCGCAAGTTCCTGTGGCCTGCGCTCGGCCCCGTCTTTAACAACCTTGTCGTCATCGTGACCCTGCTCGGGCTATATGTTCCCATCTATGGACACGACCCCGATCTTGCGTTCGTCATCCTCGCGGTTGGAACAACCCTTGGCGTCTTTGCCATGTTCCTGGTGCAGCTGCCCAGCCTGGTGAAGGCAGGCGTACGCTATACCTTCACGATCGACCTCAAGCATCCGGGCATGCGCGCCATGGGCCGTATGGCCATCCCCACCCTCGTATATGTGGCCACCAATGTAGTGGCGGTCTCATTTCGCAACGCCTACGCGCTTGAAAGCTCCTTGGAAGGGCCCGCAACACTGTTGTATGCATGGATGTTCTACCAGCTTCCCTACGGTATCTTCGCCGTAGCTCTCGCCACGGCTATCTTCACCGAGCTCTCTGAAGCCGCAGGCCATAAGGACTGGGCCGCGTTCAAGGCGCAGTTCGCCAGGGGGTTGCGCGCAACGGCCCTTCTCATCATTCCGATGGCCACCATGCTTATCGCGCTCAGCACTCCGCTCATCAGCCTTTACCGCGCGGGGCGTTTCACAGCCGAGGATGTCCCCGCCGTTGCCGAGGTGCTCGTGTGGTGGGCAGCGGGGCTCTTCTTCTTCGCATCGTTCATGTACGTGCTGAAGACGTTCTATTCCATGCAAGACACGCTCACACCCATGCTCACCAACCTCGGTCTCACTGTCGTTCAGATATGCCTGTACGCCACTCTCACAACCGGGGTGCTGCACTGGACGGGGCTCGGGCTCGTGGGCATCCCCATCGCTGATGGGATCTTTTACCTGCTGAGCTTCGTGGCGCTGGCCCTCATCTTGCGCAAGCGCATCGGCGGATATGACATCCGTGGCATCACCTCGATGGTGCTGCGCATCCTGCTGGCATCGATAGCAGGGGGCATCGCTGCATGGGCTATCGCCTCTGTCATCGGGGATGGCGGATCGGCAGCTATCGCCCTTGCGCAGGTGCTTGTCGGCGGGACCGCCGGCCTTGCGGTGAGCTACGCGCTCGCCTGGGCACTGCGCGTCGACGAAGTGGCGGCGGGCGTCAGGATGGGGCGCCGATTCATACTCAGGCTCCTCGGCAGACAGGAAGCCTCGTGAGGGTGGTCGCACTCATGCCAGCGCACAACGAAGCTTCGCGTATCGTCGACACCATACGCGCTATTCGCCAGGTCGAGGTGATCGACGAGGTCATCGTCATCGATGACGGCTCCTCGGATGAGACCGGAAGCGTGGCACGCACGGCAGGCGCCACGCTGATAGCGCTGCCGGCGAACCGGGGCAAAGGCGAGGCCCTCGAAGCCGGTATGGCAGCCGCGGGAAGTGCTGATGTGGTCGCATTGGTCGACGCTGACCTCGGAAGGAGCGCCTCACAGGTCACTGCCCTTCTCGAACCCGTGATTGCGGGAGAGGTGGACATGGCCATCGCCTCATTCCCTCGACCCGCGGCTAAGGCCGGTTTCGGATTCGTGCAGGGGTTGGCGCGATGGGGCGTCAGGCGCTTCGGCGGGCCGTTCGACGCACGCTCCCCGCTCTCCGGCCAGCGTGTGCTCAACCGCACGGCGCTCGAAGCGTGTCGGCCATTCGAATCAGGGTATGGCGTGGAGGTCGCACTCACCATCCGAGCATTGCGGGCTGGCCTCAGTATCGCCGAGGTGCCTACGACGATGACGCATGCGGCGACCCGCCGCGACGTGGCGGGATTCATGCATCGTGGTCGTCAGTTCATGCACGTGGCTGCTGCGCTTGTCCGAGTCGCCCGCGAGCCATACCGCTGAGGATCACTTCGGCCAAGGGCCTTGCGCACCCTCTCCACTACCGAAGTATCCAGATGCTTGCGAGCTCAAGATCCACGCCAGCGAGAATGCACCTTCTGGCGTGCCGATGTGATCGACTCCCGACATGCCCGCCTCGGAAGCAGCCAGTGCGACGCCGGTGGCTTTCGCCTGTGTTTCGGCACCGCATGCCGGCTGACCCAGTGCCGCTAACGCGAGCGCCACGCTGAGCGCTCCCTCATCCGGTGCATCGTCGAAGTACGCCAGCGTGACAACACCATCGATTCCGACTCCACCACCTGGGTCACCGTCGACACGCAAGGCGCCGGCCTCGGTAAGCGCGATAGTGAGCGGCCGCGACTCAGCGGGAGCCGCCCACTCTGCGGCAAGCTCAGCGGCTACCGTCGAG
>JAVEVF010000080.1:0-8699 GCA_034005175.1 Coriobacteriia bacterium | reverse complement strand
CCGCAAGCAATAGGATGATAAGAAGGATGATGAGCAAGACCGCGAGGATTCGGCGCCCTCGGCGCGATACGTACTTCTCTTCGGTCTGCAACGGCACAGCGCCAGCCAGCTGTTCGGGACTGATGGGTTCCATCTATTTCTCAACTCCGATCTTCTTCAGGCCGGCGAGCGCTCGCTCGTGATCGGCGATGAACCGAAGTGCCTGGCGAAAATCCGCCTCAGCGCCTGCGGTATCACCTGTCTCAGCACGCATCTCTCCCCGGTCGACGAGAAGCTCGGCATCGCGCGGGTTCTTGGCCAGGAAGATGTCGTACATCTCGAGAGCCTTCTCGAGCTCTCCCCGGTCGCGATAGACCTGACCACGTGCAAGCGCGCTGAGGTAGTAGTTGTCATGGCGACCTGTGGCAACTGCCCAGTTCTGGAACTCGCCGCCTTCCTCCAACTCCTTCTCATAAGCAGCGTTAGTCTCTTCCATGACGTCTTCGTAGCTCTTGAGAGCGCCATCGTAGTCGCTCTGCGCCATCTGTAGCTCGGCAAGCGCAAAGAGCATCTGGGAACCACGTGACTGGTCGATCTCTTCGTTGGCGTTGACCTCATCGATCACCGACTGCGCCTTGTCGAACTGCTTGTCACCAACAAGCGCAAGGACATATGACTGGTACTGATCGGCAGTAGCGCCGGGCTCCTGCACCGCAGATGCCCAGCCTGCGAGATCACGCTCGGCGATGGTGCGCGGAGCCGCGTCGGTCCCCACGAACCCGTAGTACATGGCCATGACGACCGTCATGAGGAACCCGACGAAGACAAGTGCCCCCGTCCAGCCCATGGCGCGCACGACCGGATCTTCCCACATCGAACGCTTGCGTCGCACCGCGACAACCTGCGGCACACCTGGGTCGGCTACGTTCTCTGCGCCCACATCCGCAGAGTCAGGAGCGTCAGGCTGGTCGAGCCTTCCTGCGTCACCCGTCATCAAACTACCTCCGACTGAGATGCATGATTGGATTCACGCTTCTTAAGACGCCACACGATAACACACGTGGCCTCGTGCGAAGCAAGCGAACACTGCGCCATGCGCAGCTTCTCCACACATCTTCCATCGCTGCACACATGCAGCGCGAAATCGTATGTCATCGCTGGTCGCACACACAATCTATAATGATACCATGCGGCTGCCGTTGCATCGCCTTACTGCCACCATCTCCGTACCGCGCCAGGGAGCGCTTGTGAGTCGAATCCGGGTCGCCATCACCACTCATCTCTTCCCCTCGGAAGTCACCGAGCTTTCCGGTCCGTGGCTTGCCGAGCAAGCCGATGCCCTTGGTGAGCACTGCGACGTCACGGTGCTTGCGGCGCTTCGCGAGTGCTCGAGCCGCGACGTGGTGCGAACAAGCGGCGTTCATGTGGCGTACCGACCGACACGGGTGGTTGGGGGTTCGGGGCGGCTTGCCCTGTTGACGTCTGCCACACGCTACCGCGCGACTGCAATGTCGCACTTCCGGTCGCTTTCCCCCGCGCCTGACCTTCTGCACGCGCACTTCGGGTTCCCCGACGCGGTGATTGCAGCACCCGTCGCGCGCAAGCTCGGTATTCCTCTGGTGGTGACACTGCACGGCGATGATGCCTTCTCCTTGCTGGGCCGCAAAGACCTGCTCGGCTTATGGATGAGACACGCGCTCGCGTCCGCGGCAGCGATCGTGTGCGTGAGTCCGGCTGTGGAAGACGCCACGCGTGAAGCGATGGGCAGACGCACACGCGTGCTCACCATAGAAAACGGCTACGACGACTGCCTCTTTCGCGTTGACGAGGGTGTCGTGCGCGATGGCGGCATCCTGTTCGCCGGCACGCTTACGCCGGTCAAGAACATCGATGTGCTGCTGCGCGCGTTCGCGTCGCTTGGCACGTGCGAGACGCTCACGATCGCTGGCGATGGGCCGCTGCGCACCGCACTCGAGCAGCTTGCAGCGGAGCTCGGCGTGGGTTCGCGCGTCACGTTCACAGGAGTGCTCGACCGCGCTAAGACCGCTCGGCTCATGCAGCGCTCGCGCGCGCTTGCCATCCCCAGCAAGAGCGAGGCCTGGGGCATGGTGGCCGCAGAAGCGCTCGCGTGCGGCACACCGGTGGTGGCGTCTCGCGTGGGCGGCTTGCCGAGGATCGTCGCGTCCCCCGATGCCGGCGTGCTTGTGGAGCCGGGCTCGGTGCAGGCTCTTGCAGGTGCGCTTCGTGACGTGCTCTCGCGCTCGCTCGACCCCACTGTGGTAGCTGCGAGTTCAGGCTCGGGGTCGTGGAGAGCGCGCGCAGCGGACATCGTGGCGCTCTACCGTGAGGTGCTGGGGGCTGGCTAGGCGCGGCGCAAACGCATGAAGTCGGCGACTGTTCGGCCGAGTATGCGCACATCGGAGCCGGTAGGAACAAGCAGCTCCACGACACCCATCTCGGCATCGCGCGTGACACGCGAAAGAATCCACACGAAGTACGCCGCATACGAAAGCGACGAAGCTATCGCCGCCCCATGCGCACCCCACCGCGGAACCAGCAGCAGGACTCCCACGAGATTCAAGACCGTGACTGCGAGGGAGATGCGCCAATACACCGTCCCGCGCGAGATCTGGTAGTACAGCATGACCGCCGTGAGCCCATTGAACGCAGCACCTGGGAGCAGCAGAAAGAAGATGGGGACCGAACGCGCGAACGGCTCACCAAACAAAGCCGGCAGCAGCCAGGGCACGGTAGCCGCCAGAACAAGCGAGACGGCCGCGGTGATGAGAACGGAGATACGGAGGCTGCGGGCAGCGAAATCGCGCGCGGACTCGTGAGACACACGCGCCCCTTGAGCCTGAATCGCGAGCCCCACAGCGTTGGGGATGTACCAGGCGAGCTCCGCGAAGCTCACGCCCACGGAGTAGTAGCCCACCGCCGACGCGCCTGCCAGCCAACCCAGCAACAAGATGTCCTGGCGCAGATGCAGGTAGTCCGAGAGGCCTGAGAGATGAACGCGCAGCGAGTGACGAGCCGTAGCGCGCATCGCTTGAAGATCCACCGAGATCCTGCCGATGCGACCTCGCGCCCACCACGCCATGGTGCCGAGCCCCACGAGCGTGCCCCCCACGCCTGCCAGCATCACTCCTGCGACCGAGAGCGAGACAGTACGCAACACCACGACCACCAGCGCGAGCGAGGTCAGCGCCGAGAGGATGCTTGCCACAGCCTGAGGGCGCAACCCCCGCAGCCCCACAACCACCGAGCCGAACCACGACAGGAGCAATCCCGACGAGAACGCCGCGAGGGCGATGAGGACAAGATGGGGCCGGATGATCGGCAATACCGCAACAGGTCCGCTCAGCAGCCCCACGATAGGAACAGCCGCGATAAGCGTGATGGCTGCGCAAAGCACGAGCAGATTGCCTGTCGCCACCCCGGGGCGGATCTCTTTGCGCGAGATGTAGTAGATGTTCGACGTCGATATGCCGAGGTTGGCGATGAGCAAAGCGATTCCCACGATCTGTTGCACCACGGACAAGACGCCCTTGCCGGTGGCACCGAGAGTGCGTGCGATCAAGATGCCGATGAGGACGTTTGACGCCATCGTGACGCCCTGGGCGATGAGCGTAAGCGCAGTGCCTGAACCGAGGCGGATCTCGCCGGGATTGTGTTCCGCTGGCACTTGTCCTGACATCAGGCGCCCCGCTCACGGCCGCCGCGGCCATCTGGCGGCACCGGTGTTGCAGCAATATCCCCTACCCGAGGCAGCCTCGCGGTGCGCAACAGCTTCCTCGCGGTGAGTTGCGCGTCTGAAACCATCGCTCCTGCGGAACGGCGGTGACGTGGCACGTCCCAACCGGGACGCAGGTCAGTCACCATCAGCCGCGCTTCAGCGAGAGCCCCGAGGTACGGGCGATACAACAAGTTCACCGCCCGGGCTGATATCGGATAGCCCTCGAAGAGCCGCACACGTTCCCGCGGCAACACCCGCAGGCCATGGAAATGGTACAAACACGCATCCAACAGGCAGTCCTCATGCTTCGCGATATTCCACGGAGCTAGCGTGAGCGAGGTGTCGGAGAGAATGTGAACGTCGTCAGGGTGCTCGCTCGGCCAAGGCTCCAGATAGCCCTGGTCACCGAACTTACCGTCCTCGGCACGTGCAAAACACCACTCGACACACTGCGCTCGCCATTTGGTGAGAAGCGAACGTGAAGCCTCAGTGTCGCCGAAGGTGACGAACTGCACACAGAAGCGGCCTGCGATGGCGGAAAGATCGTGTTCTGCGGCGTAATCGTGCTCCGTGATAAGGACAGATCTGCCGCTCTCATCCAACTCCGAGAGGATCCTCTCTGGCCCGCTGAAGAAGAAGCAATCGGCATCGAGATATGTGACGCGAGGAATCGGCGCATGAGAACTCATGATGTGGTCGATCAACGCCGGAGTGAGCGTCCAATAGTACTCGGCGGGAGTCCTAGTGGGCTTGACCGCGAGCAGATCATCTCGCTCAACGTCTGCAAGGCGCAGCAACTCGATGTCTGGGCGATTGAGATCGCTGAGAATGGAGTACGTCTCATCGTCGGTACACAATACCCAGAGCAGGGTATCTCGGCCGTTGCGTGCAAGCGATTCGGCAAGCGCGAGGCCTTGTAGCAAGAACGCTTCGTTGAAGAGCGTGCAGAAGTGCTCCGTCACTGACCGCTCCTATGGACCAAGACATTCCGTGACAGACCGCCAACCACCGACATCTCAGGTACGCCTTTCGAAGAGGTATCCGCGGTTGATTGCGGCGGGGTCAGGTTGAAGATCGCACTCCCAACGCAAGACCTGCCGCCATTCCACGCTCACCTCATCCTCGAATCGCTTCGTCGCGAATCGCCAACATGGATAGGACGTCTCCCGGCCGTGCATCCGCACGTGCTGCACGGTGATCTCATGATCGACCTCCGCGATGAACGGAGTGCGATCGAGGGCCAGGAAACGTATCCCCGAATCTGTGACATCGCGCAGATATGCTGCAGGGTCAGGCAGATAACACAGCGAGCTGCCAAACAGCGCGAGATCCGCACCCGCTTCTAGCGCATTCGCCATGTCTGAGGTGAACGAGAGCTCGTCTGACGCGAACTCGGCCGCTCCCGCGCGCGCCACCGCCGGCTGCTCCACCACCATCCAGCGGATCTCTGGCACCGCGACGAGCATGGATCGGTTCTGTCGATACGTGCTCCCCAGCGCACCTCCGACGTCTACAACGCGCAAGCTGTCGGCTTCAGAAGCGATATAGAGCAGGGAGGCGAGCAGCGGCCACGAGTACTGTATCTCGCTGAAGGTCACACCGTCGCGTTCGTACGCTGCTCGGCCCTCCACTACGTCACGAGTAGCAGCGATCGCCGCCGTCAGCGTATCGCGTTCGTCATAGCCTGCCGAGTGGCTCAGGGCATCAGCCCACGACGTATAACCTGCTCGCCACTCCAGCGGCGGCGCGGGCAGGAGAGCTCTCTTCACTCGGGACGTGAGCCACTCGAAGTCCCTCATGTACGCCCCCGTGACCTGTCAGGAGATAGACATCGTCGAGCGTAGCACGAAGGCCGTGTGCCTCTCGGCCGGTCGTTCACGACAGCAGCTCCGCCAGCACATCACAGACACGCTCTTGATCCTGCTCGGCAAGCGTCGGGTACATCGGCAGGGATAGAACCTCCGCCGCCGCACGCTCGGCGTTAGGGAAGTCGCCTGCGCGATAACCCAGTGACGCGTAGCCTCGCATCGTGTGTATGGGCCATGGATAGCTGACACTGAGTTGGATATCGCGCTGGGCAAGCTCGTTGAGCAACGAGTCCCTGTTTGCAGTGCGCACCACGTATAGATAGTACGAATGCTCGTTTCCCGCAGCGACCTGTGGCAATCCGAGAGGCAGGTTCTTCAGCCTCTCATCATAGCGGCGTGCGATCTTGCGCCGCGCTGCCAGGTATTCATCCAAGCGAGTCAGCTTGCGATTGAGGATCTCGGCATGCACCTCATCGAGGCGCGAGTTGTAGCCATGCTCCTCTGAGTAGTATGACTGCTTCATGCCGTAGAAGCGCAGCCTGCGAAGCTTTGAGGCGACATCAGCGTCCGACGTCACCACCATGCCCGCATCTCCATAGGTGCCGAGAATCTTGGTGGGGTAGAAGGAGAACGCCGATGCATGGCCCATAGCACCAGCAGTGCGACCGTTATGGCGTGCTCCATGCGCCTGAGCGCAATCTTCCAGCACATACACTCCGTGCATGTCCGCCACTCCCGCGATCTCTTCCATCGCCGCGCATTGCCCGTACAGATGAACCGGAAGCACGCACTTGGTACGTTCGGTGATTGCCGATTCGAGCTGCTCGACATCCATGAGATACGTCGCCGGGTCGATGTCGACGAATCGAGGGATGGCCCCCGCCGTGACAATCGCCGATACCGTCGGCACGGCTGTGTTCGGCACGGTGATCACTTCATCACCAGGCTCGATGCCGAGCGCCCGCAGCCCGAGGAAGATCGCGTTGGTGCCGTTGTCAACACCAACGCCGTAAGCCGCACCGCAGTACGCCGAAAATGCTTCTTCAAACCGACGTACGCTATCGCCGAGAATCACACGTCCCGAGGAGAACACCTGGTCGACAGCATCGAGGATGTCGTCGCGCTCCTGTGCGTACTCTGTGAGATACTCCCACACCCGGATCGTCATGAGGAATTCCCTCCTGCAGCCCTGCCCAGCCGCTCAAGCACTTCCGCATCGGCACACAACATCTCCGAGTGCGTCACGACATCACCATGCTCGACCGCATCGAGGACGCTGTCGATGAACGCGGCAAAGCAGTCACCCGTCGGCAGCTGAACATGCCGCGTCTTGTTAGCCTCCGTCACCACGACCTCTCCCACGAAGTCGCTGGGCGGCGAGAATATCCTGCTGACGCGGAAGAGAAGATCCGCTCCAACGACCTCTAGGGAGTTGCTGTACTCGGCTTGCAAGCTCACATAACCCTGCAGGACCCCGGTGGGATATGTGAGCGTCATCGCCGCCGCGATGTCGACGTCTCCTCGAACAGGATCGAAGAAGGTCACGCACTCGACCCTAGTGGGTGAGGAGACAAACAGAAGTCGACCGCAGCTGGCGATGTATGGGCCTCGATCAAGCAGCGCACCGCCACCGAGGCTGCGGCTGTAACGAAAATCGTCAAGCTCCAAGGGAGGCGATGTGAATGTAAGCGCCACATGGAGTGGGCCGGATCCCGCTGCGCTCGCCAGCCTCTGAGCCTCGCGAGCGATCGGGTGCCATGACCACACGGTCGCCTCGGCCAGCACCAGGTCGCGTGATCGCGCACAGTCCGTCAAACCGCGTGCGACCGCCCCGCCACCAACCACAGCAGGCTTGTCCACGATCACGTGAAACCCGCGCTCAAGCGCTTCCCTGGCGAACACCTCATGCAGCGCGTTAGGAAGAGAGATGTATGCGATGCATGGCTTCTCACACTCAGCGAGCGCCTCGCTGTAGCCACTCCACAAGACACCGCGTCGCTCGGCCGGAACGCACGCAAGATCGCTGAGATGCGTTGAAGCCACATGCACCTTGCCGACACGGTCTAGCGTCAGCAGCGCGGGGAGCACACGGCGCCGGACGATTGATGACATCCCGACCAGGAGAATGTCGTGGGTGCTCATCTCTCTCCACTCACCGCCGAGGCCCAGATGCACGCCACGAGCGTACGTGTTTCGATGTTCACCGCTCCACCTTGCCGCACGAATTCAAGCAGCTGAGCCACGGTCAGCCAGCGAGACTCATCATCGAGTTCGAGTTGAACACGCTCGTCAATGAGCACGATGCGATAGCGATTCTCGTCGTGATAGAAGCGGCCACCCTCTTCAGAGAGAAGGCGGTCGTAGACGATGTGCTTCTTCCCGACGCGCAAGACCAGGTCGTAGAGGCGAGACTCGCTGGACTCACCTGCCGAGTCACTCGGTGTGCATTGCACCGTCGGAGCAAGCTCAACGCCGTTGACAGTCCCTGGCTCATCCTGGGCGCGAATGAGAACGTGGAGCAAGCCGTCTCTAACCTGGCAAACGAGGGCATTCATGCCGGTCTCGGCGGAGGATAGCAGCGGCTGCTGCCATTCTCCCACCTCACGACCGGGTGCGGCCACGTCAACTCCTATGACCGAGAAGTGACCTCCTGAACGATGACTGATCGTGGCACCGTCATACTCCCAGTCGCGGACATCGCGCAACGGGACAAGCACCGCATGTGTGTCGATGCCCCGGCGCATGGAATCCAGCCAGAACTCGAGATCGGAGATGGTGTGCTCCCCCTCCTCCAAGGGCGCCATTGCTGATGCGGACACAGCGGCGCCGAATTCAGAGGGTACGCGTGGCTCGACCGACTCTGAGTGCAGGATGCATCTGGCCCACAAGGATGCAAGCACACTTCGCGCATTCATGTTGACGGTGTTGTCGGCATGCAGCAGCTCCAGAACCGCATCAAGCGAGACCCAAGCGAAATCCTCGCTGAGCTCACCTGCTAAGTCGGGTGGTGCTTCGACGACCATGGTGCGGTTCTGCTTGCGGAAGAACCGCGAGCCCTGCTCGGATTGCAGTTCGTCAACGATCACTGCAGCGCGCGGGCTTTTCGTGAAGCAGTCGAGATATGGTGGAATATTGCCGCCGTGAACGCGGGAGTAGTTGCTGAAGGTGGCCTGCAG
>JAVEVF010000079.1:0-8773 GCA_034005175.1 Coriobacteriia bacterium | reverse complement strand
CGGGAGACCATCATCTGCACCGAGGTCGGGCAGAACCAGATGTGGGCGGCTCAGTACCACAGGGCGCGCGAACCGCGCAACTGGGTCTCGTCAGGGGGGCTCGGCACGATGGGGTTCGGCTTCCCCGCATCCATCGGCGCGCAAGCCGGCCGTCCCGATGCGCTTGTGGTTGATATCGCTGGAGACGGCTCGTTTCAGATGGTGAGCCAGGAGCTTGCCACCGCACGAATCCACAACCTTCCGGTGAAGGTCGTCATCCTCAACAACGGCTTTCTCGGCATGATCCGCCAGTGGCAGGAGCTCTTCTACGGCAAGCGGTACAGCCAGTCGATCCTCCCGCAGGCGTGTCCGGACTTCGTGAAGCTCGCCGAGGCATATGAGTGTCTCGGCGTACGTGCTGAGAAGCCCGAGGATCTCGACCAGGCGCTGCAGGCGGCCTTCGCGTTTGACGGTCCGGCAATCGTAGACGCGCGCGTCGAGCCCGACGAGTGCGTATATCCGATGGTGGCTCCGGGCGACTCCATCGATGAGATGCTCGGCGGCATCCCCGGATGTCCGGTCTCTGAGATGCTTGACGACGCCTTGCTTGAGGAGGTGTGGGAGTAGATGCAGCACACACTCTCTGTGCTCGTGGAAAACAAGCCCGGCGTGCTCACGCGCGTCACGTCGCTGTTCGCCCGTCGTGGCTTCAACATCGACTCTCTTGCGGTGGGCGTGACGGAGCATCCCACGCTCTCGCGCATCACCATGGTGGTGAGCGCGGCGGAGATTCCGCTCGAGCAGATCACCAAACAGCTGCACAAGCTCGTGAACGTCATCAAGATCCAAGATCTCGACCCTGCCGAGATGGTCTACCGGGAGCTCGTGCTCATCAAGGTGAGCGCACCGCCGGACCGCAGGCATGAGGTCATCGAGGTGACAAACGTCTTTCGCGCCAAGATCATCGACGTGAGTAGGACGAGCATGACCATCGAGGCCACCGGGACGGTGGAGAAGCTTGCGGCCATGGAGGACCTGCTGCGGGCGTACGGTATCAAGGAACTGGCACGTACGGGACGCATCGCCCTGGCACGCGCGCCGCGCGATAGCTAGGCAGAAAGGGGACGGAACGATGGCTGACGTGTTCTATGAGAAGGACTGCGACCTCTCCCTCATCACCGACCGCAAGATCGCGGTCATCGGATATGGCTCACAGGGTCACGCCCATGCGCTCAACCTGCACGACTCGGGATGCGACGTGCGCGTGGGCTTGCGTGCCGACTCGAAGAGCTGGGATGTCGCGCGCGCCGATGGCCTGAAGGTCATGACTGTTCGGGAGGCCGCGCAAGAGGCGGACATCATCATGATGCTCACGCCTGACGAGACGATGGCTGCCATCTACTACTCGGAGGTCCACGAGTCGATGGCCGAGGGTAAGGCGCTTGTCTTCGCGCATGGCTTCAATATCCACTACGGTCAGATCGAAGCGCCTGCGGGTGTCGATGTCATCATGGTCGCCCCGAAGGGCCCTGGTCACATGGTGCGCAGGGTGTTTCTTGAGGGCTCGGGCGTGCCGTGTCTCATCGCTGTGCACCAGGATGCAACCGGCAAGGCGCGCGACACCGCGCTTGCCTGGGCCGCCGGGATCGGTGGAGCGCGTGCTGCCATCATCGAGACCAGCTTTTCTGAGGAGACCGAGACCGATCTCTTCGGCGAGCAGGCTGTCTTGTGCGGTGGAGTCACCCACCTCGTGCAGATGGGCTTTGAGACGCTTGTGGAGGCCGGCTACCAGCCCGAGATCGCGTACTTCGAGTGTCTGCACGAGCTCAAGCTCATCGTCGACCTCATGAACGAGGGCGGCATGGCGAAGATGCGCGACTCCATCTCTAACACCGCCGAGTATGGCGACTATGTGAGCGGCCCGCGTGTCGTCACCGAGGAGACCCGCGAGGCCATGCGCGAGATTCTCTGGGAGATCCAGAACGGCGAGTTCGCACGGGATTGGATCCTCGAGAACAAGGCGGGCAGCCCGCACTTCAAGGCGATGCGCCGCATACACGCCGAGCACCTTGTCGAAGAGGTGGGCAAGGATCTGCGCGGGATGTTCAGCTGGCTTTCCGACAAGCAGTAGGGGGGCGCGTGATGCGCAAAGACTACCTGATGACACCCGGCCCCACGCCGGTGCCCGCCGAGGTTCTGCTCGCACAGGCTCGGCCGATGATCCACCACCGTACGCCTGACTTCTCCGCCATCCTCATGGAGGTCATCGCGGGGCTGAAGTACGTCTTCGAGACCGAGGCTTCAGACGCGCTCATCATGTCGTGTTCGGGCACGGGCGTGATGGAATCGGCGTTCGCCAACTGTTTTTGCGCTGGGGACACTGTCTTGGTGGCGCGCAACGGTAAGTTCGGCGACCGCATGGCGCAGATCGCGAAGGCTTACGGACTGAACGTCGTGGACCTCTCGTATGCATGGACCGAGACCGTCGACCCTGCCGACGTCGCTACGGCGCTTGAGGAGAACCCCAGCGTGCGTGGCGTGGTGGTTGTGCAGTCCGAGACATCGAGTGGCGTGCTCAACGACGTGAAGACCATCGGTGCCATCGTGGCCGAGCACCCCGAGTGCGTCTTCATCGTCGACAGCATCACGGGCATCGGTGCCGTGGAGTGCAAGACCGACGAGTGGCATCTTGACGTGGTGATGACCGGATCGCAGAAAGGCCTCATGCTGCCGCCCGGCCTTGCCGCGCTCACGGTCTCGCCGAAGGCCTGGCGCGCCTATGAGCGCTCCACGCTGCCGAAGTTCTACTTCGACTGGGCGCGCTACAAGAAGAACCTCGAGAAGGACACCACGCCTTTCACGCCGCCTGTCTCGCTCATCATCGGGCTTGCCGAGGCGCTGCGCATGATCCGCGCCGAGGGCCTTGAGAACACCATCGCGCGTCATGCGCGGCTCGCCGAGGCTACTCGCAGGGGCTGCGAGGCGCTGGGGTTGCAGCTCTTCGCGCCGCCCGAGGGGCGCGGCTCGGCCGTCACGCCTGTCTGGGTGCCGGAAGGCGTGGATGGCAAGGCTATCGTGAAGACCATGAAGGACACCTACGGCGTGACCATCGCCGGTGGCCAGGACGACTACGCGGGCCGTATCTTCCGAGTGGGTCACCTCGGCTACTTCGGCGAATTCGACATCATCACCACGCTTGCCGCGCTAGAGATGACGCTGGCACGGCTCGGGTACGATTTCGAGCGCGGCGCGGGCATCAAGGCTGCAGAAAGCGTATTCATGGGCGAGGCGTGAGGTAACACGCCGCATCCGTACGACGACAAGGGGCTGACGACTGATGAGGGTACTGGTAGCCGAGAAGATCGCTGACTCGGGCGTGAAGATGCTCAAGGAGCACTTCGATGTGGACGTGAAGCTCGGGCTTTCGCCAGAAGAGCTGGTCGCCGAGATACCTGCATACGACGCGCTTATCGTGCGCTCGGCCACCAAGGCCACTCGCGAGGTGATCGAGGCGGGTGCCAACCTGAAGATCATCGGCCGTGCAGGCGTTGGCGTGGACAACGTGGACGTGCAGGCGGCCACCGAGCGCGGCATCATCGTGTGCAACGCGCCCACGAGCAACATCGTATCTGCCGCCGAGCATACCGTGGCACTCATGCTCGCGCAGGCACGCAATATCCCACAGGCGTGGGCCTCAATGCGGGAATGCAAGTGGGAGCGCTCGAAGTTCACCGGCGCCGAGCTCTACGAGAAGACGCTTGCCATCTTCGGGCTGGGGCGCATCGGCTCGCTTGTTGCCGAGCGCGCGCGCGGATTTGGCATGCGCATCATCGGTTACGACCCCTACACCACGCCCGAGCGCGCCCAGGCCATGGGTGTGGAGCTCATCGCGGACGTCAACGAGATCCTGCCCCAGGCCGACTTCATCACGGTGCATCTGCCCAAGACGAAGGAGACCATAGGGATGTTCGGTCCCGAGCAGTTCGCGCTCATGAAGGATGGGGTGCGGCTGGTCAACACCGCGCGCGGTGGCATCTACCAGCTCGATGCGCTTGAAGAGGCCGTCAAGAGCGGCAAGGTGGCGAGCGCGGGCGTGGACGTGTTCGAGGTTGAGCCCTGCACGGACTCGCCGCTTACCGGCTACGAGAACGTCATCCTCACGCCGCATCTCGGGGCGTCTACCGCCGAGGCCCAGGACAGGGCAGGCGAGCAGATCGCCGAGTACGTGACGGCGGGCTTGCTGGGCAAGATGGTGCCCACTGCAGTGAACATCGCGCCGGTGTCGCCCGAGGTCCTGGATGCCGTGGGACCATATATCGAGGTGTCCGAGGATCTCGGCAAGATGGTGGCGCAGATGGCACGCGGTGGTGTTCAGGCCATGGACATCCTGCTCGTGGGCGCGCTTGCCGATGTGGATACGCGTATCCTGCGCACCGCCGTGCTCAAGGGGCTGCTCACCGTGGTGAGTGCCGAGAGCGTGAACTTCGTGAATGCCGACTACTACGCCGAGCAGCGCGGGTTGCAGGTCACGGAGACGAAGCGCTCCGAGACGCACGACTACGTCTCGATGGTGGTTGCGCGCGCCACGACGCCCGAGGGGCCTGTCGAGATCGGTGCGGCGCTCGTGGGCAAGAAGAACCAGCCGCGCCTGGTGACCGTGCTTGATTACGGAGTGGACCTCAAGCCCTCGCGAAACATGGCGTTCTTCCTCTATCCAGACCGACCGGGAATGATCGGCAAGGTGGGGACGATCCTTGGCGAGGAGTCCATCAATATCGGTTCGATGCAGGTGGCGCGCAAGGAACGCGGTGGCGAGGCGCTCATGTGTCTGACGGTTGACTCGCCTATCAAACGCGAGCTGCTTGACCGCATCGTGGCCGAGGTCGAGATGGAGACCGCCTGGGGCGTGGAGCTGTAACGGGGCACGAGCCGTCGCTGGCTCCTCCTGGGTGCTTGTCTCGCGCCGTCATGAAAGTGGGTGCACTTGAACCCACTTTCATGACGTGTCCCGAAGAGGCCCCGCGCCCCCGCGCTCCTGCGCTATACTCCCCGCATGAACAACACCACCGCCACCAACAACGCCAGCTTTGACCGAGTGTTCATCTTCGACACCACGCTGCGCGACGGTGAGCAGTCGCCCGGCGCCTCCATGAACACCGAGGAGAAGCTCGAGATCGCGCGCTCGCTCGTGCGGTTGGGTGTTGACGTCATCGAAGCGGGCTTCCCTATCTCGAGCCCGGGTGACTTCGAAAGCGTTCGTCGCGTGGCATCAGAGGTGGGAGACGCGTGCGTCGTGTGTGCGCTCTCGCGCGCGGTGCCCGCCGATATCGAGTCTGCGGCCGATGCGCTCAGAAACGCGCAGCGTCCCCGCATCCATACTGGTATCGGCGTCTCAGAGTCCCACCTGCGCGATAAGCTGCGCATCAGCCGCGAGACCGCGCTCGAGCGCGCGGCCGCTGCGGTGAAGCTTGCGCGTTCCTTCGTCGAGGACGTCGAGTTCTACGCGGAAGACGCCGGCCGAGCCGACCCCGAGTTCCTGTACCGTATGGTGCAGACCGCGATCGCCGCAGGCGCCACGGTCGTCAACATCCCCGATACAACCGGCTACACGTACCCTGAGGAGTTCGGCGCGCTCATCGGCGGGCTCTTCGAGCATGTCGACGACATCGAGAATGTCACTGTCTCGGTGCACTGTCACAACGACCTCGGCATGGCCACCGCAAACGCGCTCGCAGGGGTGAAGGCGGGGGCTCGGCAGGTCGAATGCACCATCAACGGCATAGGCGAGCGTGCGGGCAACACAGCCATGGAAGAGGTCGTCATGGCCCTGCGCTCGCGGCGTGAGTACTTCGGCGCCGACACCGCCATCAACACGCGTGAGATCGCGCGTGCCTCTCGCCTCGTGAGCAGCATTACCGGCATCCTGGTGCAGCCCAACAAGTCCATCGTGGGCGCAAACGCCTTCGCCCATTCCAGCGGCATCCACCAAGATGGCGTGCTCAAGGAGCGCACCACCTACGAGATCATCGACCCCGCCGATGTGGGCGTGGGCGGCAGCGCCATCGTGCTTACCGCGCGCTCGGGGCGTGCGGCGCTGCGCCACCGGCTCGATCAGCTCGGCTATGAGCTTGCCGAAGACGAGTTCGAGCGCGTGTACGCGGACTTCCTGGGCTTGGCTGACAAGAAGAAAGAGGTCTACGACGAGGACCTCGACACGCTCATCTCGGAGTCCGAGCGCATCTCGGCAGGGGAGGTCTACCACCTGCAGACGCTGCATGTGATGTGTGGCGAGCCAGGGATCCCCACTGCGACAGTCGAACTCGTCGAGATAGAGAGCGGCGCGCATCTCATCGACTCGAGCCATGGGGCCGGGCCTGTAGACGCCGTCTACCGCGCAATCAACCGCATGATCGACGTCGACAACGACCTCATCGAGTTCTCCGTGCAAAGCGTGACACGCGGAATCGATGCGCTTGGCGAGGTCACCATCCGTGTCCGCAGCGGTGATGGGAGCGTGTTCACCGGCCGAGGAGCGCACAGCGACATCATCACGGCAAGCGCTCGGGCGTATGTGAACGCTCTGAACCGGCTCCTCGTAGCTGCAAGGCCGTGCGTGGCCGAGGAGATGTAGCAGGTTCACCGGCAGGCGTGCCAGCCGCGAGCCGCCACCCGCTCACGACCTATCGCGGCTCCACAGCACCGAGGGGTTCTTGCCCACGAACAGCAGGAGCATGGCGACGGGGTACGCCATGGTGAGCCCGACATACAACACGCCGAGGATGTTCGCGCCAAGATCCCCGGTCCCGTATTCCAGCATCCTTGTGGCGAACGGCGTCTTCCCCCAGAGTCTGTCGAAGGCCACGTACCCGCCGAGCGTGAGGATGGCGAAGTAGATCTTGCGCGGCCACTTCACCCCGAGCGCTGCGAGCATGACGCTTGCGATGGCTGCCGGGAACATAGCGTTGCTGAAGGCCTCGCGCACGGGGTAGGAAAGCACGGTCGAGAACACAAGGACCAGCAGCGCGAAGAGCGCGATGTCGAGTGTCTCACGACTTGGACGCATGGACCCTCGCCATCTGGAGCCACACCGCCCAGAGCACGACAACCACAAGGATCATGGCGACCTTGAACAGGTAGTCGTGCAAGAAATCGAACATCGAGCTGCTCAGGTACTGCGAGGCAAGAGCGCCACCCACGAGCCGCACCATGTTCGCGACAGCGATCACGGGGATGCCCACGACGAGCGCAAGGCCTCGAGTCTTCACCGACAGGGGGTAGGCGACAATGACGGCGTTGCCATCCATGAGCCAGTCCAGATAGCCGTTGAACTCCAGCGCAAGGGATACCCCTAGGAGCAGCAGGAACACCACGGTGAAGATGCTGGCGATCACCACGAGGGAATCGCGGTCAAGCGGGCGACGTACAGAGGGGGAGGGCTCACTCATCCGCAGGGCTCCTTGGACCGTGCAACTCGGCCAACGAGCGCCTGCGCGCCTCGGCAGGGAGGTGAGAGAGCCGCTCTGATGCTAGAATGCACGAACTGAGCCACACTACGTCACGCCGCCGTAAGGAGCGCCCGAATGCCCCGCCCCATGACCATCACCGAGAAGACCCTCGCTGCTCACGCGGGCTTGGCGGAGGTTACGCCCGGGCAGCTCATCGACTGCTCGCTCGACCTCGTTCTCGCCAACGATGTCACCGCGCCCATAGCCATCCGTGAGTTCCGGCGTACCGGCGTCGAGCGCGTGTTTGACGCCGACAAGATCGCGCTCGTGCCCGACCACTACACGCCAAACAAGGACATCAAATCTGCCGAGCAGGCCAAGGTGATGCGTGATTTCGCACGCGAGCAGGAGATCTCGCACTATTATGAGGTGGGCTGTATGGGCGTCGAACACGCCTTGCTGCCCGAGCAGGGTGTGGTGGTGCCCGGCGATGTCATCATCGGCGCGGACAGCCATACCTGCACCTATGGTGCGCTCGGCGCATTCGCCACCGGTGTGGGCTCTACCGACGCGGCCGCTGGCATGGCCACTGGCAAGGCGTGGTTTAAGGTGCCCTCGTCTATCAAGTTCATCGTGAGCGGCACGTTTGCGCCGTGGGTCTCGGGTAAGGACCTCATCTTGCACATCATCGGCATGATCGGCGTGGATGGCGCGCTTTACCAGGCTATGGAGTTCACCGGCTCCGCTATCGAGGCGCTCGGCATGGATGAGCGCATGACCATCTGCAACATGGCGATCGAGGCAGGCGGCAAGTCAGGCATCATCGCTGTTGACGATGTCACGCGCGCCTACCTTGAGGGCCGAGCGGAGCGCCCGTGGACCGAGTACTTCTCAGACCCGGATGCCGAGTATGCTCAGGTCATCGAGGTCGACGCGTCTGCCATCAGGCCCACCGTGTCCTTCCCTCACCTGCCGTCGAACACGCGGCTTGCCGAGGATTCACGCGACGTGTGGGTCGATCAGGTCGTGATCGGCTCGTGCACGAACGGTCGCATCGAGGACATGCGCGTGGCTGCCGAGGTCCTCAAGGGCCGCAAGGCGCATGAGCGCGTGAGGCTCATCGTCATCCCCGCCACGCAGGAGGTTTACCGTCAGTGCATGCGCGAGGGGCTTACCGACATCTTCCTCGACGCCAACGCCGCGGTCTCCACACCCACGTGCGGCCCGTGCCTCGGCGGACATATGGGCATCCTCGCGGCGGGTGAGCGAGCGGTGGCTACCACCAACCGCAACTTCGTAGGCCGAATGGGTGACCCCACCAGCGAGGTGTACTTGGCGAGCCCCGCTGT
>JAVEVF010000078.1:0-8791 GCA_034005175.1 Coriobacteriia bacterium | reverse complement strand
GAGGTCGGCCACGATGTCTCCGAGTGGCCGCTTGTGCCTGTTCTTGCTGAGGCACTCGCGCAAGCTCCTGGTCTCGGTGTGCTTGATATCGTCGTAGATGAACCTGCTACGGGGTGTTGGACCCCGTGAGGAGTGGATGATGGGACTCCCGGCAATACTGCTGGCGCTGCAAGAGTGCGACCTTGAGACCAGGCGCGCGTCCAAGGAACTCGAAGAGATGCCGGAGAAGAAGGCGATTCTGAAGGCGCGCCATAAGGCTGCGGAGGTGCGTGAGCTGCGTGGCAGGGCCGAGGAGCTCGCGCGCCGCCTGGAACGGTCTATCGCTGCTAACAACGATGAGGTCGCGAGTGTCGAGCAGAAGATCGCCGCCGTGCAGGCTACTCTCGACAGCGGTCAGGTGACGAACCCCAAAGAAGTACACAATCTCTCTCGCGAGATGGACGCCCTGAAGCGGCGCGAGGACAAACTCGATAACGATACCCTCACGCTTATGGAACGTGCCGAGAAGGCCGGTGAGCAACTAGCTACCATCGATGCTGCCCTTGAGACGCTTGCAGACCGTGAGAGCGAGCTGATCACCGCCTACCAGCACAAAGGCGGCGAAGTCCAGACTCGGCTCGAGGAGCAACGAGCGGCCCGATCCGAACTTGCCGCTGCGCTCGGGGGCGACATGCTCGCTCGTTATGAAGCAGCAGCCGATGCGAAAGGTGGGATTGGCGCTGCTCGGCTCTTAGAAGTCGCATGCTCGGCCTGTCGCGTCGAACTGCCCGCCGAACGCCTGGAGGAGCTGAAGGCCGGACCTGACATCGGAGTATGCCCGAACTGTCGGCGGTTGCTCGTAGTGCGGGGCACAGATGATGGTGTCTAGCGCCGGCTACTGTGTTCTGCATACGGATGGTGGCTCTCGTGGCAATCCCGGTCCTGCGGGATCAGGATTTGTGTTGCGCGATGCCGCAGGAACAATAGTGTGTACATCAGGTCACTATCTTGGCGAGGCCACCAACAACCAGGCCGAGTACGACGGTCTCGTGCGAGGGTTGGAGGCCGCACTTGCCCACGGGTGTCGCCGCCTTCGGGTTCGCATGGATAGCGAACTCATAGTCAAGCAGATGAGCGGTCGGTACCGAGTCAAGAACGCGGGCCTTAAGGTGTTCTTCCTACGCGCGAGCGAACTGGTTCGCAGGTTTGAAGACGTGCGCTTCACTCATGTGTTCCGTGAGGAGAACGCCGAGGCCGACGCGCTCGCCAACCAAGCGATGGATGCTTGCAGTGACATCGGTGACGCTCTCGGATCTTCGGCGAAAGACTGCCGTCAAGAGAGCTTGTTCTGAGAAGGGGTCTGCCGTGTACGAACTCAGTGTGAAATCACACTTCGATGCCGCTCACTCACTGCTTGGCTATCCGGGGGAATGCCGAGAGCTTCACGGTCACACGTGGGACGTGGAGGTGACTGTCCGTGGCGCCGAGCTTGACGAGATCGGAATCGTCTACGACTTCAAGCAGCTGAAAGACGACCTCGGCCATGTCCTTGAGCGGTATGACCATGCGTATCTCAACGAGGTATCGCCGTTCGATCAGATCAATCCCACGGCAGAGAACCTCGCGCGGGTGATCTTCGAGGCTCTCTCGGCAACGGTGGGGGATAGTGTAGACGTCGCCGAGGTGTCGGTGTGGGAGTCTCCGATCGCTCGCATCAGATATCGCGGCTAGACGCAGAAACCGTCCGTAAAGGGGCGATGACATAGAGGTGTCCCGAGAAACCTCGCCCACGTGGCGCTTACTCCGTCGCTTCCCGTTTCCTTCCATTGGAGTCCCGCTCGTCCGGGCCAACTCACGTTATGCCCATCCTCACGGTCCCCCGCCGGTGGCTACTGGTACGCGACCTTTCGGTGCTCGCCTGGTCCGACTTCTCGGGACGCCTGTCACGTTACGCGAGTGCCCTGTGCCCGTCAAGGGAGTTTCGCAAGATAGCAGGAGTATGTGATGGACGGTTAGAGTTCGCGTGTAGACGGTAGAGAATGGATGATGAAAGGACAGCCGACAAGCAGCCTAACATGTCCGCGCGGCTGCGCGCCTCGCCTTGAGTGGGCGAGAGCCTTAGACTAGCCTAAGAGCGCGTCCTGAAAGCCATGATGAAGCGTCTGGGGAGGGGTGGCGATGCCGTCAGAGACGCTCGAGGAGTACCTGGAGACCATCTACAAGCTTGCCGAGAAGGGCAAGGTGCGCCCTACGCCCATCGCCGAAGCACTGAACGTCTCGGGTCCGACGGTGACTGCTACTCTCAAGCGTCTTCAGAGACGTGGGCTCATCATGAGATCTGACGGTGACGTCGTTCTCACTGAGCAAGGCGAGCTTCATGCGATTGACATCATCCGTCGTCATCGCGTTGCCGAGCGCTTCCTCTTTGACGTGCTCGGACTTTCCTGGGAAGAGGCTCACGAAGATGCGTGTCGTCTCGAGCACGCGCTTTCACCGCGGGTCCTAGAGGCCCTTGAGGAGTATCTCGATAACCCTGAAGTCTGCCCCCATGGGCACCCGATACCCTCGGCCGAGGGCGAGATCGCGCGTGTCGAAGGCATCGCTTTGTGCGATGTAAGGAGAGGTCAGACAGCGCGAATCGTTCAAGTTCCTGAGGATGACGAAGCGATGCTGGCATACCTCGGCTCTTTGGGGATGTATCCCGAAACCCCGGTCCTCGTGCGTGAGATCGCACCGTTCGAGGGGCCGTTGCTCATCGAGGTGAAGGGGATGTCGTACGCGCTTGGCCGAGACGTTGCGGAACGGATTCTTGTGACGGTCGGTCTCGACTGATCAACGCCCTTCGTGCGGGACGAAGGCTCTTGCATATCGAACATATGTTCGATATGCTCGACTCTCCCGAAACAGAAGGGTCTCCCGTGGGCCACAACGCTGCCATCAAGCATTACTTTCCGCTTTCTGAAGGACGACCGGTCGATCTCTTCGATTCTTGTGAAAGCCGTCGTCTGGTTCTCTTTGATCTTCTGGCGACACCGTGGTTCGTAAGCGCCTCGAGACTACAACGTCCGGGGGACGGAGGTCTCGGCCGCAGAATCAACGAACCGGTGGCAGTCTCTTGGGACCCCTCGACACTTTCGCCAACAACGTTCAGGTGGCGAGGACAGGCTTACCACATCGAGTCCATCGTCCAGACCTGGGCGATAGAGCATGCTTGGTGGGACGTGTCCAAACAGGTCAGTCAGCGCTGCTGGCGGGTGCTTGTATCTGACGGGGGCACTTACGATCTCGCATTCGATCGTCTGGCGAGGGCGTGGGTGCTTCTCGGCATGCAGGATTAGGTGACGCTGTGGGGGAGTCCTTCATCCACCTGCACGTGCATTCACGTTTTAGCTTCGGGGATGGCGCTGCTGATCTCGATGAGCTGATAGGACGCGCTCACGAGTTCGGTATGGGCGCGCTTGCCCTTACCGATCACCAGGGGCTCTACGGAGCGGTGCGTTTCTATCAGGCGGCGAAGAGGGCAGCTATTCGCCCCATCCTCGGAGCCGAGATGGTCGTCGAAGGTGCAGGTGTGAACGGAGAGGAATGCGACC
The DNA here is from genome assembly GCA_034005175.1 of Coriobacteriia bacterium. Classification (GTDB taxonomy): domain Bacteria; phylum Actinomycetota; class Coriobacteriia; order Anaerosomatales; family SLCP01; genus JAVEVF01. Next base: position 5,219 of record JAVEVF010000078.1, on the reverse strand, counting down.
TGCCCCCCGAAGAGCGCCTCCCCCCATCCGCTCCGGTGGGACTCGGACGGGCCGCAGGAGGGGGATTTCATCTTACGCTGCTCGTGAGAGACATCGTTGGCTATCGCAATCTCTGCCGTTTGATCGCACGTACGCACGTGCGATCAAGTGATGAGCCAAGCGTGGTCACGCTTGCCGACCTCGCAAGGTTCTCAGAGGGCCTTATCGCTTTGAGCGGCTGCTCGTGCGGTGAAGTCGCTGCGTCGGTCCGCTCGGGAAACCTCGCGCGGGCGCGCAGTGCTCTTATGCGCCTGGCCAGTTGTTTTACGCCGGGAGATTTCTATGTCGAGCTCATGCATCACCTTACTCCCGATGATCCTCGCCATATCGCGGCTTTGGCTGCGCTAGCGTCCTCCTCCGGACTTCCAGTCGTAGCCACAAACAACGTTCATTACGTGCGTGCTGAAGATTTCCGTATCCACGACGTGCTCTCGGCAGCCTCGGCTCGCATGCGCCTGCCTGGACCATACAAGCGGCCAAACGCCGAGCTTTCGCTCAAGTCTCCCTCAGAGATGCGAAGGCTGTTCTCGGGGTATCCTCAGGCGTGTGATGCCACCCTCGAGATCGCTGAACGCTGTGAGCTAGACCTCGGACTGGGATCCTTTCACTTCCCAGCTGCCGAGATCCCGCGGGGAGAGACACCGTATTCGGTGCTTTCGAAGAGCGCGTGGAGGGGGCTGGAAGCGCGCTACCATCCGATGACGCCCGAGGCGGTCTCACGCCTTCAGCGCGAGCTCGCCGTCATCCAGGAGCTCGGGTTTGCCGAGTACTTCCTTGTAGTGAAGGAGATCGTCGACTTCGCGCGTGAACAAGGGATTCGTCACTCGGGGAGGGGGAGTGCGGGCGATTCGATCGTCTCATACGCGCTTGGTATCACCGCCGCCGACCCCGTTGCCCATAATCTGCTCTTCGAGCGCTTCCTTAACCCAGCACGCCGGCAGTTGCCCGACATCGACGTGGACTTCGACTCGGCACGCCGCGATGAAGTCATCGACTTCATCTACCGCAGGTTCGGCTCCGAACACGTCGCCATGGTCGCTACTGTCAACACCATGACTGCACGTTCGGCCGTGCGCACAGCAGCTCGTGCGTTCGGTTACGGAATCGACGAGGTGAACGCCCTCTCCCGCCACCTGCCGTGGGTCTCGGCCCGCCAGCTGCGCGAGGTGCTTGCCGCCTATCCCGAGTGCCGCAACCACCCGCTGCATGAGAAGCGCTACGCACCGATAGTGAAGATCGCTGAGGAGTTCGACGGGTGCCCCATGCATCTAGGAACACATCTCGGTGGCTTCATCATCACACGTGAGCCTATCGACACATGGATGCCGCTGCAGTGGGCCGCCAAGGGCGTGGTGGTCTCGCAGTACGACAAGGACGATGTCGAGGCGCTCGGTCTGGTGAAGATGGACATTTTAGGTCTGCGGATGCACTCGGCCATCACCGAGACGGTCTCCCTTGCCCGACAACGTCTTGGTCAGGAGGCTGTCCCCGAACCATTCGACCTCACCCCCGATGACCCCCGCGTTTACCAGACCATCGCAAACGCGGATACCGTAGGAGTGTTTCAACTCGAGAGCAGTGGTCAACGCAACCTCAACACGCGCTTGCGCCCGAGTCGCTTTGAAGACGTCATCGCCGCGATCTCGCTTTTCAGACCCGGCCCGCTTGAAGCCGAGATGATAACGCCGTTCATCCGTCGCCGGCATGGCGCGGAGGAGGTAAGTGTTTTGCACCCGGCCATGGCAGATGTCCTCTGCGATTCCTACGGTGTCATCGTCTATCAGGAACAGGTTCTTCTTGTCGCTCAGGCGGTAGCGGGTTTTGATCTCGCCGAGGCTGATATGTTGCGCCGTGCGATGACGAAGGGGCGTAGTCGTGCAGAGATGGCACGGATCGGTGGACACTTCATCGAGCGGGCTACCGCGCGCGGTGTTGACGGCGAAGTGGCTGCTGAGGTCTTTCGGCAGCTCGAGGGTTTTGCCGCATATGGCTTCAATAAGGCGCATGCCGCGTGCTTTGCAGTGATCTCCTACGCAAGCGCATGGCTGCGCACGTATTTTCCTGCAGAGTTCGCCGTCGCCATCCTCAACAACGAACCCATGGGGTTTTACACGCCACGCCTTGTCGCAAACGATGCACGAAACCATGGCATCGCGCTGTTAGCGCCACACGTGAATGAGTCGCGAGGGTGTTATACCGTCGCTGATGATGGGCGTGCGATTCGCGTAGCACTTCGTGACGTGCACGAGATGACGGCGCGTTTGTTATCTGCCATCGAACATGAGCGTGCGGTCCGTCCTTTCCGTGACCTCGGGGACTTCTTGCGTCGAACCCATGCCGAGGCGCCGGCTACGGAGAGTCTCATCCGCATAGGGGCGTTTGATGGCATAGGTTTGAGCGAGGCTGACCGTCCGCCCACTCGTGACGAGATGATCGCGCTGCTGCCCGAGCTCAAGGCTACGATCGCCCGAGAGGGAAGGGTAGGAGATGACGTGTTGCTGCTTGCCCCTGGTCCAGCCCGACCTGTCGAAGACGCCACGCATGTGAGTGGTTGGCCTTTGGCGCGGAGACTTTCAGCCGAACTCGAGCTCATCGGTCTCTCAGTGACCTGCCACCCGCTCGATCTTGCCGAGGAGGACTTGAGTGCACGTGGCGTGACCTTCGCGCATGAGCTATCTGAACTGCCCGACCGCTCGCGTGTGCGAGTGTGTGGCGTCCGTGAGCGCGCTCAGACGCCGCGTACGCGCTCGGGCAAGCGCACGTGTTTTCTGACCCTCGAAGATGCAACCGGACTGCTTGATGTCGTTGTCTTCGAGGACGCGCTTGAAAAGGCGGGGGAGACTATCGTTAAGAACCGTTGCTACCTCATCGAAGGCATCCTGCAGAACAACCCTGAACGCGGGTTGGCGGTCGTCGCGGAGTCTGTCTTACCTTATACGGTGCGCACCGCATCAGGCACGCCGGTGAGATTGCGCCGTGGTGTGCCGAGCGGCCCGATGGGGCCTTCGCTTGGGGGAGCAGGCGCTGCTGAGGAGGAATCATGGGAGTATGCCGAGGGGATAGCGAGCTGAGGGCTACGGTATCGGATCGGAAGGACCTTCCTCGATGAGCGGTTCGATTGCTGTCGCCTCTATGATGGGGACGGTATCGGCCTCGCCACTCTGGTCAGCAAGAGCGCCTCTCACCTCCACATAGCGGCCTTCGTAGGTGGCTAAGTCCGCGCTGAAGACATCCGCATTACCTACGATCGTGATGAGATAGCTCTCGGCATTCTCACTGTCAGCGACGCCGAACACCCCCCAAAGATCCCCTCCCTCAAGACGCCCAAGAACACCCACTGCCCGCACGCTCCCCGAAGACGTCCCATAAAGTCCTGGCGCATCGACCACGGGTGGCATCACAGGGGTGACGGCAGGTTCAGACACACTCGGACCGCAACCGCTCAGGGTGGCGATGATGAGGAGATACGCTGCAGCGATAGACGCCGCATAAGAAGACTTCATTGGGACTGCTCTCCTTGTTGGGCCACATCGTGACCTTGTGAAGGAGTGTCGAAATCCGCAGGGGGTTGATGCCCATACGCGATAGCGTCTGCACCGAATCGTCGACGGACGTCTTCGATACCGCGCGCGAGCCGCCCGGTGACGCTGCCGTGTTCCCGCTCCTCATCAAACAAGTCTAACTGTACCGTACGTTCCTCCAGCCCACTGGCACCCACACCCAGCAAGCGCACGCCCACGCCTGGCGACCACGCCCTGTCGAGAAGGTCAAGTGCGGTTTCCAGCAGCTCCTCACTCCTATCGGTGGATGACACAAGCGTGTGACGCAGCGTGCGAGTCGTGAAATCTCCGTACCGGATCTTGAGGGTCACAGTGCGTCCCGAGATGCCCTTGTCCTTGAGTCGCAACGCAACCTTCTCCGCAAGCGCAGCGATCGCGGCCCTCACCTCGTCTGCGCTGTGGACGTCCCGTGCGAAAGTCCGCTCGCTTGACACCGACTTGGCAGGTGGATTCTCACGTACGGCTCGGGAATCAACGCCACGCGCACGCGCTACGAGCTCTAGGCCGCTTGAGCCGAGCAGCTCACGTGCGGTGAGCTCGTCAAGGGCGCCAAGATCGCCGATGTCGCGAATTCCGACGGTGGAGAGGCGTGCAGCAGTGACTGAACCTACTCCCGGCATAAGCTTGCACGGAAGCGGGGCGAGAAAGGCTGCCTCTTCGCCGGGCCACACCACTGTGATTCCGTGAGGCTTGTCGCGGTCAGATGCGATCTTTGCGACCACCTTGTTGGCGGCCACACCGATTGAGCAGGAGATACCGAGTGCATCCACACGAGACTGGATCTCGCGTGCGATGGCAAGCGGATGATCGCCCGTGTGCTCGCCGGGGGTCACGTCCAGATAAGCTTCATCGATCGAGGTGGGCTGGACGTGCGGGGTCACAGCACTGAAGATCGCGCGCACCTGTTGTGAGAGCTCCCTGTAGCGGGCGCCACGTGGCCGTGCCCACACCGCGTCGGGGCACAGCACAGCCGCGCGCGCGGCAGGCATCGCCGAACGCACTCCGAACGCGCGTGTCTCGTACGACGCTGCCATCACGACACCGCGCTTGGCAGGATCGCCGCCGACGATCACGGGCTGCCCACGCCACTCCGGATGATCGAGCTGCTCGACCGCGGCAAAAAACGCGTCCATGTCGACATGCAAGATCGCACGGCCGCTCCACGGGCGCAGAGATGCACTCTCACGGGTTACCATCGTACGGACAGTGTACCCGCCCGCTCTGACATTCACTCCGCGTATATGCGAGCGGCCACCTGAAAGGGCAGATGTGTATATCGGTGCACACGTATCGGTGGGGAAGGGATTACCGCAAGCTGTAGCCTATGCGGTCTCGGTAGGCTGCGATGCGATGCAGATCTTCGCGAAGAGCCCTCGGCAGTGGCTCGGCAAGCCCATCGACGCGGGGAATGCGAGACGATTTGTACATGAGGCGCATGACGCGGGCATCAGCAAGATCTTCACGCACACGGCATACCTCATCAACCTTGCGGCACCTGATGACGTTTTATGGGTGAGGTCAATCGACGCTCTCGCGGACGAGATCACTCGCGGCCGAGTGCTCGGAGCAGACGGCGTAGTCACCCACCTGGGGACGCATCCAACCGGCGAGTCAGACGAG
>JAVEVF010000077.1:0-9054 GCA_034005175.1 Coriobacteriia bacterium | reverse complement strand
TGACTGCCTTGCGCTCGTCTTCTTCAAGCAGGTGAATGGGCATACGGCCCAGGATGCCCAACAGTGGGCCCTCCTTCGTGTGCACACGCACGCGCATGCCTGGCAGCACGGCTTCATCGATACCACCGATGGGCTTGAAGGCGATGAATCCCTCAGGAGTGATGTAGGTGACCATCATCCCGATCTCATCGATGTGGCCGGCGAGCATGACGCTTACACGGGTGCCGTCACGCTCACCTTCGCTTCCACGCAAGATGGCATGTACCGATCCCATGACATTGATGGAAACCTCATCAGACAGCGGTTCAAGATACTCGCGAAGCACGCGCGCGGCGGGCTGCTCGTAGCCGGATGGCGAGGGTGACTCGACGAGATTCTTGAAGAACGCGAGCGACTCGGCGCGCATACAGAGACCTCCAGACTGCATACAATGACTAAACACATAGTGTACCCTCCGCCCGCAGCCGCGCCAACAGCAACCGGTACGAGAGCCTGCGGCTGGGCAGGCTGACGGAAGGGTACTATCCTCAACGGATACCCGCACGATTCCTGGAGAGGAGATCTCATGGACTCTGGCCCTGTGCCATTGCTGATGATCGAGAACCTGCATGTTCGCATAGGCGGCCGTGACGTGCTGCGTGGCGTTGACCTCTCCATCAACGCGGGAGAGACGCACGTTCTTCTCGGCCCCAACGGCAGCGGCAAGACAACCTTGCTAAACACCCTCGTAGGGCTTCCGGGCTACGAGGTCACCTCGGGCAGCATCACCTTCAAAGGTGAGGACCTGCTCTCGATGAGCATCGATGAGCGTGCTCGCGCCGGCATCGGCGTGGCGTTCCAGCGCCCCCCTGCCGTGCGCGGCGTGCGGCTCCGTCAAGTCATGGAGGTAGCGGCTGGCGGCACCATCGACAACTCGCGTGTCATGGCCATAGCCGGGCAGGTAGATGTCGGCGAGATGCTTGACCGCGACGTCAACCTCGGCTTTTCGGGAGGTGAGGCGAAGCGTTCCGAGATGGCGCAGCTTCTCGCGCAATCGCCTGAGCTCGCACTCTTCGACGAGCCGGAATCGGGTGTGGATCTCGACAACATCGCGGTGGTGGGCGGGGCCATTGCCCAGTTGCTAAAGGGCGACCGCGCCAGCGAGCGCCCGCGCGCGGGTCTCATCATCACCCATACCGGACACATCCTGCAGTTCGTAAACGCCGATGTCGGCCACGTGCTGTTCGACGGCCGCCTCGCGTGCGAAGGAAACCCGCTCGACCTGATCGACGACATCGCCAGCCATGGATACGAGAAATGTGTGGAGTGTGCACTATGCCGACCCTAGACGAGACCACACTGACCGAGGCTCAGCGCGCCCGCCTTGGCGAGATCCGAGCCTCTGCGACTGCCGCTGCAGGCAAGCCTGCGGCCATCGGACCCGATATCGACCTGACGAAGCTCGGAGAGGTGACCGAGCACGATCGCATCGCAAGCCTTTCGTCGCTGGAGAAGCAGATGCGCGAGGTGGCTGCGGGCGTAGGCATCGACACCTCGGAGGAATCCCGCTCGGCCTCGTACTTCCAGCTTGACCGCACCCCTATCTACGAGAAGGTCGCCGCCGCGTTTGATGACGCCATCGAGATCATGAGCACGCAAGAAGCGCTTGCGCGGTACCCGGAAGAGATGATCGAGCGCTGGTGGTGGCGTGCGGTCGCACCGCACAAGGACAAGTACACCGCGCTCGTCGCACTCAAGCAGACGGAGGGCTACTTCATCCGCGTGAAGGCTGGCCGGAAAGTAGCCAAGCCTATTCAAGCGTGTCTGTTCGTCTCGGAGAATGACGTGAGCCAGAATGTGCACAACGTCATCGTCGTCGAGGACGGCGCTGAGGCGCACGTCATCACTGGCTGCACTATCCACCCCGAGGTGAAGACGGGCCTACACGCTGGTATCAGCGAGTTCTACATCGGCAAGGGAGCGAGTCTCACCTTCACCATGATCCACAACTGGGCCGAGCAGTTCCATGTCCGGCCCCGCACAGCCATCGACATCGATGATGACGGCACATACGTCAACAACTATGTCATGTTGCGCCCGGTACGCTCGATCCAGTCGTTCCCCGTTGCGCGGTGCCGAGGCGCCCGGTCCCGGGCCGTCTTCAACTCCATCGTCTACGGGCTTGACGATTCCTATATCGATCTCGGAAGCGAGACGCTGCTAGAAGGGCCAGGTTCGCGCTCGGAAGCCGTCGCGCGCACGGTCTCGCGCGATCAGTCCATCGTGTATTCTCGCGGGAGGCTCGTAGCGCGCACGAACGAATGCAAGGCTCACCTCGACTGCCGGGGCATCCTGCTTTCCGAGGGCTCAACCCAGTGGGCCATTCCCGACCTCGCAAGCGAGGGAGCACCGGGCGCAGAACTCTCACACGAAGCGGCCATCTCTCCCATCGCCGAAGAAGAGGTCTTCTACCTCATGAGCCGAGGAATCTCGCACGACGATGCCGTGAGCATGATCACGCGCGGCTTTCTCGACCTCGACATCCCCGGCTTGCCTGCACCGCTACGGCGCCAGATCGACGAGGCTATCGCCGCCACGGCCGAGGAGGGGATGTAGGCCTCCTGCGGGAGCACGATGCGCTTCGCCGATGGCGGTGATGCCGCTACGCATGATCGCCCGTCTCAAAGGGGTCGAGTACAACACACGCGCCTTGGCGACCTTCAGCAACGTGTCGGCCACGACCGGCGCCACCAGCGACCGGTAACGTGAACTGGCCCCGTCGATGCCATGCTGCAAGGCCGAGGCGAGCGCAGCTCCGCTGCGCAACGCGTAGCTGATGCCCTCGGCGGAACTCGCGCTGATCAGACCCGCGGCCTCGCCCACGCATATCAACCTGTCATCTCCCAGCACCACGTCGCGCATACTCCGAGGGCGGCGCAACGGCGCAGACTCCAGCGCTAGACGATCACCCTCGATGATTCCGAGCTCTCTGGCCTGTGATTTCACTGCATGAAACGCAGCGCGCGCGTCTCGGCCCCGGCCCACCGCGACGCCGAGGGCGACACGTGGCCCTTTCGGGATGCTCCAGCCGTAGAAGTCCGTTACGTGCTCATCGAAGAAGGCGCCGTACGAGCCCTCGTCAGAGCCCCTCGAGAACAGACCCTGCAAAGCGACGTAGCCGGGTTCGGCCAGTCGAGGGCAAAGCGTCCTCCTCACCATCGAGTTCGCGCCATCGGCACCGATGATGACCTTCGCGCACACACTTGCGCTCGAGCCCGAGGTCGAACGCAGCCACACCTGTGGGACAACCTCAGATGTGTCAATCCGATACGCGGAGAACCCGAATGCCGTGTCCACCTCGCGCGGAACGAACTCGAGCAACCAGCGATCGAACGCCTCGCGGTCCGTGTTGATGTAGAAGCGCTGATAATGCCGTTCGATGGACAGATCGCGGTCGACCGCGCGAACGGCGAACAGCTGAGGGGCCGAGATCACGCGAGCCGGCAGCGCTAGCCTTTGCCGGGCGAGTTCGCGTTGCGCCGAGGGCGCCAACAAGCCACCACACAGTTTCACAGGGCTCTGGGAGTCCTGAGGCTCCCGGTCCAACCGTCTCTTGTCGACCAGCAGCACCCTCAGACCCGGGCGCATCAGCCGAGCGACCGCCGATCCTGCCGGGCCTGCCCCGATGATGCACACGTCATACATGGGAACCTCCCCTGCTGGGTACGCGACCCTTTCAGCGTAGAACGAAAGCGTCGAGCGGTTCACACACCGTCATTCCACCGTTACCGGCGTTTACGAAGCGTTTCTTGGAGCCACCGTCCGGCGGTCTTTGCCCTCGGTGCCGTGCAATGGCCAGGCATACGGCGCATCGGTACGCGTTACCGGATCTCGTCGAGCGTGCCGAAGCGGTATCCACGGCGGCGCAGCTCATCGATGACGCGGGGAAGGGCGAGTGTGTTGCTCTCGGAGACCGAGTGCAGAAGCATGATGGCGCCCGGATGTGCGCCGTCGACGATGCGCTTGTAGGCCACGTCCACAGGCGGCTGATCATCGAGCAGCCAGTCACGATGAGCGAAGCTCCACATCACGCTCGTGTAGCCGAGCGTCCCCACCATGCACAGCGTGCGCTCGCTATACTCACCGCGTGGGGGGCGCCCGTAGCGCGCAAGCGTGCGGCCCGTCACCTCCCGATACGCGCGCTCCACAGAACGGTACTCCTCGGTAAACGCCGCCACGTCTCCTGCCAGCGTGGGAAGCGAGGGGTGCGTGCGCGTGTGGTTTCCAGCCAGGTGGCCCTCGGCAGCCATCCGCCTGACGAGATCGGGCTCGTCACGAACGTAGCTGCCCGTCAAAAAGAACGTCGCATGCACCCCTTTGGCACGCAGTGTGTCGAGGATGCGTGCGGTGAAACCCGCCTCGTAGCCCTGGTCGAACGTGAGGTACACGACCTTCTCTGTGGTTGGCACGCGCCAAAGCGCCCCGCTGCGCGCAACGATGGCAGCGACATCTGTCGGAACGGTGGGCACGCGCCCGGCACCAGCCGCCACGTAATACCACGACCGCGAGATGTTTGGCAGCTTCCCGCATGCCGAGAGGTCCTGCGTCGAGGGCGCTCCGGGCCGAGGAGGGCTCTCAGCAGCAGGCTCAGGGAGCTGGGCACGCACGCGCTGAGGCGGCGCTTCGGCGGGCAGTGGCGTCGCTGTGACCTCGATGGTCCCGTGTTCTTCTCGGACCGACGGCCACTTTTCCGGTGCGAAGTGCCGACCGGCAGGCACACATGCCGCCACCACGAAGATGACAGTGAGCGCCACAGCCGTCACGGTCACGTGCCGGTATCGCCTCATCACCCACCCACCTCACGCCGGCTCGAGGTCGATGCGCCCCTGAGACACGCTCACGCCCAGGATTCGGACGGCCATACGCTCCCCGAGACGGTATCCCCTGCGACGCTCCTCGCCCACAAGCATGAAGCGCTCGGGGTCGAGGTGGTAGTAGTCATCGCGCATGGTGCTCACGTGCACGAGCCCCTCGGCAGTGTTGTCAAGCTGGACGAACAGCCCAAACGAGTGCACACCGGTGATGAGCCCCTCGAATACCTCGCCGACATGCGCTGCCATGAGTTCGGCGAGCTTCACGCGCACCGAATCGTCCTCGGCCGCCTCGGCCTCTCGTTCCATGATCGAACAGTGCTCGGCAAGCCACTCCAGCTCGTTGGTGATCGATGCAGCGGGCTCTGCGTCAAGCTCCCCGGCCAACTGCGCTCGAAGCAGCCGGTGCACGAGCAGGTCGGGATAGCGGCGGATGGGGCTCGTGAAATGGCAGTATGCCTTGCTTGCAAGCCCGAAGTGAGAGCCGAGGTAGTCCGTGTACCGCGCTCGCTGGAGCGCGCGCAACAAAAGCGAGTTGATGAGCCGTTGCTCAGGCCTGTTGTGCGCGAATCGTACGATGCGCTGAAATGTCGCGGGTGAGGCCGAGTGGATGTCTTTGATGGGGTAATCGAACTCCTTGAGGACCACCGCCACCTGAGAGAGCGCGTCGGAGTCGGGATCTTCGTGGATGCGGTAGACCATCGGCGCACCGGCACGGGTCATGTGCCCCGCCACGACCTCGTTGGCAAGGATCATGGCCTCCTCGATCATGTTGGTCGCGTCCGTTCGCTCCCGTATGCGCACGTCGATTGGCGTGATGTTGTCCTCGGCGAGGATGACTTTGGCCTCGACCGTCTCGAAGTCCAGCCCTCCACGCGCGACGCGCCGCTTCCCGATGGCTTGCGCGATGCGCAGGAACGCGCGTAGGACCTTCTCGCTCTCCTCGTCCGGAAACGCCTGCTCACCATCTAACCATGACTGCACGCTGTCGTAGTCGAATCGACGGTCGGAGCGGATCACCGACGGAGTGAGCCGGTAGGATTCCACAACCGCATCGGGAGAGAGGTCCATGATCACCGAGAAGGCGAGTCGGTCTTCGCCTGGATTCAGCGAGCAGATCTCGTTGGAGATGTGCTCAGGGAGCATCGGCAGCACGCGGTCTACGAGATACACGCTCGTCGCGCGCCGTCGGGCCTCCCTGTCTAGCGCCGAGTCCCACTGAACGTAGTGAGAAACGTCTGCGATATGCACGCCGAGGCGCACGCGGCCGTCCACGTGCTCGATGCTGATGGCATCGTCGAAGTCGCGTGCATCAACAGGGTCGATGGTGACGGTGAACACTCCGCGCAGGTCCTCACGGTTCCCTGCGGTGACCTGCGTCTCGATGTCGAGCTGTTCGGCAGCAGCCTCAGCGAGCGCTTCGGCGGGGAACTCCGTGCGAAGGCCGTGCTCGCGAATGATGACCTCTATCTCCAGCCCCGGATCGCCTTCCTTGCCAAGCACTTCCTCCACAACGCCTTGTGCAGCGCTGTGCTTGCTGGGGTAGGCGGTCAGCCGAGCGACCACTACGTCGCCGTCCTGCACATCTGCGCCATCGCGCGCGGACACGAAGACCTCCGTGCGGATGCGTGGATCGAGCGGCACCACGATGCCGATGCGTCCGTGGCGCTCATAGCGGCCGACGACGGTCTCATTCGCGCGCTCGAGCACCTTGAGCACGACACCCGAACGCCCATGTCCGCGCTGCGACGCCGTCAACCTCACACCCACGAGATCGCGGTGCATCGCGCCTCCCGAGTCGCGTGCAGATACGTAGATGTCGCCTTCATCGGCCTCGACGAAGCCGTATCCTCGGCGATTGATGATGATGCGCCCGACTACCAATCCACCTTTGCGGGCCTTGTCCACGCGCCTGTTACGGGCCACAGCCCCTCCTTCTCCGGTCGTACAGAACGTACCCCAGAGCAGGCTCGTTCCTTTGACCGCCTGGTAGAATCCATGTATGCTGTGCCCTCGCCTACGACCCTGGAGCACGTGACATGGAACCGCTCAGACCGCTTGCCCCTTGCTTCATCGGCAGCGGAACGATAGCACACCCGCGCGACATGGTTCGCGCACTTGAGAGCCTTGAAAGCGTCGAGTTCACCTACGAAGTCGACGGGTCTGTCATCTCGCAAGGCGAGGCGACACTCGTCAAGCTCATGGCTCACCCCAAGTCGGCGACGATGGCGGTGAACGGCTGTCTGTTCCTGAACGTCGCGAGCTTCAGGTACCTGGACTTCGAGACTGATGATTCCGGCCGATGCACCGTGCGGTTGTTCGGTGACGGCAGCTTGCTCACCTTAAGCACCTTGCCTGAGGATGAGGGCGACCTGACCCACAGTCAGATGCGGCTGATAGACGACGCCCAGTTCGACCACGGTGCGTTCGTGCTTGCGGAAGATGATGACGAAGGCGAGTAGCCCGCACCCTCGCACGCGCCTTCGCACAGCTTCGCAGCGCCGCACCCGTCGCCAGAGAGCCTAGCGCGACAGCGCGTGCGCCTCTTTCACGGCTCTTTGCAGCTGCACGTCATCGCCATGATCGGCCTCTAGCGCTGGGTCCATCTCCACTACCACATCGGGCGTGACCCCGACCCCGTTGATCTTGCGGCTCTTCGGCGTAAGGTAGTGGGCGATGGTGAACTTCACGCCGCCACCCCAACTGAGCCGCTCGACGGTCTGCACGCTTCCCTTCCCGAACGTCTTCTCGCCCACCAGCTTCGCGCGCGCATGGTCCTGCAGTGCGCCGGCGAGAATCTCGCTTGCCGAGGCGGAGTTGTTGTTGACGAGCAGCACCATCGGAGCATCAGTTGCTGTGTTGCCGTTCGTGCGCATCGTGCTCTCGGGCGCACCACGCTCTTCCACACGCACGACAATGCCGTCCTCGATGAACAGGGATGCCACGTCCACGGCTGCGGTGAGCAGACCGCCGGGGTTGTCGCGCACATCCAAGATGAGCGATGTGGCCCCCTCAGCCTGCAACTCCGTGATCTTGGCAGCAAGGTCCTCGGCGGATTTCGCATTGAACGTGAGTAGCCGAACGTAGCCGACATCCCCCTCCAGCATCTCAGCCATGATGTTGGGGATGTCGATCTGCGCCCTCTTGATCGAGAACGACAGCAGCCCATCTTCCCCGGGTCGCCGGATGCCGAGCTTCACCTCGGTGCCCTCGGGCCCTCGTACGCGCGTGACCACCTCGTCGGTGTCCCAACGCTCGCGTGTCTCGCCATCGATGGACACGATCTCGTCGTCGGCCTTAAGACCGGCCTCCTCGGCAGGGGTGCCCTCGATCGTGGACACCACGTACACCACGCCTTCACGCTCTGAGATGTTCACACCTATCCCGAAGAACTCACCCTCGGTCTGCGAGTTGAAGTACTCGAAGTGCTTGGCATCGAGATACACCGCGTACTGGTCGTCAAGCGAATCAAGCAGTCCTTGCACCGAGCCCGCCGTCATCGATTCATCACTCGACGGCTCAAGAGCCTCCCGTTCGAGCAAGCGCCTCACTTCATCGACGTGGTCGCCAACGGTTGGCCCGGGGTCAGGGACGGCGCGAACCCACGCTGACCAATCGACCGCCCGGTCAAAGACCACGCCGCCGAGAAACGCCGCTGCCAGCACCATAAGGCCAACAAGCGACAGGAATACGTACAAGCTTGTGCGCTTCATGAGGGTTCCTGTCCTGAGTCGTGTTGCGCCAGGTCCCTAGACCCTCAGGTAGCGCCTGAGCGCAAGACCTGATCCTGTAAGGCCGATGAAGACACCTGCCCCGATGAGCACCAAGGAGAGCTGCGCTGCTGCACCGCTCCCCAACCCTACCGGTAACCACGTCACGGTCTCCTGGATGCGAGGCATGACGAGTGCCTGAACCGCGACAAGGGTGAGGATGGCCAACGCAGCGCCAATCAAGCTTTGTATGACACCCTCAAGCAGGAAGGGCGCCCGGATGAACCAGTTCGACGCCCCGACAAGGCGCATGATGGCTATCTCCTTGCGCCTCGAATAGATGGCGAGCCTGATGGTGTTGTTGATGAAGATGAGGCTCACCACGGCAAGCATCGCCACGAACACAACGCCCACCAGGCGGATGATTCGCGTGAGCGCGAACAGCCGATCCACGATCTGCTGGCCGTACTTCAGGGATTCATCGGGGTCGTCTG
>JAVEVF010000076.1:0-9132 GCA_034005175.1 Coriobacteriia bacterium | reverse complement strand
GTTGCCCTCGGCAGCCGCGCGTGCCACCTTGTATGCGGCGGCAAGCCCGGCGACTCCCCCACCAATGATGACGATCTGCCTCATGCGCCTCTCCTTCGGCCCGGTCTGGCTAGATCAGGGGGTCAACAGACTCGTAGATGGAGCCCACGATCAACTCATCGGTGTTGGGGACCGGTGCGCGGGCAAACTCCAGCCCTGCGTCCAACACATCACCGGCCAAGAGCACGTCGAGATCGTATAGGGTCTCCATATGGTCAGTGGCAAATCCCACTGGGGAGACGGCTATCGACTTGAAGATCCCACCTCGTATAGCGGCCTCGGCGACATCGTTGATGTTGGGCCCAAGCCACTTGCCTGGGCGATGTCCTTGAGACTGATATGCAATCAGCCACGGCTGGGGGCCGGCCAGCGAGCCGTACCCGCGTATTCCCGCTAGACGCGGGTCCGAGCCGTTTACGTCGCCCCCCTTCTCCATCTGAAGAATGGCAACCATCCGGTCGACAAGGCCACGTAGCTGCGTGACATATGGGTCATCGTCGACTAGATCGTCTTCAGGAAGGCTGTGCGCGGTGAAGATGAGCAGAGCTGGCCGGTGATCCTTGAGGTCCGTTAGGGCCTCGGCCGCGGCACCAGTGTGCAATCCGCCGAACCCCGTGAGGGTATACAGCGCCGGCGCCCATACGACTTCCATGCCCTCGAGGTCACCGAGCACTTCATCGACCGCGTCGCGATACGCACCTGTGGCGACCTTGGAGTCAAATGGCGAGAGAGACACCGCGACGACTTTGCGAAAGCCATGGTGGTGCAGGCCACGCAGGGTCTCTCCGATGAATGGCGGCCAGTACCGCATCCCAAGCACTACCGGGACATCCTTCTCGGCCTCGGCAAACTTGGCCTCAAGAGCTCGAGCCAGCTGATAAGCGATGGCTGTCAGCGGGGATTCACCACCGATGGTGAGGTAGCGGCGCTCGACACGCGCTACCAGCTCGTCCGGAGGCTCGTGACCCATCAGGTTGCGCATGAATGGGCGCACTGATTCGATGCTATCGGGGCCCCCGAACCCCACGAGCATGATCGCCGTGGGGTGTGCTTGCTGATCGTTCATGACACACTACCTCCTCGGATACGCGACGAATGCTCGCGCACCGATCGCACCAGCGCCCGAGCATGCTCTGGATCTGTGTCTTTGTGAATGCCGTGTCCGAGGTTGAATATATGCCCCGGCCTCGTCCCCACCTTCTCCAGAATCTCGCGCGCGGCTCTGTCGATCACATCTACTGGCGCAAACAGCGTCATCGGATCGAGGTTGCCCTGGAGCGCGAAGTCAGGGCCGACCCAGTTGATGGCGTCGGAGATATCCACACGCCAGTCCAATCCGATGACGTCACCACCTGCGCTTTTAACCATCGATAGCATGGCAGTGGCGTTGTTGGCGAAATGAATGACCGGCACGCCGCCTTTGCTCACCTCTTCGATGAGCCGTTGGGTGTGCGGAAGAACCGAGCGCGCGTAATCGCCCGGAGAGAGGAAACCCACCCATGAGTCGAAGACCTGCACCGCCTGCGCCCCCGCCTCGACCTGTGCAAGCAGGTACTCGATGACGGTGTCCGTCGTCACCTGCATGAGACGGTCCCACGCCGCGGGATCCGACCACATGAGGCTCTTGCACTTCACATATGCGCGCGTCGAGCCGCCTTCGATCATGTACGACGCCAGAGTGAACGGTGCTCCTGCGAACCCGATGAGCGGTACTTTGTCTCGCAGCTCGCATCGGAGTTGTCTGATGGCTTCCATGACATAGCCGGTATCGGCGATCGCATCAGACACCCGAAGCCGCTCGACATCGGACAGATCGCGCACGGGGTTGTGAATAACCGGACCCTCACCCTTCGCAAAGGAGAGTTCCAGCCCCATCCCCTCAAGCGGAAGCAGGATGTCGGCGAATAGGATGGCAGCGTCCACCCCGATGAGGTCAACCGGTTGGAGCGTGACTTCGACTGCAAGCTCGGGCTGCTTGCACATCTGCAGAAAATCGTGGTCCTTGCGGATGGCGCGGTACTCTGGCATGTAGCGCCCCGCCTGTCGCATCATCCAGATCGGGGTGCGTTCTGTGGGCTGACGTCGGCACGCTCTCAGAAACAGGTCATTGAAGGCCATGCGGGCATTCCCTCTCGTTGCCGGTCGAAGGAAACATGCAAACCCCGAGTAGTCTACACCATGGCGAAGGCCCCGACCCCAAGCGGAGTCGGGGCCTCCCGAATCTGTCGAGCCACATGAGGCTCAAAGAATCGTCCTATTGAGGCCTGGTCTCTAAGATGGTCGTCACGATTGAGGGATCGGCGAGTGTGGAGATGTCACCGAATGCCTCCATGTCCGTCTCGCCAGCAGCGATCTTGCGCAGGATGCGGCGCATGATCTTACCAGAGCGCGTCTTGGGAAGCTCCGGCACGAAGTGTATGACATCGGGCTTGGCTATCGGCCCGATATCGACACGGACATGTCCTGAGAGCATCTTCTTGAGATCCTCGCTCGGCGTCTGGTCGGACTTCAGAATCACGTATGCGTAGATCCCCTCGCCCTTGATGTCATGCGGGAAGCCGACGACTGCGGCTTCTGCGACGCTGGCATGGCTTACGAGGGCACTCTCGACCTCGGCAGTCCCCATGCGATGGCCCGAGACGTTGATGACGTCGTCCACTCGGCCAAGCAGCCAGTAGTAGCCGTCCTCATCCTTGCGCGCTCCATCACCGGTGAAGTACTTGCCAGGGAAGGTCGTGAAGTAGACTTCCTTCACACGCTCGTTATCGGAGTCTCCCCATGTGCCACGCAACATGCCCGGCCAGGGGAACTCGATGCACAGCCTGCCGCCTGCTCCCAGCGGTGTCTCCGATTGGTCCTCGTTGAGCACAACCGGACGCACACCGAAGAAGGGCCGTGTTGCCGAACCGGGCTTCTGAGGTGTGGCGCCCGGCAGGTTCGTTATGAGGTGTCCGCCTGTCTCGGTCTGCCAATAGGTGTCCACGATAGGAACACGCTCACGTCCGACATGCGTGTAGTACCACATCCATGCCTCAGGGTTGATAGGTTCGCCCACCGTGCCGAGTACGCGAAGGCTCGAAAGATCGTACTTGGCAGGCCACTCCTCGCCAGACTTCATGAGCGCACGAATGGCCGTGGGAGCGGTATAGAACTGGTTCACCCCATGCTTCTCACAGACCTGCCAGAATCGGCCCGGATCAGGATATGTGGGCACGCCTTCGAACATCACCGAGGTGGCGCCGAGAGACAGGGGCCCGTACACGATGTAGGAGTGCCCCGTGACCCAGCCGATGTCCGCTGTACACCAGAAGACATCCTCGTCGTGGTAGTCAAAGGTGTACTTGAAGGTCATCGTGGCGAAAAGCAGATAGCCGCCGGTAGTGTGCAGCACTCCCTTGGGTTTGCCCGTCGACCCTGAGGTGTAGAGGATGAAGAGCGGGTCCTCGGCGTCCACCCATTCGATCTCGCAGTGTCGACCGATGTCTGCCGCGCGAACCTCCTCGTGATACCAGAAGTCACGGCCCGGCTCCATGTCGACACGCGTGCGAGCGCGCGAGACCACGATTACTGACTCGATCATCGGGCACTCCAGCAAGGCCGTGTCGGCCTCGGCCTTGAGCGGAACGATACGGCCGCCGCGGATACCCTCATCGGCAGTGATGAGCATCTTGGCTTCGGAGTCCTGGATGCGGTCACGGAGCGCCTGCGCGGAAAATCCTCCGAAAACGACGGAGTGAATAGCGCCGATTCGTGCACAGGCAAGCATGGCGATGGGCAGCTCAGGGATCATGGGTAGATAGATCGCTACCCTGTCACCCTTCTTGATTCCGTGCTTCTTCAGCACGTTCGCGAAGCGGCAGACCTTGTAGTACAAGGACTGGTAGGTGTACATCTTCGTGCGCCCTTCGTCACTCTCCCAGATGAGAGCGGCCTTATTGCGGCGCCACGTGGTGAGGTGACGGTCGATGCAGTTGTAGGTGACATTGGTCTTGCCGCCCTTGAACCACTCCACTCGGGGCGTATCAAACTCCCAATCCAAGACCTTGTCCCACCTCTTGTGCCAGTAGAGGTACTCCTCGGCCATCTCGGCCCAGAAACCTTCGGGGTCTTCGACCGAGCGCCGGTACATCTCCTCGTACTCATCCATGGATTTGATGTGCGCGCGCTCTCGCACCCACTCGGGGGGATCTACCACGCGCAGTTCCTTCATCAACGATTCGATCGAGGTCGACTTCTCAGTCATAAGCGGCCCCCTTGGTCGTGACGTCACTTTCTCCCGTACAGCCGCCATCTGCCGTACGTTCCCGGGGTCTGGCGGACACGCGTAGAATCGCAAGGACCTCGGGATACGTTCATGCTACCGCGAGATTCAGTGTATGCGCGTCGCCTAATCAGGTAGACGGCCCCTAGCGCTCGGTCAACGGTGTACATGCGCCCCCGCGTGTCACCCGGCGGCGCGCACTGCGAAATCCACATCTTGCACACATTGCGAAGCGCGCTTCTTTCATGTATCGTGGCCGCAGATACTCTTCCCTTCCCAGCAACGCTGACCGGGGGATCCGGACAGCAAAGAGGGCGGACGTCGCGACCGGCATCCCGACGTGCATGTGGAAACCAGGCAGCCACATGCCTCCGCCAGAGACTCAGGGGTAGGTAGGGGAAGGAATATGAAGACCCCGGCCCGAAGGCCGGGGTCTTCGGTTTTCGCAAGCTAGTGAGCTTACAGGTCGTACGGCGTCAGCGCGATGGCTTCGATGTACTCCTGTGTGAACGCAGATCTTCCAGCTAGATCCACGAGTTCAACGGTACCTGCGATTGAACGCGCATCATCCATGAGCACGATATCGAGAGCGATGTCTGCGGCCCCACGTACCGCCGCATCGGGTGCTGCGCGCGTCAGCGAACCAGCACAACCCGGCAGTATGCCGAGATCGACAAGATCATGCGCATCGACGGCACCACCAAATGCCCCAACGACGACCACTTCTCGCAGATTGTGCCTGCCCAACCCTGCCTCCGCTGCGACGACGCGAAGCCCGACAGCGACAGCGGCCTTGGCAGCTTGCAACGCACGCACATCCAGCTGGCTGAGGTACACACTTCTGTCGGAGGGGTTGTTGTTCAGGGATACCGCATGCATGTCATCGACGACAAAGAATCGCTCACTCAAGGGGCCTTCGGCGTGCATAAGGCCGCCCTCGTCGAGATGGCCCATCCGCCTCAGGGTAGCAACTGCCGAGATCAATCCCGATGCGGTGAGGTGGGTCTCGCTCTCACCCTCGAACACGGGCTTCAGAACGGCGTCATCCTCCACTCGAACAGCAACGAGGCCACCGGGGCCCTGCTGGCCTCCGCATGCGATGCCCCATCCCTCAAATGCGGGGCCTGCAGGCGCCGACGCGACGACACCACGCCCGCCCACAAACGCTGCGACTTCAGCGTTGGTCCCGAGGTCCGCGTACAAGACGCCATCGGCATCCGATGCAAGGCCCTCGGCCATAAGGCCCGCAGTGAGATCCCCACCCACGAATGCAGCAACGGGGGGCACAAGCACCGTCTCCACGTGTTCGTAGGGTGCACGGAGGACGCCTACTCCCAGTAGCTCCCTTCCGTGCAGGTCATGGTGGAAGGGATGAGCCGTCAGCCCCTCGATGCCTGCGCCTGCGAACAGCGAGGCCATCACGGTGTTGGCAGCGATGACGATGCGCTCCAGCCTGTCCACCGCCACGTCCGCCGACTTCATCGCACCGTCGAGCACCTCACTGACAGAGGTGCGGGCGGCATTTCGCAAGTCCTCAGTCATGCCGCCTTGTGCAGCTGAGAGCCGTGACAGCACATCAGCGCCGAAGCACGCCTGGCGGTTGGGCGCACTCGATGCGGCGATGGTCGCCCGACGATCCGCATCCACGAGCTGTGCTGCGACGGTCGTCGTGCCGAGATCCACACCAGCAACCACACGGCTCACACGCTGTGTCTGCGTGAGGGCGCGGCCAGCGGACCTTCCTGTCCCTAAGGTGTGGACGGTGACATCGCCCTCCACGGTCGCCATGCACGACAAGCGGACGCGGTCGTCTCGGAGCCGTGCGCGCGAGAGCGCCGCTTGTTCGCGCTCGTCAGGAGGAGCAAGCGCACCCTCAATCACCCGCACGGCACAGCGGCCGCATGCGCCTCGGCCACCACACGGCGCGACGATGACCACCCCGGCCGCTGCGGCTGCATCCAGCAGCCGCGTTCCTGGCGCTACGCCGACGGTTCGATGCGCCGGCGTGAACGTCACACGAACCGTCGGTCTCACCCACCTACACCTCGGGAACGAATGCGACCGCCCACCCTGTGCCTGTGTGGGTGGCAATGACCGATCCTGTCGGGACGATGTGCATCTCACTCACGTCAAATCTCTTCAGCAGTTCGTCCGCAAGCCAGCGCGCACGATCCTCGGAAAGAGCGTGCAGCACGCAAAACGCGCCGCGACGAGTACCTCCCATGCGTGACTCCACCCAGTCAAGCGTGTGGGCAAGCGCTGCCTTCGCACCGCGCGTACGCGCGACGGGCTCAAAGACGCCGTCAGTCACCGTGAAGGTGACCTTGAGATTGAGCATGCTTCCCAAGAATCCCGCAACCTTGCCGACACGTCCGCCCTTCACGAGGTTTTCGAGGTTGTCCACGCCCACAAGCATCTGCACTCGCTCACGAACCTTCGCCAAGCGCTCCATCACAGAATCGAGTGTCTCACCCGCACGCGCTGCCTTCGCGGCTTCTATCACCTGGAAACCAAGACCCCACGAAAGGTTGCGTGAGTCAAACACGGTGACTTTGTTCGCGAACTGCTCAGCGCCTGCCTGAGCTGACGCGATGGTTCCCGAGAGATCTGAGGAGATGTGCACGGATACGACATGGGAGAAGCGGTCCAGGAGCTTCGTGTACACGTCGACGAACGCGCCGGCCGAGGGCTGCGAGGTTGTGGGAAGCGCTCTTGCGACCTTCATGCGATCAAAGAACTCCTGCTGTGACATCTCGCCATCGAGCCAGGTCTGACCGTCGATGATGACGTCGAGCGGGACACGCGTTATTCCGTATTGATCGCAGATCTCGTCGGGGAGGTCTGATGTGGAGTCCGTGACAACCGCGATCCTTCCCAAGCTGGCGTCCTCAGACATCGCGCTCTCCCTCAGCAAACGTCACCATCTCGTGCAGCATCGGTTTGCCACCCAACACGTGGACGTGAAGGTGTGGGACAGTCTGATTCGCATCACGCCCTGCGTTGACGATCACCCGATAACCGCTCTGGTCCACGCCCGCGCGATGCGCGACCTCAGGGACGACGCCGAATAGGCTCGCCACCTCCTCGGCGGGGATACCATCGCCGAGGTGCTCGTAGTGCTCTCTCGGAATGACAAGCACATGCACTGGAGCCTGTGGGGACATGTCATCGAACGCGAGGACATGCTCGTCTTCATACACGGGCTGAACGGGAATCTCGCCTCGCGCGATCTTGCAGAATACGCAGGTTTCCATGTACCCTCATCTCGGTGGGGACTCGCCCGGCATCTTCAAGACGAAGTGTAGCGTAGGAATCACACTATTGGTCTGCCGATTCAGTGATTTCGCCCTCCAGCTCTCCCATCAGCGCCGTGACCTTCTGCTGCGCATCGGCAAGCTTCGCCCTGAGCGTCTGCAACAATGCCACGCCCCGCTGATAACGACTGAGGCTCTCCTCCAACTCCAGCTCTCCGCTT
Source organism: Coriobacteriia bacterium (assembly GCA_034005175.1). Classification (GTDB taxonomy): domain Bacteria; phylum Actinomycetota; class Coriobacteriia; order Anaerosomatales; family SLCP01; genus JAVEVF01. The sequence continues at coordinate 1,357 of JAVEVF010000076.1, read as the reverse complement.
TCCAGCGCCGTCACAATCGACTCAAGCTCTTCGAGCGCCGCCCCGAAGCTCAACTCCTCAACCGTTGGAGTATTCTGGTCATCCATCGCCCTCCTCCTCCCTGATCGTCTCGACGACGCAACCGATCTCACCTTCACCAAGCATGACATCCACGCGCTCACCAGCGGTCAGCTCTCCTGCTGCACGAACGACTGCACCACCTTCTGCCGCCCTGCATACAGCATATCCCCGCCCGAGTATGGCCACAGGCGACAGGTCGTGTAGGCGAGTGGCCCCGTACGTGACTGCTTCCTCGGCTCGCTCGATGAGAAGTCGGCCCCCGCGCATCACATCTCGTTGCAGACGCTCCACCTCACTCGTAGGCGGACCGAGCAACCGCAGACCCGCATTCAGTAAAGCATGTGCATATCCCGCAATCTGCTCCTCGTCCCTTCCCAGACGGACCGGAAGAGCGCGCCGCAGGGAGATCGCTGCGTCGTCCAGCGCCTGTGCGGGAACGCCCGTGAGCATCGTCACGTCGGTGAACACCGGCCGCTGCGCAAGCACCGCCACACGGTGCTCGGTAGTCTGTACGCGGTGCTGCAGCGCCTTTCCGAGAAGCCGCTTCGTCTTCTGCATGACAGCGCTGAGCTCCTGTGAAGAAGGCGCCACCGCCTCTGCCGCAGCTGTAGGGGTAGATGCCCTCAGGTCCGCCACCATGTCTGCAATCGATGTGTCGGGTTCATGGCCGATACCGGTGACCACCGGCACACGACATGCGACGATCGCCCGGGCTACGCGTTCGTCGTTGAAGGGCATCAGATCCTCGTAAGATCCTCCGCCCCGCACCAGTAACACCACATCCGAACCCGCCTCGCACACCAGCTCGAGGCCCGCGACGATGGCGGCAGGGGCTTCCACGCCTTCGACAGTGACGCCGGCGAGAAGCACTTCCGCGAGAGGATATCGCCGCTTCAGGGTCCTCAGCACGTCATGAACGGCTTTTCCGCGCGGAGACGTCACAAGCCCGATGCGCATGGGGTACCGAGGAGACACACGCTTACGATCAGGGCGCATGAGCCCCTCGGCCTCAAGGCGCCGGGCGAGCTGTGCTACCTGCAGACGCAGCCGCCCTTCTCCCGCAAGCGAAAGGGATCGGACGACAAACTGCATCCGTCCCTTCGCGGCGTACGCCGAAAACACGCCAACCATCTCGACGAGCATCCCGCTGCGCAGCGTCACGCCGGAATCAGCATACTGCTCGCGCCACATCAGACACTGCATAGCCGCGTCACCATCGGTGACGGTAAAATACGCCGCACGATAACCTGGCTTGTCGGCGAACTCGGAGACCTCGCCGACCACGCGCAGCCGGAGG
>JAVEVF010000075.1:0-9207 GCA_034005175.1 Coriobacteriia bacterium | reverse complement strand
CAACCTCATTATCGGTGACGACGTAGTCAAACGATGTCACCTGTGCCATGAGCAGCGGGACCTTCTCGCGCTCGTCCTGGCCGAGGATATACTGCCGCATGCGCTTGCGAAGCGACTTCGCCTTGCCGACATACAGCACTTGGTCAGCAGCGCCTTTCCACAGGTACACACCTGGTGTATCGGGTACCTGATTGGTTTGTTCGGAGAGAGTGGGGCGACCCATATCCACGTGCTCACTCCGTCCCGAAGTACGCGAGCACGTGACCGCTGTGCGCTGCCTCCACAAGAGCTGCACGCTGGCGTGCGTAAGCCCATCCCCGAACGGATCCGTCGGTAAGCGCCACCTGGCCCTCGGGGCCGGCAAGCCAGAACACGGCCCCGTCCGAGCGGCGATACCCCAGCCACACATCAGCCGATGCCGTCTGGTTCCCATTCGCGACGCCCCACATGAGCGCGGGCGGGTTGGATCCGCGCGCATGCAGACGAAGCACGCGCGCAGGAAGCGCAGCGCCTGTCGCCACCGTATCGAGAGTGACATCCAAAGACTCGTCGCGCATGAGCGCCCGCACGTCTACCACATCTCGGGCGGCCTCAGGTGAGCCTGTGGCTGCAAGAAGCGCGTCTCTCGGCGGTCCCGGCTCCAGCGGGGCGCGCGCGACCTCGCGTGTGACCACCACAGTATCAGCTAGCAGACTGCGGCCGCTGGCTGTGTCTGCAAGCGCCTCTGCTGCGAGGAGCAACGAGCGCACGCGCGCGCCGGACGCGCGGTCACCGAGCTGAGAGAGGGTCTCGACCTCTTCACGCAGCCCATCGACTCCAGCGGCCTCCGACTTCTCAAGCGCCACCCCTAACCGCTCGATGAAGCGCGCGAGAGCTGACTCCCCGGCACCTGGCGCGATGACCGCGGGGGCGCCAAGGCGCATCGCTGAGGCGATGGCTGCAAGGCGCTCGGCGGCCTCAACGGTCGGCCCGCCGTCATCGAGAAGGCCTGCGGCGCGGTTCTTAGCGTCCAGATAGCCGCCCGAAAGATGGGCGTCAACAGCCACGGCGCTCTCAGGCATCGGTGTGGCATCAACAGGTGTCGCCGCCATAAGATCCTCGGCCGCCATGACATCGGCGACCGGCGCCACCCCGACGGCACCGCCTGCCCGCTCACGCGCGACTGGCTCACCACGGTGTGACTGGACTGCGATGAAGGCCGCGTTCGTACCACGGCGAAGCGCGATGGGGTCATCTGCCCTCACGGCATCACGCACATCTCCACCCGGAGCTGAAAGCTCCACGAGCGGTGCCCCATCGGCGAAGATCTGCACGACATATCCTTCGGCTCCGCCATACGCGCCTGCGAGCGCTGCAAACGCCGTCTGCCATGCGATCTCCACATCCGGTGGCGATGCGGGGCCAGCTAGGTCCATACGAAGCAGCGCTATGCGCGTGTCAGATCCGATGACAGCGTGCTCGATTCCAGCGAGCCGCAAGGTGCGCAGCACGATCTCCTCGCGGCTTGACGGGCCGAGCGGATCAACCTTCTTGCTGCCCCACATCGAGAACGCGTACCATCCAAGCGCCGTCGCACCGATAAGCGCCAGGGCCACCCACACGCCGACCGGCACCCTCTTGATCACCGCTGCACTCACGAGCATCCCACCGCTCTGCGGCCCTCCGGGTGGACGGTGGCACCGCGACCTTCAAGCACGGGTCGCAGGAACCGACCGGTGTGCGAGCGCTCGCACGCGGCGATCTCCTCGGGCGTTCCCACCACCACTATCTCTCCGCCCGCGTCTCCGCCCTCCGGGCCGAGATCGATGATGTAGTCGGCGCTCTTGATGACGTCGAGGTTGTGTTCGATGACCAAGACGGTGTTGCCCCCCTCGACAAGCCGCTGGAGCACGTTCAGCAGCTGGCGGACGTCGTCGAAGTGCAGGCCTGTCGTCGGCTCGTCAAGGATGTAGAACGTGCGCCCTGTCGATCGGCGCTGCAACTCGCTTGCGAGCTTCACGCGCTGAGCCTCACCGCCAGACAGCGTCGTCGCCGGCTGGCCGAGACGCAGGTAGCCGAGCCCGACGTCGTACAACGTCTGAAGCTTACGCTTGATAGGAGGGATGTTCTCAAAGAAGTGCAGCGCTTCTTCGACGGTCATGCTCAGCACATCACTCACGGTCTTTCCTCGGTAAGTGACCTGCAGTGTCTCGCGGTTGTAGCGCGCCCCCTTACAGACCTCACACGGCACGTACACATCGGGCAGGAAGTGCATCTCGATCTTGATCTGGCCGTCCCCTTTGCACGCCTCGCATCTGCCCCCCTTCACATTGAAAGAGAACCTTCCCGGAGCGTATCCACGAGCCTTCGATTCAGGAGTGGAGGCGAAAAGCGAGCGTATGTCATCCCATACGCCTGTGTACGTCGCGGGGTTAGAGCGGGGGGTGCGTCCGATCGGAGACTGATCGATGTCGATGACCTTGTCGATCGTCTCAAGACCAGATATCGACCGGTACCTGCCCGTACGCTTCCGGGCACGCTGCAGCTTGTTTGCCAACGCTGGCGCCAGGGTGTCGGTGACGAGGGAAGACTTTCCCGACCCCGAGACACCAGTGATCAGCACGAGCGAGCCGAGGGGGAACTCGACATCGATGTCCTTGAGGTTGTGCTCCTGCGCCCCCGAAAGCCTGATGGAGCCCTTCGTGCGCACTCTGCGCTCGCTAGGGATCGGCACTGCACAGCTGCCAGCAAGATACGCTCCGGTAAGCGAGTCCTCGCAACGCACGATGTCATCGGGAGTGCCCACGCACACGATGTGACCGCCGTGCTCGCCTGCACCCGGACCCATGTCCACAACGAAATCCGCGGCCCTTATCGTCTCCTCGTCGTGCTCGACGACGATAACCGTGTTGCCGAGCTCCCGGAGCCGTTCCATCGTGGCGATCAACCTTGCGTTGTCACGCTGGTGCAGTCCGATGGAAGGCTCGTCAAGGATGTAGAGCACCCCCATCAAGCCAGATCCTATCTGCGTGGCGAGCCTGATACGCTGCGCCTCGCCTCCCGAGAGCGTGGCGGTGGCGCGCTCGAGAGTAAGGTAGTCAAGGCCGACGTCGACGAGGAACCGCAGGCGCTCGAGTATCTCCTTGATGACCCTGCGCGCGATGTGTTCCTCGCGTTCGGAAAGCACCACGCTTTCGAAGAACGCGAGCGAGTCCTTCGCGCTCATGCCGGTGGTCTGATAGACGTTCTTGCCGCCGAACGTCACCGCAAGGATCTCGGGCCTAAGCCGAGCACCACCACATGTCTTGCACGGAATGACCGCCATGTACTCCTCGAGCTTGTCGCGCACCGCCTCGGACTCGCTTTCCTCGAACCGCCGCATGACGCTCGCGAGTGCGCCCTCGTATCTAGAGAACCAGTGGGTCTCGCGTCCGTCCCTCGTGACGTAGTCGATGCGTATGCGCTCGTCACCAAGCCCGTGCAGAAGTGCGTCTCGTGACTCCTCCGGCAGCTCGTCCCAGGCCACATCGGTGGGCACGCCGAGGTGGTTCGCAGCGGCAGCTAGCAGCTGCGGGTAGTAGTTCGTGCCGCTCGTGAACGGCTTGATCGCGCCCTCATCGAGCGAGAGCGAGCCGTCGGGGACTACGAGGTCGGGAGACACCTCCAGACGAGAGCCCAGGCCTGCGCAGTCAGGACACGCACCGTAAGGGGCGTTGAAGGAGAAGTCACGCGGGGCGAGCTCGTCCATTGAGATACCGTGGACAGGGCATGCGAGAGCCTGTGAGAACGAGAGCTCCTCGCCATCGATCACCGAGATGAGCACGGTTCCACCCGCCAGACGCAGCGCAGTCTCCACGCTGTCGGCGAGGCGTGAACGTATGCCGCTCTTGATGACAAGGCGGTCCACGACCACCTCGATATCATGCTTGTACTTCTTGTCCAGCACGATGTCCTCGTCAAGCGTGCGCATCTCCTTGTCCACACGCACGCGCGCAAAACCTTCTCGGCGCAGGTCCTCGAAGAGCTTGCCGTACTCGCCTTTGCGACCCTTCACCACAGGCGCGAGCACCTGCAGACGTGTGCCCTCGGCTGACTCTAATATGCGGTCCACGATCTGATCGGGCGTCTGCCGCTCGATGGGTCGGTTACACACGGGGCAGTGGGGAATCCCCACGCGCGCGAAGAGAAGCCGCAGGTAGTCATAGATCTCGGTGACCGTTCCCACCGTGGAGCGCGGGTTTCGCGAAGTGGTCTTCTGATCGATGGATACGGCGGGCGACAGTCCCTCTATATGATCGACGTCGGGCTTGTCCATCTGGCCGAGGAACTGACGGGCGTACGCGGAAAGCGACTCCACGTACCGGCGCTGCCCCTCGGCATAGATCGTGTCGAAGGCTAGCGAGGACTTTCCCGAGCCCGAAAGCCCCGTGATGACGACCAGCCTGTCCCGCGGGATGTCAAGATCGAAGCCCTTGAGGTTGTGCTCGCGGGCTCCACGGATGGAGATGGATTCAAGAGACACGGAGCGTACCTTCCTCTCCGAGCATGAGGGGATTGTGAACAACTCCTTATTGTACCCTCCCTGACGAGCGAACGCACGTTCGCCTTCGTTCAAGAACTTGCCGGCCACCTTCCAGCCGAGCGGTATAGTGGTTATGAGCGCCGTTCAGTCAGGAGGCAGGCCGTGTCGAAGATCTACACCCGCAGAGGCGATGAGGGCGAGACCTCGATCGTGGGAGGGATGCGAGTTCCCAAGAACGGCGGGCGCGTGGAGGCGTACGGATCCGTCGATGAAGCCAACTGCGCCATCGGGCTTGCACGCGCCGCACTGGAGGTCGCGGCCGAGGATGACTTGAGGCTCGACATGATGCTTGACTTCGTGCAGCACCGCCTGTTCGATTGCTCAAGTCTGCTGGCCACGCCCGCGGCAGTGCGTGCCGAGGAACACACTGGACCGCGTATCGTACCCGCTGACATCACGCATGTCGAAACCTGGATCGACGAGCTCACCGCCGCGGTGGGCGAAATCGACCGCTTCGTGCTTCCGGCCGGCTGCGAGGAGGCCTGTCGGCTCCACCTCGCCCGGACGGTCGTCCGCCGGGCGGAGCGGCGCATGCACGACTTCCTTGCCGAGTCACCTGGCGAGGTCGATTGCGATGTGCTGGCGTTCGTGAACCGTCTCTCAGATCTGCTCTTCACGATGGCGCGCTACGCGAACCACGTCTACGGTGCAGGCGATGTCTTCTGGGACACGCGCAGCCGATAGCACGCGGCGTTTCGCCGCAGCGAGCTGACTGGGCTACGAACGTGTCGTCTCAGTAGATCTCGTTGTTTGCGAGGAGGTCTTTGACGGCTTTGGGATCGGCGAGGGTCGACAGATCCCCGAAACCTTCGAGATCCCGCTCTCCCGCCGCGATCTTGCGCAGTATGCGTCGCATGATCTTGCCAGAGCGCGTCTTCGGCAGATCACGCGCGAACTGAACGTGATCCGGTTTCGCGATAGGCCCAATGAGCTTGCGCACGTGACCCGAGAGGATCTTCGCGAGGTCCTCCGATGGGTGATGCCCATCGCGCAAGACCACGTATGCATGGATGCCCTCGCCCTTCACAGGATGCGGGTACCCTACGACCGCAGCCTCAGACACCGCTTCGTGGCTGACAAGAGCACTCTCGATCTCTGCGGTGCCGAGGCGGTGGCCAGAGACGTTAATGACGTCATCCACGCGCCCAAGCAGCCAGAAGTAGCCGTCGCGGTCGACACGCGCGCCATCGCCGGTGAAGTACACCCCTGGGAACCGGTCGTAGTACACCTCGCTCATTCGCGCGTGATCAGGATCACCCCACATGCCGCGCAGCACCCCTGGCCACGGCTCTTTGACTACCAGATAGCCACCCTCGTCCACCTCGGCATCTGAGCCGTCCTCACGCACGACGCGTGGTACGACCCCGAAGAACGGCACGGTCGCGCTACCGGGCTTGAGCGGTGTAGCCCCCGGGAAGGGCGTGATGATGACCCCGCCGGTCTCCGTCTGCCAGTACGTGTCCACCACAGGCAGCTCATCACGGCCGATGGTGCGCCGATACCACTGCCAGACTTCGGGGTTGATAGGCTCGCCCACCGTACCCAGCAGCCTCAGACTCGACAGGTCGTAACGCTCTGGCCATCCCTGTCCGTGACGCATGAGAGCCCGGATGGCCGTGGGCGCTGTGTACAGGGAGTTCACACGGTACTTCTCTACCACCGCCCAGAAACGGCCCGGGTCAGGATAGGTGGGCACGCCTTCGAACATGAGAGCCGTGGCACCGGCAGCAAGCGGACCGTACACGATGTAGGAGTGCCCGGTCACCCAACCGATATCGGCGGTGCACCAGAACACGTCCTCGTCTTTGTAATCGAACACCGTCTTGAATGTGAGCAGCGAGAACAGCACATACCCGGCCGTGGTATGCAACACGCCCTTTGGTTTGCCCGTCGAACCAGAGGTATACAGGACGAACAACGGATCTTCTGCACCCATCTCCTCGATGTCACACGGCTTGCGAACCTCGGGTGCAGTCACCTCCTGATGCCACCAGGTGTCGCGGCCGGGCTCCATGTCCACCTCGCCCACACCGCGCTTCACCACCACGCACGCCTCGACGCTTGGGCACTCGAACAGCGCCTCGTCGGCTGAGACCTTCAGTGGGACCTTGCGCCCTCCTCGGATACCCTCATCTGCGGTGATGAGCAGCTTGGCACCGCAGTCCTGTATGCGACCGCGTAGTGCCGAAGACGAGAATCCGCCGAAGATCACCGAGTGGATCGCGCCGATGCGCGCACACGCGAGCATGGAGATGGGCAGCTCCGGAATCATCGGCAGGTAGATGGCTACACGATCACCACGGTGTATGCCCTTCTTGCGCAAGACGTTGGCAAATCGGCTCACTTCGTGATGAAGCTGCTGGTAGGTGTAGGTTCGTGAGGAGCCGTCGTCACCCTCCCAGATGAGGGCTGCCTTGTTGCGACGCCAGGTCGACAGATGGCGATCAAGGCAGTTCGCCGAGACATTGAGCGTGCCATCCGCAAAGTACGTGTAGTCGAGCGCCTCGAATCCACCCTGCAAGCCGAGGGTCGGTTCCCTTATCCATTCGAGATGCTCCTTGGCCATCTCTAGCCAGAAGGTGTCGGGGTCTGCTATCGAGCGAGCGTATAGCTCCTGGTAACGCGCCATACCAGGTACCACCGCATTTGCCGAGAACTCCGATGACGGCTCGACGACTACCTCGTCACTGGCAATACACTCGAGACCACTCTCGGCATGCTCGTCAGTCATGGGCCCTCCCCCGGACGACTGCGGGATGCGTTCACTTCCAACATATCACGCATGTGGGCGCAAGATATACTCATGAGAATTCGGAGGAAGGAACCGCGTGCCGGCATCCCAGAGATACCATCATCTCCGTTCGCTTCTCGCAGAGCTCGGGTCGGTGCTCGTGGCGTATTCCGGAGGCATCGACTCCACGCTCCTGGCCGTCACAGCCCAGGAGGTCTTGGCCGAGCGCTCCTGCGTCGCTATGGCGGTCTCTGACATCCACTCCGCCCATGAACGCACCTCCGCGCGCGCACTCGCAGCAGCCCTTGGCATCCCACTTAGTGAGGTCGCGACCGAAGAGCTCTCTGACCCGCGATTTCGAGAGAACACCCCACGGCGCTGTTACCACTGCAAGCGAGAGCTCTTCAGCACGCTGCGTACCCTTGCCGACAGCCGCGGGTTCACCCATATCGTAGACGGCTCCAACGCCGACGACCTTGCTGATCACCGACCCGGAGCTCAAGCAGCACGCGAACTCGGTGTCGTGAGCCCGCTGCAGTCGGTAGGTATGACGAAGAGCGACATACGCGAGGTCGCACGGGATCTCGCACTCCCGAACTGGGACAAACCCTCGATGGCGTGTCTGGCGTCACGATTCCCGTACGGTGAGAGGATCGACGAGCCTGGCTTGAGCCGAGTGGCTGATGCCGAGGAAGCGCTGAGGGTCCTAGGATTGGGACAGATTCGCGTGCGATCGCACGGGCAGGTGGCGCGCGTAGAGGTGGCATCGGAGGAGATGACGCGTGCGTGGGAGTTGCGCGACGCCATCAGCGTGGCGATCTGCGATGCGGGCTTCTCGTACGCCGCTATCGACCTCGATGGCTACCGTTCCGGTAGCCTCAACGAAGTGCTTCCCGGCGGTGAGGATGATGAGCGGCCCATCGCCGAATCGCGCTAAGCGGCCTTTCCGCGGCCACGCCAACCGACCGACCGCCCTCACGATGCCAGTTCACGAATGGCCGCTCTTATCGCGACCGGCAATCGCTCAGCGATGCGGTCAGGACGAACCATCTGTGCCGCGATCAGCCGCGTGGCGAAGGGCTTCGCGGACTGCGTGATGTCGATCTGGGGATAGATGGCGCGCGCGACGCCTTCGACCGTGACGAGCGCCTTCACCAGCAGCCCATAGCCAGCAGGGATGGGAACTCGGGCATCGGCCATCACCGAGAGAAACCCCGTCGCAAACCCCTTCACATCCGCAGGTTTGCCGGGCGCATTGAGCGTGCGCTGCATGAGGTCGCCTACTCGCTGCCTGACATGCGCTTGCTTATGCGCCGGCACGACGAGCCCGAGTTCTGCCGAGTACCGCAGCGCGCGGTCGGCATCGCCATACACCGTCGCTGCGAGCACCTGTGCGATGCTCAGCCGCTCGGCCGGCTCTGTTGTGCCGACGATCCCGAAGTCCAGATAGCAGATACGCGAGTCAGGCGTCACGAAGAGGTTCGCCGGATGCAGATCAGCGTGATATCGGCCGAGGACAAGCACCTGCCACATGAAGACCTCGGCTCCATGAAGCGCAAGACGAAACGCATCGACACCCGCGCGCGTCGCATCGTCAAGATCGGTGAGCCGCCATCCTTCCACGAACTCCATGGTCAGCACGTTGCGCGAGGTGAGGCTCCACGCGATACGTGGGGTCATGACATAGGGGTCGTCTCGGAAATCGTGCGCAAAGCGGTCCGAGGCTCTTCCCTCGATGCGCAGATCGAGCTCGTTGGAAAGAGAGGTGGCGAACTCCTCCAGAAGCGCGGGCGCATCGATACGGCGTGAAAGCCCTACCCTGTCCAAACGTGCGAAGAGGCGGCGCGCCTCTGCGAGGTCGGCCTTGATGAGACGGGCGGCACCAGGGCGCACAACCTTGATGGCCACCGGTGTC
>JAVEVF010000074.1:0-9244 GCA_034005175.1 Coriobacteriia bacterium | reverse complement strand
TGACCGAGAAGACAGGTGTGGACTTTCCGGGGGAGGCGATAGGATACCTTCCTCCGGTCGAGCAGTGGTCGGCGACGTCAATCGCAAACATCCCATTCGGTCAAGGTGTATCAATCACATCGCTCCAGCTCGCCCGTTCTCTGTCGGCGATAGCAAACGGCGGCGAGTTGGTGACGCCGCACTTCCTTCTCGAAGGGCCTGAGGGGTTTGACCTGGAGACAACGTGGCCCAAGAAGCGTGCGATCTCCGCTGAAGCGGCAAGCGCCACGCGCGAGGTGCTGAAGGCCGTTGTCACCGAGGGGACAGGAAAGCCCGCCACGGTCCCGGGGTACGAAGTCGCCGGCAAGACAGGCACGGCGCAAAAGCCGAGGGCGGACGGCAAGGGATATGCTGGCGGAGGCTACGTGGGCTCCTTTGCGGGATTCTTGCCCGCCGATGATCCGCAAGTCCTGATCGTGGTGACTCTCGATGAGCCGAGCGGCGCCATATACGGTGGAGTGGTGGCCGCACCTGTGTTCTCTGAAGTGGCGCAGTTCGCAGTCGCGCATCTGAAGATCCCGCCCAGCAGCGTTCGCTCTGTGCAACCGGGTGATGTCGGGACGTCAACAACCGAGCAGGCGCCATAGAATCATGGTATGGCGGGTGGTAGAATCGGCCGTTCGAGCGTGGTGAGAGAGAGTGACGATCATACGACTGGCAGACCTGCTGCATGGCCTTGAGGCCACGTATGATGGTGGTGATTCTGCTATCAACGTCAGCGGCATAGCGTACCGCTCCGACCACGTCCGACCGGGAGATGCGTTCTTCTGCATCCCTGGGCTCGTGCATGATGGGCATGATTTCGCCGCCGATGCAATCTCGCGGGGTGCCGTAGCCGTGGTGGCGACCAGGCGTCCGGCAGGCATCGAAGGAGTGCCGGTGGTGCTGGTCGCCGACACCCGCAAGGCACTGGCTCGTTGCGCCGCCGTCCTTTATGGCGACCCAAGCCGCGACATGGCGGTAGTGGGCATCACCGGCACGAATGGCAAGACCACGACCACGTATCTGCTCGAGAACATCGCGCGAGCGTCGGGCAGAAAGACCGGTCTCATCGGAACGGTTGAGACGCGCATAGGCACCGACCGGTTAGTGTCTGACCGCACGACGCCTGAGTCCGCCGATCTGCAAGCGCTGCTGGCCGAGATGCGCGATTCGGGTGTGCAGACCGTCGCGATGGAGGTCTCCTCACACGCCGTTGATCTTAGCCGCGTGGAAGGCGTGCACTTTGCCGTTGCGGCCTTCACGAACCTCAGCCAAGACCACCTCGACTATCATCACACCATCGAGGAGTACTACTCGGTCAAGCGCCGGCTGTTCACCGAGCTGGATGTGGCCGAGCGCGTGGTGAATATCGACAGCAGCTATGGCGCGGCGATCGCCCGCGACTTGGAGAGCGTGCTCACGGTCGGGCGCAGCGATAGTGCCGACGTCCGCGCCGTCGACGAGGAGAGCAGCGCTGACGGAACGCGCTTCGCCCTCGTGACGCCCATCGGCGCCAAGCGTGTCGAGCTTCCCCTCGCCGCAGAGTACAACGTGAGCAACGCACTCGTCGCCACCGGTTGTGCTCTTGCGCTGGGAATCGATCTCACCACCATCGTGGAGGGCTTGCGGTCTGCACCGCAGGTTCCGGGGAGGCTTGAGCGCATCGACTGCGGTCAGGACTTCGCCGTCTTCGTCGATTACGCGCACACGCCAGATAGCCTTGCGAAGGCCATAAGCGCAGTCCGGGCTCTGACTTCCGGCCGAGTGATCGCCGTTTTCGGATGTGGTGGAGACCGTGATTCAGAGAAGCGTCCCCTTATGGGCGAGGCAGCGGGCGAGGGCGCGCATCATCTCATCCTCACGAGTGACAACCCACGCTCGGAAGATCCGGGCCGCATCATCACGCAGATTGAAGACGGCGTGCTCAAGACAGGGGTATCCTACGAAGTGATCGTGGACAGGAAGGCCGCCATCCGCGCAGCTCTTGAGCAATCCGCAGCAGGTGACGCCGTGCTCATCGCGGGGAAAGGCCACGAGGACTACCAGATCTTCGCTGACCGCACGATTCACTTCGACGATCGCGAGGCGGCTCGAGAAGTCCTGGAGGGGCTGTGCTCACACTCTCGGTAGAATCGCTCGTGGCCATCACCAAAGGCACGCTTGCGTGTGGCTCGGCTGACATGATGGTGAACGGCATCTACACCGATTCGCGCTTGCTGGAGCCGGGTGCGGCATTCGTGGCATTCACCGGAGAGCATGTCGATGGCCATGGCTATCTTGACAAAGCCATCGATTCTGGAGCGCGAGCACTGCTGATAACGCGGCCTGCCGAGGAGTTTCCCGAGACCAGCGCACTTGCGGCGCAGCGCAACGTCGCTATCGTCCATGTCGCCGACGCGCGCGCGGCCCTGCAGGACCTGGCCCGATACCATCGGGAGCGGCTATTCTGCCCGGTCATCGGCATCACCGGTTCCACAGGTAAGACAACCACGAAGGAGTTCGTAACCGCAGTCCTTGGCTCGCAGCTGAGGGTCGTCTCGACCGTGGGCAACCGCAACAACGAGATCGGGGTGCCGCTGACAGTGATGGATGCCGGCGCGGACACCGACGTGCTCGTGGTGGAGATGGGCATGCGTGGGCGCGGCCAGATCGCTGAGCTGTGTGACATCGCGCGGCCCACTATCGGGCTTGTCACGAACATCGGAGTGAGCCACATCGAGCTGTTGGGTGATCAAGAGTCCATTGCGTCCGCGAAAGCCGAGCTGGTGGAGGCCATAGCCGACGACGGGGTCGTCTTCCTCAACGGCGATGACGCGTTTTCGGACACGCTTCAAATCGCTTCGCGCGCGCGCGTCGTGCGCTACGGCATCAGCGAGACATGCGAGATATGTGCGCGAGACATCGAGGTGGACGATCAGAGCCATGCGACCTTTGAGATCGTCGCGGGCAACGTGACCGTACCGATCTCTCTCGCCGTGCCCGGGCGCCACAATGTCTACAATGCGCTTGCAGCCACAGCGCTCGGCTTGCACCTCGGCCTGGATGGCACAGCCATATCGGAGTCGCTGGCATGCGCGACCGCGGGTGACATGCGAATGCAGACCTTCACGAGCGCAAGCGGGGTCTATGTGATCAACGATGCATATAATGCCAATCCCACGTCGATGCGTGCAGCGGTGGAGACCCTTGTCGGCACTACCACGGCCAAACGCCGCATCGCTGTGCTCGGCGACATGGCAGAGCTGGGCTCGCTTGCAGAGCTCGCTCACTTCAACATAGGCGAGGAGATCGCTGCGATGCCAGTGGACCTGCTCGTGACGGTGGGGGAGCGTGCCGCGCGCATAGCCGACGGTGCGCGCGCAGGGGGGATGAATCCAGAGAGGATTCGACCCTGCGCGACTGCTGATGAGGCGTCGGAGGTGCTTGATGACGAACTCGCGCCTGGCGATGCAGTGCTGGTGAAGGCGTCACGAGTCATGGAGCTAGAGCGTGTCGTAGAAGGGATAATCGAGCCTCGTGTTTAGACTCGCGCAGTACCCCTCATATCAGGTATTCGTCGCGGTGGTCATCTCCATCGTGGCTGCAGGTGCTGTGCTTCCGTTTTGGATCCGACTGTTGCGCTTTCGTGGTATCGGGCAACAGGTGCGTGCCGACGGACCGCAAGGCCATCTCGTCAAGCAGGGGACCCCGACGATGGGCGGCGTGCTCATCCTCCTCGTCGTTGCGGCGACATACGCGTTCTTCGGCAATTTCAGCCGTCTGAGCTTGCTTGCGCTGGCTGCCACGGGCGCGTGTGGGCTGCTAGGGTTCATCGACGACTGGGCGAAAGTAGTGCATGAGCGCTCTCTCGGCCTCACACCGCGTGCGAAACTCGCCGGCCAGGGGTTCGTTGCCGTGGTATTCGGTCTCCTCGCGGTGAACTGGGGCGGTCTTAGCACGGGCGTCAGCATCCCGTTGACCAACATCACGATCGACTTCGGCGCGTTCTCAAGCATCATCGACATCGGAGGGATGGCTCTTGTCATCCCCTGGTTGTATCTCGTGGTCGTCTTTCTGATCATGGCAGGCTACTCTAACGCGGTGAATCTCACCGACGGGCTCGATGGTCTTGCGGCAGGCACCGTAACGATCGTCATGCTCGCTTATGCAGGCATCGGGTTTCGACAGAACACGCTCGAGGTTGCGCTGCTTGCTGCGGCGACCGCAGGCGCGTGCATCGGATTTCTGTGGTACAACGCGCACCCGGCCGAGATCTTCATGGGTGACACCGGCTCCCTGGGGCTGGGTGCCGCCATCGCGGCACTTGCCATCATCACCAAGACAGAGGTGTTGTTGCTGCTCATCGGCGGTATCTACGTTGCAGAGACGCTCTCGGTCATCTTGCAGGTAGCGTCGTTCAAGCTCACGGGAAAGCGAATCTTCCTGATGGCTCCTCTGCACCACCACTTTGAGATGAAGGGCTGGTCGGAGACGAAGGTCATGGTGCGCTTCTGGATCGTGACTGGGACGCTCGCAGGTGCCGGTTTCGCGGTGTTCTTCGTCGAGTCTGTGAGGCGCTGACGTGAGGCCCCTTTGCGGAGATATCCTTGTCGTCGGCCTAGGTGTCTCAGGTGAGGCCACAGCTCGCTATTGCGCGGCGCATGCCGCCGGAGGCGAACCGGTGCATGTCACGGTCGTCGACTCGACCGTGAGCGAGTCTCTGACCGTGCGCGCTGACGAACTGCGCAAGCTAGGGGTCGACGTGCTGCTTGAGTGTGAGAGCATTCCAGGCGCCTTCGATCTTGCTATAGCGAGTCCCGGCGTGCCGGCACGCGCACGCATCATGGAACAGGCGCGGCGCACATCGGCCGAGGTCATATCGGAGATCGAGTTCGCGTACCGACGCTCAGAAGCGCCGTGGGTCGCAGTCACGGGCACCAATGGCAAGACCACGGTTACGAGCTTGCTCGGGCATCTGCTGACAGGTGCGGGTGTCGCTGCAAGCGTGGTGGGTAACATCGGCACACCCGCCATCTCGGTCGTTGATGAGGTGGGTCCGGCGGGAGTCATCGTTGCCGAGGTCTCCTCATTTCAACTCGCGCTCACCACAACCTTTGCTCCAAGAGTGTCCGTACTGCTCAACGTGACCCCTGATCATCTTGATTACCATGGTGACATGGAGCAGTACGCGGCGGACAAGGGGCGCGTGTTCGCACGCCAAGGTGTCGACGATACCGCGATCATCGATAGGGATGACCCAGGATCCGCCGGCTTCATCGAACATGTTCGCGAACGCGGGATCCAGGTGCTCGAGGTAAGCGTCCACGGTGTGCCCAGCGGCGGTGCAGGACTGGATGCGGGCGGCATGCTCGTCCTTGACGGTCGTGATGGTCACGCAGTGCTCGTGCATCGCGACAGGCTGCTCATCCGTGGCACGCACAACGTGAGCAACGCGCTTGCAGCTGCCGCCGCAGCGACTGCCCTTGGTGTCAGCGTGGAGGATATACGCGAGTCTCTCGTCACATTCGCGCCCATCGAGCACCGGTTGGAGCCGGTTGCGACCGTTGCCGGCGTGGAGTACTTCAATGACTCGAAGGCAACTAATCCCGATGCCACTGCAAAGGCTCTCGAGGCCTTTGAGGGCCGAGCGGTGACGGTACTGCTCGGCGGGCGCAACAAAGGTGCCCGATTCCGTGATCTCGGGAGGCTGCTTGCCGACGCAGGCGCACGTGTGGTGGTCTTCGGCGAAGCCGCCGACGAGATACTCGCCGATATCGCTCCGCAAGGCGTTGACTACAAGCACGTGAGCGACCTCGCCGCGGCGGTCCATGCAGCGGCGAAACAGGCCGCCGAGGGCGATGCTGTCGTCCTGTCCCCCGCATGCGCGTCATTCGACGAGTTCAGCGGTTTCGCGGAGCGTGGGCGAGTCTTCCGCGAGCTGGTCTTCGCACGTCTCGAGGGAGGTGCGTGAGATGAGCAAAGGCAAGGAGCAGGAGAAGGTGTTTGCCGGCGGTCCGCTTCCGCGATATCTGCTGCTCGGAAGCATGCTCTTCCTTCTGCTCGGGGGCATGGTGATGGTGTACTCGGCATCGTCGGTGGCAGACTACGTGAACTTTCAGGACAGCGCGTATCACCTCAAGCGACAGGCCATCGGGATGCTGCTCGGGACCGTGGCTCTCGTTGTCGCGATGGTGGTCGATTACCGCAAAGCGAAGGCGGTCGGACCGATGATATGGGGCGCCTCGGTCCTCATGCTTCTGTTCGTGCTGGTCAAGGGTGTCGGGAAATGGGGAGCGACACGCTGGATCGACCTCGGTCCTTTGACGGTGCAGCCCTCGGAGCTTGCGAAGATCGGTTGCGTGATGATGGCGGCGCTGCTCGTGCAGCAGTACCGGTCAGGGCGCATAGACACCGCGAGCTTCTGGAAGCGCATCGCATTCTCGACACTCAGCGTAGCCGCTCTCGTGATGTTTCAGCCTGACCTCGGAACGACCTTCGCCATAATCGCCTCGGTGTACCTGGCATTGCTTGTCGCCGGTGTCAGCCTTAAGCAGCTCGGAGGCCTTGCACTGTTGGGGACTGCACTAGTGGTCGGAGCCATCCGGGTCGCTCCTTACCGCATGCGGCGCTTCACCGCGTTTCTGGATCCCTTTGCTGACCCGCAGGGAGATGGTTATCAGTCGGTGCAGGCCTTGTATGCGTTCGGATCGGGTGGGATTCGAGGCACAGGCCTAGGCCTTTCGCGCCAGAAATTCTTCTATCTACCAGCGGCGCACACCGACTTCATCTTCGCTATCATCGGAGAAGAGCTCGGCCTCATCGGCGCGCTTGCGGTGGTGGTCGCATTCGCTGTGATGGCGTACGCGGGATTTCGCATCGCTTTGGGCGCGCGAGATGTGTACGGGCGAGTGCTCGCGGGTGGCCTTACCGCGATGGTGGTTTCTCAAGCCATCATCAACATGGGCGCTGTCACCGGGTTGCTCCCTGTGACAGGTATCCCGATGCCGCTGGTGAGCTCGGGGGGCACGTCGATGGTGTTCACGATGCTGTGCATCGGAATCATACTGTCGGTTTCCACTTACGGCGCACGCTCCGTCCGGGAGAGGCGTCAGACGAACGAGGAGAACGCGCTTGTACACTCTGCTGACGGGCGGGGGAACCGCCGGTCACATCTATCCAGCATTGACGGTGGCCGATCGGTTGCGCGCAGACGGGCATGAGGTGCGCTTCGTCGGCACCCCGAACGGCCCGGAGGCCCGTCTCGCCCAGGAGGCGGGTCTGCGCTTCTCTGGCGTGCCGGCCCGCGGGTTTGACCGGTCCCGGCCTCTGACGCTGCCCCTTGCTCTCATTCAGCTAGCGGTCTCGGCAATGAGGATGTGGTGGGTGCTGGGCTCCGACCGCCCTGATGTCGTTGTCGGCTTTGGGGGATATGTCTCGCTGCCGGTGGGAGCGGCTGCACTCGCACGGGGGATTCCACTCGTCTTGCATGAGCAGAACTCAGTGCCGGGTATGGCGAACAAGGCTCTTTCGCGACGTGCGTGCGCTGTGGGCGTGACCTATCCAGGATCGATGACACGCATGAGGCCAGGCGCACACTGCGAACTTACAGGAAACCCGGTGCGAGACTCCGTTCTTGGCGCTCGGCGCAAGACCGGTCGCGAGGCGCTCGGGCTGCCCCCGGATAGCACGGTCTTGCTTGTGTTCGGGGGAAGCCGAGGGGCGCGGCACATCAATCAGGCGATGGCATCACTGCGTGACCGGATTCTGGCTCGCCCCGGTGTGGTGGTCCTGCACGTCGCTGGCCGCGATGAGCATGAGGAGCTTCGCGAGCGCATGTCTGCCGAGGGCGACAAGGGGGAGGAGCGCTATCGCATCGTGGATTACCTGAAGGACATGGGCTCTGCGATCGCCGCGGCCGACCTCATCGTCGCACGTGCGGGTGCCACATCCATCGCCGAGATCACCGCCATCGGGCGTGCGGCGATACTCGTACCGTATCCCTACGCCACCGATGACCACCAGACGCTCAACGCCCGTGATGTCGCGGAGGCGGGAGGTGCGCTCGTGGTGGCCGATGGTGAGCTTGACACTCCACGGTTCGGTGACGCCTTGCTTGCCCTCCTTGATGATGGGCCACGCCGTGAGAAGATGGCTATAGCATCGGCAGGGCTCGGCATGCCTGACGCTGCCGAGCGGCTTGCACGCCTCGTTGTAAGCTGCGCGCGCACAGACAGACTCGGAGACGCAACGTGAGCGATACGACATACGCGCACTTCATCGGCATCGGCGGCGCTGGTATGAGCGGGATCGCCAAGGTCTTGCATGACCGAGGGGTCCCTGTGACCGGTTCAGACCTCAAGGATTCGCGTTACTCCCGCATTCTGCGGGAGTCGGGTATACCGGTCGCCATCGGACATGATGCTGTCAACCTCGGGAATCCTGAGGTAGTCGTCATCTCTTCGGCGATTCCCGAGACGAATCCTGAGCTTGCGGAGGCACGCCGACGTGGCATACCGGTCTGGCCGAGGGCGAAGATGCTCGCACACCTCGCCGAGGACAGGCGCACCGTCGCTGTCGCGGGCACCCACGGCAAGACCACGACAAGCTCGATGGTCGCCACGATGTTCGAGGGGATGGGCCTTGACCCCACCTATCTGATAGGCGGAGAGCTGAGCGCGTACGGTACGAATGCCGCGTGCGGGGGCGGCGCGTACTACGTCGTCGAAGCCGACGAGTCCGACGGTTCCTTCCTTCATCTCGACCCTTTCATCTCCGTCATCACTAACGTGGAAGCCGATCACCTCGATCACTACGGGACGATCGAGGCGGTAGAGGAGACCTTTGAGCGCTTCGCAGCTCGCACTGGGGCGGGTGGGACCATTGTGGCGTGCGCCGACGATGAACGGGCGCTTAACATCGCTCGGCGCAGCGGGGCACATCTCGTCACGTATGGGCTGGCCGACACCGCCACCCTGCGTTGTTCGGACATCGAGATCGAGGGCATCGGACATCGCTTCGCCGTGCGTTTTGACGACGGACCCGCCGTGCACGCGCGGATAGGCGTTCCGGGGCTGCACAACGTGCTTAACGCCACAGGGGCGCTAGCGGTGGCATACAGTCTCGGCGAGGACGTTACAGCCGCTGCCGAGGCGCTCTCGAGGTTCACTGGCGTACGGCGCCGGTTCGATGTCGTTGGAGAAGCTCGTGGAGTGCGCGTCGTCGATGATTACGCTCATCACCCGAC
>JAVEVF010000003.1:0-43446 GCA_034005175.1 Coriobacteriia bacterium | reverse complement strand
GACAGTGCACGCAGTGCCACAACCTGAACAACCGCACCGTCACCCCCAGCCCCGGCATCGTCATCGACCACGCCGTGCATGACGAGGCCGAGATCCACTGCACCGTGTGTCACAACCGCACCGCGCATGTGGAGGACTTCGAGCTCACGCTCACCGACCCCACCACCGGCGAGCCCAACCAGCCCCACGATGACTTCATGCTGATGGCAGCGTGCTACCGCTGCCACACGACGAGCGGTGAGTCCATCAGCGGCATCGTGGCGCCTGGCGAGTGCTCGGCGTGCCACTCACCGAGCTTTGAATTGAAGCCTGCTAACCATAACGAGCCAGGTTTCTACGAAGCGTTCGGAGAGAGCGGCGGCCACGCGAAGCTGGCGAAAGAGGACCACGACGCATATACCGCAGCGCGCGAGGCTCTCGAGACTCCAGACGCCGGGGCCTCGATGGAAGAGAAGCTCCAGCATCTGCCTCCGGTTGCCGCCGTGGGCTACTGTCAGACGTGCCACAACGAGCGCGAGTTCTGCGACGGGTGTCACGGGGTGCAGATGCCGCACCCCGAGGGGTTCGAGGAGAATCACGGTGACGCGGGCCGCAAGGACCCGAAGGTATGCGAGAAGTGCCACGCTCCTGCACCAGGTGTGGACTTCTGCAACGATTGTCACCACGGCAAGCTCCAGCCGGGCCGTACCTGGATCCAACAGCATCCGGATTCAGTACGAGAGACAGGTGCCCAGGCCTGCTTCGAGTGCCATGCGCCCACGTACTGCGCAGCATGTCACGTGAGAGGCTCGGCCCAGTAAGGTGACATCTGACACGGTGCGGCCGGCGGGCCGCACCGTGGTATACTCTCGGCCGTTCGGCCTCCATGCGCTGCCAGCTCTAGGGGCGCCCAGAACGACTGCTCACGACAGAAGGGCCTGACTTCATGTCGCGTATCGATCTCGTGCTGCTACACGCCCCCAGCGTGTATGACTTTCGCGAGCGCTCCATCATGTTCGGACCAGTATCTGACATGGTGCCTTCCACTCCGGTCTTCGAGATGTATCCGCTCGGCTTCACGAGCATGGCCGAGTACATGGAGCGCCACGGTCTGAAGGTGCGCATCGTCAACCTCGCGGTGCTCATGCTCAACCGGCCCAACTTCGATGTCGAGCGCGCGATTCGCGAGATGAATCCGGTAGCGTTCGGCATCGACCTTCACTGGCTGCCGCACGCTCACGGGTCCATAGAGATCGCGAAGATCTGCAAGAAGTACCACCCCGACACCCCTGTGATCTTCGGCGGGCTCTCGGCGAGCTTCTTCCATGAGGAACTTGCGAGCTATCCGTGCGTGGACTATGTCGTGCGCGGAGATTCTACCGAAGAGCCCATCACGCGCCTGCTGTACGCTCTTAAAGGCAAAGGTCGCGTGGATGACATTCCCAACCTCACGTACACGACACGCGAGGGTTCGGTGCACAGCACGCCCATGGAGTGGGTCCCTGGCGACATGAACGACATCTCGCTTGACTACTCATTCAACATGAAGGCGGTCATCCGCTACCGGGACAT
Organism: Coriobacteriia bacterium; assembly: GCA_034005175.1. Taxonomy (GTDB): domain Bacteria; phylum Actinomycetota; class Coriobacteriia; order Anaerosomatales; family SLCP01; genus JAVEVF01. The sequence goes on along the minus strand of JAVEVF010000003.1, from coordinate 41,895 downwards.
GATGGGTTTCGTGCCGTTCAAGGACTGGCTGCAGTACCCCGTGTGCGCGTCGCTCACATCGCGTGGTTGCACGCACAACTGTGCCACCTGCGGGGGATCGGCGTATGCGTTCCGTACCCACTATGGGCGCTCGAAGGTGGCCTTCCGCGACCCCGAGCTGCTCGTGCGCGACATCGAGCACATCCAGAAGTACATTCCCGGTCCGGTGTTCGTACTGAACGACTTCCTACAGGCCGGACGCGATTACGCAGCCGCGTTCATACGCGGCCTGCAGAAGATCAAACTCCGCAACCCCATCGGTTTCGAGTTCTTCAAGCCGCCGAAAGAGGAGTTCTACAGCTTCTTGAACGAGCACCTCAACGATTACTCGGTGGAGATCAGCATCGAGAGCCATGACGATGAGATGCGCGCGAGGTTCGGCAAGAGCCACTACACAACCGAGCAGGTCGAGGAGTCTATCAAGGCGGCGTTGCGCAACGGATGTTCGCGGTTCGACCTGTACATGATGACTGGTATCCCCGGTCAGACCGCGGCGTCGGTGCTGAAGACTCCCGCCTACGTCGAGTCGCTCTACGAGAAGGTCGACAACGACAAGCGGCTCCTGTGCTTCTCTTCGCCGATGGCGCCGTTCCTCGACCCTGGCTCTATGGTCTACGACCAGCCCGAGAAGTACGGCTATACACGGCTGGCTGAGACCTTGGAAGAACATCGTCAGCTGCTCATCCAGCCGTCGTGGAAGTACATCATGAACTATGAGAGCCACTCGCTTTCCAAAGACGAGATGGTGGACACCATGTATGAGGTGGGATTGCGCCTGAACCGCCTTAAGGACCGCCTCGGTCTCATCGAACCTGATGTGGCCGCACGCACGGAGGGTCGCATCCTGCAGGCGCGTGAAGCCATGGAGCGCATCGATGCCGTGATGGGTGAACCGGACGCCGCTGTTCGCGAAGCGAGACTCACAGGGCTCAAGGAGGAGGTCGACCGGCTGAGCGAGTCCACTGTGTGCGAGAAGACCGAGCTCAATTGGCCGCGCTACGTCCATCCGCGAAACCTCTATCATGTTCTCACTTTGTGGGTGAAAGAGAGCCTCGGAGGGCTGTTCGGTCGCCGAAAAGCCACTGCCCCCGCGCCATGCCACGCATGTGAGACGACAGAACCCTGATGGATGACATGACCGAACACAGCGAGACGACGCTCTCGCCTGCACCAGGCGAGCCCACCACCGATCGCGTGCACGGCATATTCTCGCTGATCGCTGATCGTTACGACCTGTTCAATATCCTGTCGAGCTTCGGCATTGATCGTCTGTGGCGCCGAGCGACTGTGCGCGCGGCGAACCTGGACAGCTCTAGCCGCGTGCTTGATGTATGTGCAGGGACTGGCGACCTCTCGCTTGCGCTCGCTCGGCAAGGTCATCCCGCCGAGGTGGTGGGGACCGACTTCGTGGCCGAGATGCTTGCGGTGGCCGAGGAGAAGGCCAAGGGGTTCGAGGGAAAGACCAGGCTCTCGTTTTCCGTCGCCGACGCGCAGGATCTGCCCTTTCCTGATGCGTCGTTTGATGTGGTGACTGTGGCGTTCGGGGTGCGCAATCTGCCCGACCGCCGGGCGAACTTCGCTGAGGTCATACGAGTGCTCAAAGACGGCGGACGCTACGTCATCCTTGAGTTCTCGCGGCCTGTGTTTGCGCCCTGGAGGTGGGCGTATCACCTGTATCTGCGTGCGATCATCCCCACTATCGGCGGGTTGCTCACCGGCGACCGCGGATCGTTCGCGTATCTCAACGACTCCATCCGGTCCTTCCCGCCACAGGCCCTGCTTGGGGCCGAGCTGCGTGAGGCGGGCTTCACCACTGTCACGTGGGAGAATCGCACCGGCGGCATCGTCGCCATCCACACCGCCGTGAAGTAGTGCTCGCTTGCCTCGGCAGGCTGCTAGAATGGCGTAAACGACCTCACAGGAGAAGTCGATGCTACTCGCTGCCCGCTACGTGCTTCCTGTCGCTGCGCCGCATATCGTGGACGGCGCCATCCTTGTTCGCGGAGATCGTATCGTCGAGATCGGCGAGTTTGAGAAGCTTGCGGCCGCACATCCCGACGAAGAAGTCCGGGACTTCGGCCTCGCGGTGCTCATGCCGGGCTTCGTGGACCTCCATACGCATCTCGAGTACTCGGCGATGCGCGGTCTTGTGGACGATCTGCCGTATTCCGAGTGGAAGCTGCAGCTTCTCGAGAAGGAACAGCTCCTCGATCAAGGGGACTGGGAGGACTCCGCGCTGCTTGGCGCCGCCGAGGCGCTGAGGTCGGGCATCACCACGATCGCTGACATCACCGAGACCGGCGCGTCGGCACGTGCCGCTGCATCCGTCGGTTTGCGCGCCACGATCTACCGAGAGGTCTCCACGATGGAGAAGCGTCTCGTTGGCGAGGTGATGACGCGCGCGGCCGAAGACATCGCGAAGTGGCGAGAGTACGGCGACCCGTCTCGGCTCACCATCGGTATCGCTCCACACGCGACGTACAGTTGCCATCCGGAGCTCTATCGCCGAGTGGCCGAGAAGGCCGTCGCGGAGGGTCTGCGGGTCTCTATGCACGTAGCGGTCTCGCGTGATGAGTATGACTTCGTGAAGTACGGCAGTTCACGCCTGGCCGTCGACTATCGAGACACGTATAGCGGTACCGACTTAGGATGGCTACCCACAGGTGTCAGTCCCGTTCTCTACCTCAACCAGTGGGGCTTGTTCGACGTCCCGAACCTACTCGCGGTGCACTGCACGCAGGTCGACGACTCCGACATGGAGATCTTGGCGGAACACGACGTCGCCGTGGCGTACTGTCCGCGCTGTAACGCCAAGCTCGGCATGGGGGTGGCGCCGCTCGGCATGATGCTGCAACGCGGTATCCGCGTGGGTATCGGTACGGACTCACCGGCCTCCAACAACACACTCGATATGTTTGACGAGATGCGCATCGGGCTGCTCATACAACGGTCAGTCTCAGGCTACGAGCGCCACCTCATCGCGCGAGAGTACATCAAGATGGCGACGATGAACGCCGCACGTGCTCTGGGGATCGGGGAGATCGTGGGCTCGCTCGAGCCTGGAAAGCAAGCCGACATCATAGCTGTGGACATCTCGCACAGCCACCAGATACCCACGCTGTACCCTTACAGCACGCTCGTGCATACCACCAACCAAGAGAACGTGGTCTTTACCATGGTGGCCGGGCAGGTGCTCTACGATACCGGCTGCTGGAGCTTGCTTGACATGAACCGCATCCAGGCACGTGCCGAAGAGATGCGCGTCAAGCTGAGGGCCTAGCATGCTTGAGCGCGGAATCGTGGTCGCAGTGCGAGCGGGCTCGGTTGATGTCGCCATCGAACCGTCAGAAGCGTGTGAGACCTGCGGGGGATGCGCCGAGGGGGCTGCAGGAAAACGCCTGCTACAAGGTGTGGTCGACACTTGTGGCGCTCGCCGAGGCGACGAGGTGGAAGTGGAGACCTCCGGTCAAGCGCGCCGCCGTGCGCAGGGCCTTGTATATGTAGTTCCTGTGGTGGCGATTGTAGGCGGTTATGTGGCGGGTTTCTTGCTTGGAACGCTGCTGGAGTTCGCGCCCGACGCGCTCGGCGCTGTCGTGGGGATAGGCGCTAGTATCGTGGCGCTCATCTCTGTGACGCGGCTTGATCGTCGGTTTGAGATAGACGGTGGGATGCCGAGGGTGCGTGCTATAATCGCGCGGTGCCACAGCGGTGATGCCCGACATGGTGGCATCTGCTGAGGTACGGCCTATCTCTGGAGAAGGGAATCGACCCGTGAGTGACCAGGACTTCTTCTTTGACGACGACGAACAGCCCGCCGAGAAGCCTGCTGCCAAGCAGGATGGGAAGACAGTCGGCTCTAAATCGGCAAGCACTTCGCGCAGCAGGCAGCAGGCTGCGCCTGCCGGCGCGCAGACGGTGACGATGACGGTGGCAGCCCTCATCGGTGTGGTGGCCCTGCTTCTCGGCGTCATCATCGGCATCCTCATCCCCACAGGTGGCGGCCCGGTCGGCTCCCCGTCTGCCAACACGCCCACCACGACCCAGCAAGCCCCGCCGCTCTCTGAAGAGCAACAGCAGGGTGGTCTTCCGGCCGGACACCCGGACATCGGCGGAATGGGCGGTGGCGAGGGTACAGGCACGCCAGCTCCTGAAGGCGAGTAACACGTGGCGATCAACAAGAAGCAATCCTCGATCTGGGTGAAGGCCGTTCTTGTCTTCGTCGCGCTCGCGTTCATCGTGAGTCTGCTGCCGCAGGTCTTTCTCGGCAACAAGAACGGGGCGAAAGGTGAGGCTTCAGCCTCTGGAGCGGGCGCGGTGCTTGAGTCGATCGCGAACGAACATCTGCCTGCTGTGACGTCGTATACCTCGGCTCTTGCCAGCGAGCCTACGAGCTACACGGCGCTGGTTGGGCTAGGGAACACGTACTTCGACTGGGGAGCTAAGCTTCAGGAGGCACGCCAGGCGCTAGGCGATGTGGACGGCCACGACCTGCCGATGTGGCTTGCTGCAGCGGCGGCCTATGACCGAGCGCTCACCATCAAGCCAGGCGACCCAAGCGTGGGCACCGACATGGCCATATCGTTGTATTACGCTGCGCAGACCGATCGCGCCATCGAAGTCATCGAGGGCGTGCGGGCCGATGCTCCGGACTTTGGCCCCGCGTACTTCAACGCGGGTGTGTTTTACCGAGGAGTCGGTGAGAACGCGAAGGCCATCGCGGCTTTCGAACGGTATCTAGAGCTTGAGCCGGAGGGGGCGAGTGCGCCACCTGCACGCAGCATGCTCTCCGAGCTGCAGGGTGCTTCTACCGGCGAGACCACGGGTACGCCATAGCGGGCTAGCGAGTCATGCACATGTGAAACGAGGGACGACGCGGCTGCGTCGTCCCTTCTCGTGTCTGAGGGTGCTAGACAGGCTTCTCGGAGACGGTCGCGATGGCGTCTTCCATCAGCGACGCAGTGGAGAAGATGCCGTTGAGTCGCGTGAGCGAGAGTATGTTGTCGACGGTCTCGTTGGTCACAAGCACTAATCTGCCCCCCTGAGCCCCGTACTCTTTGGAGAGGCTCAAGAGTAGTCCCAGCCCCGAGCTATCGAGATACTCCAGCTCCGACAGGTCAACAATGGCAGCTGGCGGCGATTGCTTGAGAATCCGGTCGATGCTCATGCGAAACGCGGCACACTCGCCATAATCGAGATCACCCTTCAGTCTCAGGACCCAGTACTCATGTTCTTGGTCGAGGTCGATTGTGAGCGACATCGAGGTCCTTTCTGCTGCCGGACGGATTCATCAACATTCGTACCCGTATTCTCATGTCAGATACCGCTTTAGGTGGCAGACTGCGCGATAATGCCGCAGACTCGCCCACAGACACAGGGTGTTTGTTAGTCTCTTGGTTGGTGCCAAAGCAGATGGCACGATACAATCGTGAATGTTGTCCCGGCGGCCGTGAGGGAGACGCGCACACGATGGAACTTGAAATCACCACGCAACAACAGGACGGCGTCTGTTCGATGTCCCTCGTGGGCGAGGTGGACGTCTACACGGCCCCTCGGCTTAAAGACGCTCTGATCGAGCAGATCGAATCGGGCTGCACGCGCATCATCGTGGATCTCGAGGGAGTGGGATTCATCGACAGTTCGGGTTTGGGCGTGCTTGTCGGCGGCTTGCGCCGGGCAAAGGAGCGCCAAGGTACTATTCGGCTCGTGTGCACGCGCGACAATGTCTTGAAGGTTTTCCGCATCACTGGCTTGGACAAGGTGTTCGCCATCTTCGCGGACGCCGAAGAAGCACAGGAGTTCTAGCAGCTGTGGACCACCGGCAAGGGTCCTTGAGAAGGGTGACTTCGTGTTCGGTATAAGCGGTACCGAGCTGTTCATGATCGTAGCTTTCGCGCTTCTCATCTTCGGCCCCGACCAGTTGCCGAAGGTCGGCCGCACCGTCGGTCAGATGATGCGTGAGTTCAAGCGGGCTCAAGACACCATGGAGGCGATGATTCGCGCCGAGGTGTACTCAGACCGGCGTCCCTCGGCAGGCAATCTCTCCGACGTGGAGGATGCAGATGTCGGAGAGGATGAGTCCGTCACGCCAACCCGCGAACCTGGTGTGCCGCTGATTGTTGACGGCATGGAGCCCGAGGACGAGGACGAGGAGGAAGAGGAGTAGCCTTCGGCCTCCTCAGACGACACGATGCCCATCGGACCCAAGCGACTTCCCATCATGGAGCACCTGCGCGAGCTGCGCTATCGGCTCATCATCATCGCCGTTGTTCTAGTGGTGGGATCGGTGTTGATGTACTTCCCTGCACCGTACTTCTACAACCTTGTGATGAAACCAGTCCTTCATGTCTTCGGCAACAAAGAGCTTGTGGTACTCAACCCCTTCGAGACGTTCACCCTGCGCTTTCGGACGGCGCTGTATGCGACATTGGTGCTGGGCAGCCCCATCATCATCTGGCAGGTCATGGCGTTCTTCTTGCCAGCGCTCAAGGAGAGAGAGCGCAAGTGGCTGCTGCCGACGTTCACCGCGATGGTGGTGCTCTTCGCTGCCGGAGTGCTCTTCGCGCACCAGATCATTCTCGGCGCTGCATTTGAATGGATAGTGGGACAGGCTTGGGAGGGCGTTACCCAGATGCCTGATGCGAGCACGTACTTCCAGGGTGCGATCATGCTGCTCATCGGCTTCGGACTCGCGTTCCAGCTGCCTGTGGTGGTGTTCTATCTGATGATCTTCAACATCGTGCCGTATGACAAACTACGGGCCAACTGGCGTGTCGTGTATGTCGCGCTCATGGTAGTGGCTGCAGTCGCGACGCCGGACTGGTCGCCCGTTACGATGTTCGCCTTGTTCGGTGCGCTTATCGGGCTCTACGAGATAAGCATGGCGCTCGCGCGCGTAGTCTTGCTCAAGCGGATCGCACGCAAGAGGGAGCTCGGTTACTAGAAGGCGAGGACAGACGTGCATGAGATGAGCGTTGTCAGCGGCATCCTCACCGCCTCGGTAGAGACGGCTGCACGTATGGATGCGGTGCGAATCAAAGAGATTCACGTGCGCGTGGGCGATCTCACTGAGATCGTTGACGATGCGATGTTCTTCGCGTTCGAGGCGCTCACTCCAGGTACGCTCGCCGAGGGGGCGAAGCTGTTCATCGAGCATGTGTCGGGACGCTCGGAGTGCGTGGAATGCGGCACGAGCTTCAAGCACGGACGCTTCGATGTGGAGTGTCCCGACTGCGGGAGCTACTTCTGTTCTTTGGTAGAGGGGCGCGAGTTGGAGATCGAGTCTATCGATGTGGACTTGCCCGAAGCCGCGCAGAGCGAGGTGGAGACGTGAAGATCGATCTATCCAAACCGATCCTTGATCGCAACGAGCGGTTCGCTGCGGAAAACCGTGAGCTATTCAACGCGCACGGTGTCTTCGTGCTTGATCTGCTGGCTTCGCCTGGCGCGGGCAAGACCTCGACTATCCTCGCGACCATCGAGGTGCTACGCGATCGATACCGCATAGCGGTGATAGAGGGGGACATCGCAAGCGATGTCGATGCACAGAAGATCAAGGCCCAAGGCGTGCCCGCGGTGCAGATCAACACGGGAGGCGCCTGTCACCTGGAAAGCGACATGATTCGCAGAGCGGTCGACGCGCTTGAGATCGAAGAGGTCGACCTGCTCATCGTAGAGAACGTGGGCAATCTCGTGTGTCCGACCGATTTCGACCTCGGTGAGAATGCCAAGGTTATGATCCTCTCGGTGCCCGAGGGACACGACAAGCCCTACAAATACCCGAACATCTTCGCGCGCGCCGAGGCCGTCATCCTGAACAAGTATGACACCATGGGTGTGTTCGACTTCGATGAGGGTGAGTTTCGTGAGGCTGTGCGTCGGCTCAACCCCACCGTACCGGTCTTTCCCATGGCCGCCACGAAGGGCCAGGGCGTGGATGCGTGGATCAGCTGGCTCACCGACCGCATCGAGGAGCAGCGCGGCCGGGGAACGCGCTAAATCGAGTGCAACCTGACATCTGGACCTCTGGATGAGAGGAGTCGCGATGAATCGTCAAGCAGCCCTTGAGCTCGTGCGCGAGCGCATCCCAAACCGCAACCTCGTCAACCACTGCATCGCCGCCAAGATCATCATGGAAGCGCTCGCTCAGCACTTCGGGCTGCCCGAAGATGATGTCGCGCGATGGGCGCTTGCCGGTCTGCTGCACGACCTCGACTATGCCGAGACGACCGAGGACCCCGAGCGCCACGGCAGAGGCGCTGCCGAGGAGCTCACCGGTGTGGTCGACGATGAGATCGTGCACGCCATCCTCGCGCATGCATGCCATGTCGAGCTTGAAACCGACATGGATCGCGCGCTATATGCTGCCGACCCGCTCACAGGATTCATCGTTGCAGCGGCGCTCGTGCGCCCGGACAGATCACTTGCAGGCGTGGAGGTACGCTCGCTGAAGAAGCGCTGGAAGGAGAAGGCGTTCGCACGCGGTGCTAGCCGCGAGCAGATGGACACCTGCACCTCCCTCGGCATCACACGCGAGGAGTTCTTGACTGTCGCCTTGGAAGCCATGCAAGCACGTGCGGAAGAGATCGGCTTGTGAGGGCTCGGTAGGGCAGAGGTTGACGCGCAGTATATACTCGCAACGACCTGCTGTCTGAAGAACAGGACCCAGCCTGTATGCGATTGGTCATCTCCGAGAAGAACATCGCCGCGCGCAGGATCGCCGAGATCCTCGCCGTGGGAAAGCCCACCGCCGATAAGGTCTACTCCACACCCGTCTACCGCTTTCGCCGTGACGGTGAGGAGTGGGTGAGTATCGGCCTGAAGGGCCACATCATGAAGGTGGACTTCCCCGAGGAAGTAGATGACGTCGATCTCAAGAAGTGGAAGATCGAATCGCTTCCCACACTCGTGAAAGCACCCATCCTCAAAGAAGGCGCCGAGAAGGGCATCATACGAGCGCTTGAGAACCTCTCCAAGAAGGCCGACCACGTCGTGATCGCCACCGACTTCGACCGCGAGGGCGAACTTATCGGTGCCGATGCGCGTGATGTCGTGCGTCGCGTGAACGCCGACGTGCCTGTTGGACGCGTGCGTTTCTCAGCCATCACGAAAGACGAGATCGAGCGCGCGTTCGCCGAGGAGGGTGCGCTCTCTGAGGAGCTTGCCGACGCGGGCGAGACCCGCCAGGACATCGACCTGGTGTGGGGTGCGGTCCTCACGCGCTACCTCACGCTCGCATCCAACGCCGCATCCAAACGGGCGTGGGGAGACATCCTCTCGGCTGGCCGAGTGCAGACTCCCACCCTGAAGCTCATCGTCGATCGGGAGCGCGAGCGCGACGCGTTCGTCCCCGAGGACTACTGGACGGTCCGCTCCACCTTCGAGAGCACGCAAGGCGAGGAGGCCGTTACGTTCACGGCCTCGCACGCCAAGGAGCGCTTCGCAGGGGTTGCCGAGGCCGAGCGTGTCATGGCCGCGGTCGAGGGCGCGAGCACAGGCAATGTCGCGGAGGTGACTCGTAGCCGGCGCACCGTCAAGCCGCCCGCCCCCTTCAACACCACCGCTCTTCAGGCCGCCGCTGCTGCCGAGGGGCTATCCCCCTCACGCACGATGCGTATCGCCGAGTCCCTGTATATGAGCGGTCTCATCTCGTATCCACGCGTGGACAACACCGTCTACCCGCCGAGTCTCGAGCTCCACACGCTCTTGCGTGAGCTTGAAAAGGTGCCGACCTACCATGCTTACGCCTCGGCGCTGCTCAAGAAAGGCAAGCTCACCGCGACGCGCGGGGCGAAGGAGACGACAGACCACCCGCCCATTCACCCCACCGGGGCCGCTGATCCCGAGAGACTCAAGCCCGAGGAGTACAAGCTCTACAACCTCGTCGCGCGCCGCTTCATGGCCACGCTGAGCGACCCCGCACTCATCGAGAGCACGAAGCTCGGCATCGATGTGGGAGGCGAGCGCTTCGTAGCACGAGGCGATGTCGTCGTGTCTGCTGGGTTTCGCGCGGTGTATCCCTACGGCATGAAGAAGGAGGAGCACCTCCCCGTGCTTGCCGAGGGCGAGGAGGTCGGCTTTCTCGGCGCCGAGATGGAGGCCAAGCAGACTCAGCCGCCAGCACGCTACAGCCAGGGCAAGCTCATCCAGGAGATGGAGAAGCGTGGCCTGGGGACAAAGGCCACCCGCCACGACATCATCCAGACGCTGTATGACCGCAAGTACACCAGCGGGGATCCCATCCAGCCCACACGCAAGGGCATCTCGGTGGAAAACGCGCTTGTCACGCATGCGGAGCGCATCACGACGCCAGAGATGACCGCCGAGCTCGAGCGTGAGATGGACGAGATCGCTAAGGCGCGCACACAAAAGGACGCGGTGGTTGGCCACTCACGCAGGCTTTTAGCCGAGGTGATGAAGGCGCTGCTTAACCACGTGCCCGAGGTGGGCGAGCTGCTGAAGGCGGCCGCGGATGAGGATGCCAAGGTGGGTACGTGCCCTGAGTCCGGCCATGACCTGCTTATCAAGTACTCGCCGCGGACGCGTTCGTACTTCGTGGGCTGCCAGGGATACCCCGACTGTACAGTCACCTATCCGCTCCCGAAGAATGCGCGGTATGCGGCGGTAGATGATATGTGTCCTGAGTGCGGTAGCCACCAGGTGAAGATCAGCCAGTTCAAGCGCCCCGCGCGGTTGATGTGTCTCAACACCGAGTGCCCCACGAAGAAAGGACCGGAGATCGTCGTAGGACGCTGCCCGGTGGACGGCGCAGAGCTGCGTGTGCGCTACTCGCAGGTCGGGAGCCGCTACATCCGTTGCGTGAACTATGACCCCAAGGAGCATCCGGTCTCCTACCCATTGCCGCAGACTGGCGAGATCGAAGCCACCGACGAGGTGTGTGTCGCGTGCGGCGCGCCCAAGGTCATCGTGCACACCAAGAAAGGGCCCTGGAAGATCTGTGTGGATCCCGAGTGCCCCGCACGAGCCGAAAGCAAGACTCGGCGTGGTACGAAAGGCGGCAAGAAGGCGACGGGCACCTCAAGACGAAGCTCGGCAGCGAAGCGCACTCCTAAGAAGAGCTCCTGAGAGCGGAGGCCGAGGGAGAGTTCGGGGTATCTCCTCTGTGACAGCGTGTTGCGCTGGAGAGGGGGCCACCCGTGAAGATCGCACTCATCCACCACCGCGTGCGAGACGATGCTGCAGCAGATGCTGATGCGCTCATCGCGGCTGCGCGTGCGGCGTGTGCGGCTGGCGCCGAGGCCATCGTCTGCCCGCGTGTGCCGAGCCTCGCTGGCCTTTCTGCCGAGGAGCGCGAGGACCTCATTGCTCGCGTTGACGGCTGCGTGGAGGGGGCTGCATTGCTCGTAGCCTTCGGGGCCGAGGATCGCGAGGCGCGAATCGTCGAGAGCGTGCTTGGCCGCACGGCGCTCGTGGCAGGGGATGCGTGCCTTGACGAGAACGTGGTGCGAGCCCTGATAGCCGAGCGCCTTGATGCAGTTGTATGGCGCGTGGGAGCGGAGTCAGAGCTGCAGGCAGAGGCCATCTTGGAATACGCGCTTGCATGTTCGCCCGGGCTCGCGGGACTGCTTCTTCTCGCGGAGTGTTCCGGTGGCACGGGCCCTGACAGGTGCCGAGGAATCAGCGCCATCATCCACGCTGGCGAACTCTTGGATGAGTCCACGAGCTCGCAGGACGACCTTCTTCTCGCCGATCTTGTCCTGCCCATCGCGGCTCCCGATCCAGACCTCATGCTCCCCGAGCTGCCACCCATTCTTGCGCAGCGGCTCGCGGTACATACGGGGCGCAGGGTTCCCGTCGACTATCCGGCCGACCTGTCCTGATGTTCGCGGGGTGGTAGAATCCACCATCGGGTGGCGTACTCGCACCCCCTGCTTACACAATGAGAGCCGGACACATGTGCCCGGATGAACGGAGAGGGATGCGGATGGCATGGCCGAAGGTGACCGTCGTCGGCGCGGGGCAGGTGGGCGCGACCACCGCGTTCTTGCTGCTTACCAAAGGCGTCGCTGATGTCGTCATGATCGATGTCGCCGGGGGCCTGCCGCAGGGCAAGGCCCTCGACATGATGCACAGCCGGTCGGTCGAGCGTTTCGATCCGGTGGTGAGCGGAACCAACGACTACGCAGACACAGCGGGCTCAGACGTCGTGGTGATCACCGCAGGCCTGCCCCGCAAGCCCGGCATGACCCGCGATGACCTGCTGGCAGCAAATGGTGCCATCGTACGCAGCGTGGTGAGAGAGGTGATGGCCGTGTCGCCAGACGCGATCATCATCTGCGTGACGAACCCGCTTGATGTGATGTGCTATCTCGGCTGGAAGGTCTCGGGACTGCCGCATCAGCGCATCTTTGGAATGGGTGGCGTGCTTGACTCGGCGCGCTTCGCGTACGCCATCGCCGAGGAGACAGGCGCTCCGCTTAGCGAGATCACTGCGCTTGCTATCGGTGCGCATGGCGATGCGATGGTGCCGTTGGCTCGCCACTCGACGGTGAGAGGCACTCCTATCACCGAGCTGTTGTCTCCCGCACGCGTAGAGTCGCTGGTGGAGCGCACGGTCTTCGGGGGCGCCGAGGTGGTGAAGCTACTGAAGACAGGAAGTGCATTCCACGCGCCTGCCGCATCGGTGGTGTCCATGGTTCAGGCCGTGCTCTCCGACGCGCAGACAGCGCTGCCAAGCTGCGTGTACCTCGCCGGCGAGTATGGCATTTCCGACGTATACCTCTCAGTCCCCGCGACGCTGGGCCGCCAGGGCGTGCACGCGATCCCCGAGCTCGAGCTTGACGATGGCGAGCTCGCTGCGTTGCGGGCATCGGCTGCTACGGTGACTGAGGCCGTCTCGGGCCTCGGAGTGTAGCGCTCGTGGTGCGTACCGAAGACATCAGCCAGGCGGTGTACGGCGCCATCATGCAGGCAGCTACTGGTCTTCGCGCTGATGCTCTCGTAGCGCTGCGCGAGGCGGTGGGGCGCGAGCGCTCTGAGCGGGGTCTCTCCGTGCTTGCGAAGCTGCTCGACAACGCCGAGATCGCATCCCGAGACTGCGTGCCTCTTTGCCAGGACACCGGCTCGGTGTGGGTGCTTCTCGAGGTGGGTGCCGAGGAGTGCGTTCCCGGTGACATCGGTGGCGCCATTGATGCGGCGGTAGCCTCGGCGTATCGCGACGCGCGCCTTCGAACAAGCATAGCACGCGACCCGCTCTTCGACCGTGCCAACACCGGCGACAACACGCCCGCCTTCCTGGATGTCGTGTTCGTCGAGGGTTCTGGCGTCACCTTGCATGTGATGCTCAAAGGCGGGGGCTCGGATAACGCGTCTGCAGTGGCCATGCTCGCACCTGGTGACGGTGTCGAAGGCGTCGTGCGGTTCGTGACAGATACGGTGAGTCGCACGGGTGCCGCTGCATGCCCGCCGCTCGTGGTTGGCGTGGGTATCGGCGGGAGCTTCGACAAGGTGGGCGGCTTGGCGAAACGGGCGCTGCTGCGCGAGATCTGCTCGACCAATCCCGATGAAGAGTACGCGGCGCTGGAACGGCGGCTTCGCGACGAGGTCGATGCACTGGGGATCGGTCCGGGAGGATTCGGCGGGACGGTGACCGCGCTGGGCGTGAACGTGGTTGCTGCTCCGTGCCACATCGCCTCGCTGCCGGTCGCGGTGAACGTGGGTTGCTCGGCAGTGCGCTCTGTGAGTGTGCGGATCGCCTGAGATGTCCTCCACGACTTGCGACACCACCCCGACAAGAGCTAACCCCGCGCCAGAGTCTCCATCCGGCGGTTATGGTCGCCTCCTCGCGAACTCCGCCTTCAGAAGACTGTGGCTGAGCCAGTTCATCAGCGGCATCGGAGACTGGCTCGTCATCGGCTTTCTCATGCCGCTGGTGACCTCGCTTTCCGGTGGGTCGTCATTTGCGGTGGCTGGCATCCTCATCGCCAAGCTGCTTCCCGCGCTCGTGCTCAGCTCGCTTACGGGCGTGCTTGTAGACCGCTTCGACCGACGGCGGCTCATGATCGCATGTGACCTCGCGCGAGCCGTGCTCACGCTCGGCCTGCTATTCACCAATGAGCTTGCGCTCATCTACCTCATCGTGCTGCTGATGGAGACCGCCTCGCTGTTCTTCTATCCGGCGAAGAACGCGCTCATACCACATCTGGTCGCCGAGGAAGACGTGGCGCTTGCGAACGGGCTCACCTACACCACACAGCAGGCCTCCATGCTGGTGGGCCTCACGGCATCCGGTGCGCTCCTCGCCGTCTTCGATCGGGTGGTGCGCATGATCCTCGATAGCGGACTTTCGCTCATCGACTGGCTGGTGGGTCCGCTCGCACCCGCGCTTCTCGGCCCGCGCGCTGGGGTCTTCCTCAACTCGCTTACCTTCCTCTCATCGGCGGCATTTCTCGCCAGCATCCATATCGCCACCGCTGCCAAGCGTGAGAAGGTCAAGCTCGACCCGCACCTCATCGGCGCCGATGTGGTGGACGCCTTCCGCTTCTTGCGCGATCACCGTGAGCTGCGGGGGTTGCTCGTCACCATCGGGCTTGCCATCTTCGGGGGCGGGGCGATAGTCACGATCGGCCTTGTCATCGTGCCGCAGCAACTCGTGGGCGATCTGCCGTTCGGCGACGCGCTTCCATGGCTGCAGAACCTTACGGCAGCACCCACCTCTTTCATGTTGGTGTTTCTCGCCATTGGCATGGTGGGCGGTGCGCTCGTGGTGCCGCGGCTCGTGCAGCGCGTGACGTTACAGCTGCTCTTCCTCGGCGGGGTGGGCACATTCGGCTTTGCGATGTTCTTGTTCGCGCTCACTCGAACCTACGCGGTTGCGGCGTTTCTCGCCGTCATCGCGGGCGTGTGCATCGCGACCGTGACCGTTGCGGGCAACACCTACGTGGTAGCAACCGTTCACGACGAGATCCGCGGACGTGTCTTCACGGCGCTTGAGTCCGTCATCAAGGTCTCACTACTCGCCTCCATGTTGCTCATGGCTCCTCTTGGCGACTTCATCGCGGGCGTCGTGGGGCGGTTGCAGGAGGCGCATCCCGATACCGTCGGCGCGCTGGGCGTGAGCGGTCCGCAGGTAGCGCTCATGGCAGCCTCGCTCATCGTGTTGGGGGCGACCGTGTATGCTTTCAGAACGCTTGAATGGCGCAAGTGCGAGGAGACGTCCGGTGGGTGAGGGCTTCGAGCAGAGGCAGAGGGCAGGCGAGCTGCCGATAGAGGTGGCATTGCCTGCCGACGCCGATGTGCTCTCAGGCCTCAAATCAGGTGATGAGGTGGTGCTGAGCGGGCCCGTGTATACGGCGCGCGATGCCACGCACGTCCGACTCATCGCCGAGCTGCGCCGCAAGGGCGAGTTGCCATACGGGCTTTGTGGCCAGACGATCTTCTATGCGGGGCCCACCCCTCCGGCAGCAGGCAGACCGGCAGGTGCGGTGGGGCCCACCACCGCCAAGCGCATGGATGCCGTAACCCCTGCCCTTCTCGATGCGGGCATCGTCGCCACCATCGGTAAGGGACCGCGTTCCGAGGCCGTGCGCCGTGCGTGCGCAACACACGGTGCGGTATATTTCGCGGCGGTGGGCGGGATCGCTGCGCTTCTCGCCACGCATGTGAGCAGCAGCGAAGTGGTGGCGTATCCGGAGCTCGGCACTGAGGCACTCGTGCGCCTCGAGCTTGACCGGTTCCCGGTGTTCGTCGCGATCGACGCTCGTGGTGATGACCTGTACCTCACTGCCTCGCTTGAGTGGCGCGGCGCGGCAGGTGCCAACGGAAGTGAGCTGTGATGGTAAGAGGCGTGTTCATCACTGTCGAAGGCGGTGAGGGGACGGGCAAGTCCACGCAAGCTGAGCATCTTGGCTCGGCGTTACGGGAGGCAGGCTTGCGCGTGGTTCAGGTTCGCGAGCCGGGTGGCACGCGGCTCGGAGAGGGCGTGCGTGCGCTTCTCCTCGACCGCGCTCACGATGGCTTGGAGCCGAGGGCGGAGCTGCTCCTTTATGAGGCCGCGCGTGCCGAGCTCACTCGGCAAGTGATCATGCCGACCCTGGCATCGGGTGGCGCAGTCGTGTGCGACCGCTACTATGATTCGACCACTGCCTACCAGGGCTATGGCCGAGGTCTTCCCCTTGATGAGATAGCGAACCTGAACGCCTTCGCTGCAGCGGGCCTCGTGCCGGACCTCACCATCGTGCTCGACCTCGACCCTGCGCTCGGCCTCAAGCGCGCCACGAGTGGTGTTGCAGCCGACCGTCTGGAATCTGAAAGCCTCGAGTTTCATGAGCGAGTGAGGGATGGGTTCTTGCAGATCGCGAAGAGCGATCCTGAGCGTGTCGCGGTGGTCTCGGCAGACGGCTCACCCGACGAGGTCGCCGCGCGCATGTTGGATGCCGTACGCAGGATACCCGTGCTCGCGGCCGTGTTACACTAGCGCGGCTATGACGAAGGCGTGCGTATGGGACGAGCTTGTCGGTCAGCGCAAAGTGGCCGACCACCTCGCCGCGGCGGTACGCCGTGGCGCGATTTCGCACGCCTATCTGTTCGTGGGCCCGGCGGGTACGGGTAAGAAATCAGCTGCTCGCGCGCTTGCATGCGCGATTCTCTGCAATGGCGATGCTTGTGGCGCATGCGAGATCTGTCGCCGAGTGAAGCGCGGGGCGCATCCCGATGTGCGCACGGTTCAGCCCGAGGGTGCGGCGAACTACGTGATCGAGCAGATCCGCGACATCATCCACGACGTGAACCTCTCACCCGTGGAAGCAAGTCGCAAGATCTTCATCCTAGACGCAGCGGACACGTTCAACGAGGCCTCGGCCAACGCGTTTCTGAAAACGCTCGAGGAGCCTCCCGATGATGTGGTGATCATCTTGCTCGCCACGACCTATGACGGGGTATTGCCTACCATCAGCTCACGCTGCCAGATGATTCGATTCAAGCGCATGGCGCCAGAGGCCGCAGCAGCGCTGCTTGCCGAGAGCACGGGTGCGGGGGAGGATGAAACGTTTGCCGCCCTTGCTGCTACAGGCGGTGTGCTCATGCGCGCCCGCGAGTTTCTCGATTCCCCCATGCGCCGAGCTGCGCGTGACCACATGCTCTCGCTCCTCAAAGACCTCTCGGTGTTTGACGAGCACGACGTGTTGCAGTCGGCCAAGATGCTGCTCACCGCGGTGAAGGCGCCGCTCGATGAGTTGAAGACGCTCCAGGCCGAGGAGGCGCGCACCCGCGCAGAGTTCCTCGGCAGCAAGGGGATGAAGACTCTTGAGGAGCGTCAGAAGCGCCAGCTCACCGCGCGGGAGCGTGAGGGCGTGGCCGAGGTCCTCAATGTCACCGAGTCCTGGCTTCGGGATTGCTTGGTGCTGTCTCAAGGCGCGCCAGAACTTCTGGTCAACCGGGACGAGACCGACGCGATGCAAGCCATTGCAGCGGTGATCACGCCTGCTGCGGCGACGCGGGCGCTCGGTGCCGTCAAAGAAGCGCGCAAGCGCATCTCGTATAATGTGAGCCCCCAGCTGGCCGTTGAGGCCATGCTCTTCGACATCCGGGAGGTCCTACAGTGCCCACGGTAGTGGGAGTCAAACTGCGATTCGCACCCAAGGTGCTCTTCTTCGACCCGGCGGGCACCGAGCCAGCCCCGGGTCAGTCGGTGATTGTGCAGACAGAGCGTGGCACCGAACTCGGTCAGGTGGTTGATGTGCCGGGCGAGGTGAGCGCATCTGAATCGGCTGGCACGCTCAAGCCCGTCGAGCGCATCGCTACCGCCGATGATCTTGCGCTCGCAGATGAGCTTGCCGAGAAAGAGCGCGAGGCCATGGGCGTGTACCGTCAGCTCATCGAGGAGTACAAGCTCGACATGAAACCTGTCGACGTCGAGTTCTTGTTCGGCGGCGACAAGGTGGTCTTCTATTTTGTGGCTGAGGAGCGCGTGGACTTTCGCGAGCTTGTCCGTGAGCTTGCCTCGCGCTTCAAGAGCCGTATCGACATGCGCCAGGTAGGAGTGCGCGACGAGGCGCGCATGGTGGGCGGGCTCGGCCACTGTGGTCAGCCGCTGTGCTGCGTGCGGTTCTCCGGCGATTTCCAGCCGGTCTCCATCCGCATGGCAAAGGAGCAGGACCTGCCGCTCAATCCCTTGAAAATCAGCGGGCTCTGTGGAAGACTCATGTGCTGTCTGCGCTACGAGTTCGATGCTTACAAGGACTACAAGTCTCGTGCTCCCAAGCGTGGTGCCAGGATCGAGACGCCTGTTGGCGAGGGCAAGGTGAGTGGGCTTAACACCCCACGCGAGACGGTGGACATCCGTCTTGCCGAGGGTGGAACGGTGACCGTACCACTGGAGGCGTTGGAGTGTTCGAGTGCTGGCGGGCGCCCATGCAGGCTTTCTGCTGAGGCGCTCGAGGCCGCGACGGGTGCTACTGCGACGAACGTGCTCTCCGGCCCCATTCCGGAGCTTACCGAGTCGGGGGCGGGGAGCACGAAGAGCGAGAAGGATGCACCAGCGGGTGAGAAGCGCCGACCGCGCCGCAAGAGCAAGGGTGGCGGCACACAGCAGCAGACGAGCGGGGGATCGCAACCCGCCGCGCAAAGAGGACAGCCGCAGCAGGCTGGTGAGCAGCAGGCAAACAGCGGTTCGACGGGGCGTCGTAGGAGACGTCGGCGCCCCACGCCCAAGAAGGATGGCAGCACCGGGACGTGAAACCCCGGAATATGCGCCGACGTAGCTCAGCTGGCAGAGCAACGCACTCGTAATGCGTAGGTCAGGGGTTCGAGTCCCCTCGTCGGCTCCACAGTGATCACCTGCGGAAGCGCAGAGAGGAAGGCCCGCCGGATACGTCCGAGCGGGCCTTTGTCGTGGGGAGCTCACAGCGAACGCCCCTCTGTTCATCGAGTAACCATGGCCTGGCGTCTTTGATGAGAGCCTACGAATTCGTTGCTCGTGCCCATCACTCTCGCGGCTAAACTATCACTCGCTGTCAAGTTCGAGTATGCCGAGGAAGGGAACCTCTAGGATCTTGCAGCCAGCTCGAGGTCGCTTCGTCTCACTTTCGACCGTGCGCTCGGCAAAGAAGGCCCCTGCGGCGACCGTCAAGTCGAGCACGGAGCGAGAAATCGTCGCATTCAATCGGACTCGCGACAAGAACACCTCATTCGTGGCGGCCGACTCACGACTGAGATGGATATCCCGCTCGGAGTCAGGCGAGAGACTCGGCAACCCGCCCGCGCAGTGATGCCTCAAATCTCTTCCACGAGAGATCTTGAGCGGGCTCCCGAATTCCCTCAGGAGACCCTTCGCCGTCGCCGGTGACAAACCATGCCGCGTTGTATAGGCGCTTCAGCACGAGCCGCCTGCACATGAGCAGTGCGCGATCCTGGTAGGAGGAGTTGATGAACTGCTGATCAACGCTGAAATGTGTTTGACGGACCCTGACCGTCGATCGAGATGCCGGTTCGTCCTGCATGAGAAACACATAGCCCAACCACGGTGGTTTCACACCCAGCAGGCCTCTTTCGGCGGCTTCCAGGAGATCCGTAGCGTTGCCCAACGCTTCTTCAACTCGGTTGTTCATATTGTTACCGTAGCTACCGAGAATTGACTTGAACTCGATAGCGACGACAACGGCATCTTCGTGGACTGCTATGACATCCCACTTCTTCTCCGGTCGGTAGTAGCCAGGGAGCTCGACTCCACGGTCCTTGTGAATGGCCGACTCCGGCAATCCCGCATCGACGAGGACCTGTTCAACAAGCCGAGCCAGCGGATCCAGGTGCTTTCCGCTGGTGACGCCTGCACGCAGTCCCGGATCAGTGCTTCCTCGATTGCGTGCTCTCTGCGCTGCATCCGCTCTGAGCGACCAGCAGTTTGCGACTGCTGTGCGGTAATCTCGGGTCGGCAAAGCGCCTCCTAATCCGGAATGCCGTCGATTCCATATGCGTGCATTGCTGCAGTCGTGGCGGCATCAGCATCGCGATTTTCGAACGCAGCCGCAAGCGAAGATGCGACACCCGCCGGGATTGTCCCGGGCTCTGGCACGCGAATCCTCCGCAGATACTGAGCCTGAAACCGCAATGTGCCCCCCCTCATGCGGACAGCATATGACGACACGAAGAATTCAGCGACTCGCGACAGTAGCAGTCCGCCGAGAACTCGGATATCCCAGCCACCAGGCGTGATCCAATAGAGGTTGTGATGCGGATAATACTCGCCCGTGTCCAAGACTGGCTCGATGGTCATCTTCATGTCCTGAAGCAGCAACTTGTGCGTTTCCAGTAGACCCGGGATCACTTTGTCAATCGTGCGATACCAAGCCATGTCGTCCTTCTTGGCCACATGGCGCTTGCGCAGACGTACAGAGTGATCCGCCATGTACTTGGCTAGCCTGGGGTGGTCCTCCAGTCGAACGAGCGCACCTCGCACATCCCAAGGGTTGACCAGTCGAGCACCTTGCCAAACGATGCGGCCACCGGAGATGTCTGCAGTCCTGACCAGAGGAAGCAAGCGTTCAGCTTCCACCATTGAGTCGGCTCGTGTCACAAAGACATCGTCGGCTCCTGTCGCGATGCCAATCCCGACCCGAGCTCCTGTTTCCTCAAGCAAGGGCAGTCGATTCTCTAACTCGCGCAGCAGGGCGATTCTTGCAGGAGATCCGGTTGGCCAGTAGTCATCGGTGTTGAACCAGTTGCTGAGCACAGTCGCTGAGAAGTCCAGATCCTGCGTCGGTTGTGAACCGTTGCCCGCCCAAGTCTCCAGGCGCGTTGCGGCCTCAGCACCGAAAGTAGGCTTTGCGACCGCGTATCGCACGGGTCCCTGGTGACCACGCCCAATCAGGGTCACCGCAGGGTAGGCGCTCACCTCTTCGGTGAACGCATCGACGCCATGCATCTCGTAGACGGCCAGAATGTTGCAGTGCTCTGATACCAACTGCCGAAGGCGCTTCCCGTAGGTGTTCCTCATCCAGCGGTCTGCGCAGATGAAGCACAGCACTCCGCCTGGTCTTAGAGCGCGAAGCCCAACCTCGAAAAAGCCCACGTAGATGTCACTGCCATCCGTCATCGCTGTGCACCGCTCTACGTAGGCTGAGCGCAGGTTGCGAGGAATCGACTTTGCTCTGACGTACGGCGGGTTACCCACCACGAAGTCAGCGGCATTAGGCTCCGGGTCTCGCAGCAAGTAATCGTCACAAGAGACCCAGGTCTCTGCCAGCATCGCTGCCGTCCTGATGGGCCATCCATCTTCCGAGAGCCACCGAATCACCGATGACCTGCACGATGCGACATGCTGTGGTTGCAGGTCGAAGGCGCGAATCGCTCTTTGCGCATCCATGATGTCGGTGCCACGCATCCGGCAGGCTTCAGATAGCCGTTCGACGATGGGCAGAAGGAAGGATCCGTCACCGCAAGAAGGTTCTACAATGACCAGTCGTGCGAGGTCCTTGTCGGGTGTGTAGCCACAGATATCGAGCATGAAGTCGACCATCCATGGCTTCGTGAAGACCGCCCCGTACTCTTGAATTCGCTCCAACAATGCCTCCATGTTCTCACCTCACAGGATAGCCTGAACCGATGCTCTGACAACTGCGCAACATACGATGCGGTTCGAACTGGCTTCTTGCCACCATCAAAACGGAATGTGCCACATGGTGAGGCAGTGTGTCCGCTGGCCGCCTCTCCCTGCAGAGTGGCCGCGGTCAAGTCGCCAGCGTTGTGCGCTTCGACACGTATCATGGACTCGGGGACCGCGCGGTTCGCACCGAGAGTCGGGAGGGGCATTGAAAGTCGGACTTCGTAAGCCGAGCATCAAACGTTCGTTGAGGGCACGCACCACTGGCCGAGTCAAGCGCTCAATCAAACGCGCTACGAACCCCTTCTATGGCAAGAGGGGCTTCGGGTTCATCAAGAACCCGAAGCGTTCCATAAACAATCGGATCTATCGCCGTACGACATTCGGCGTGTCTGATCTCATGAAAGCCGGGGGCAAGTCGGGTTGCCTGTTGCTCCTCATACCCGGTGCTGTGCTCATTCTCGGGGTGACGGTATCAAGTATTTGCGAGTAGCCATCGCGTCTCATATCACACCGCCCGAAATCATCAGTGTCAGACCCTCAGCTCATGGTGGCGGCATCCATGAACATCCAGCTGGGGGTGAGCCGCAATGCAGGACTCAGGGGGATTCTATTCACTCACATTGAGCGTACTCGTCGTGGTGGTGATCGCGGTCATCATCTGGGGCAGATGGAAGGAGAAGGCTCGTATTGCTGCGATGACGCCGGAGGAACGAGCTGTGTTCGAGGCGGAGCAGGAGCATCAGCGGCGGGTGAAAGAAGTGGCAGGTGCACTGGCCGGAGCGCAGAGACAGTTCGACTCGGGTGTCAAGATCGCGGAGCACAGCCTGCAACACGCCTACAACATGGGGACGAACCAGCTTGCGAAGTACTCGGGTCAGGCAGGATGGGTCAAGCTCCATGAGAACCGTATCGAGACTTCATCGGGATCAGCCGCCTTTGAAAACGGGCCTGTCATCGCTACGGTGGACGCCACAGGTGGCATATATGAATCGCGAAGGTCGACTGTCACTCGTGTGGTGACGGGTGGCTTGGTCTTCGGGCCACCAGGTGCGGTAGTAGGCGCGATTGCGAAGAAGCGTTCGCAGCACGACTCAAGAGAGCTTTACCTGCTTGTCGAAAGCTCTCGATGGGGCGCACTCATCAAGTGCAAGCCTGATGATGGGCCCAGGGTGCGGGAACTCGCCATGAAGATCAACGCAGCTTCTCGCAACGCCGACAGCATCAAAGCCGCACGTGAACACGCGATCGCGCAAGCAACCAGCTCACTTGAAAGCGCTCGCTTGAACACAGCTGCACTCGATGAAGCCGGGCGTGTGCTTGCTGCAGCAGAAGCAGACACTGCTCGGGTGGACCAGGCGAGGGCAGCCTTGGCCGCCCGACGGGCCGCTGAGAATCAACCACAACAGGAGGCGGACTGCAACACGACGGACTGAAGCCACTGTCCTTCCCAACCCTGGTGCCCTTGAGCGCGCCCGGGGCGCGTGTTACATTGTCGCGATATGTGCGCCCGGGCCGTCGGATTCGCCTCGACCAGCGGGCGTTGTCGTATCCTATGGGATGAGAGCGCGCCACCTCAGCGCGCCGGGACAAAGACGGGGGCGGTGCCACGGGATGACATCGGATTATGTCAGACTCGCCACCTTCGTCCTGTTCGGAATGGCGTTCGTGTCCGTCACCGTCGCGCTCTCAAATCTGCTCAGCCACCAGCTCCCCTCAGCCGAGAAGAGTCGCATCTACGAGTGCGGCGTCGAGCCCATCGGAAGGCCGTGGGTGCAGTTCCGGATCGGCTACTACGTCTACGCGCTGCTCTTCGTCGTCTTCGACATCGAGACCGTGTTCTTGTATCCCTGGGCGGTCATCTTCAGCCGCACGGGGTTGTTCGTCCTGCTGGAGATGCTCGTCTTCGTCGCCGTCCTTGCCCTTGGCCTAGCGTATGCCTGGAAGGAGGGGGCGCTCAAGTGGCGCTAGACCGTCTCACAGGCGAGCATTCCATCGCGTTCGTGAAAAGCGAGCAGCTCTTTGACTGGGCGCGCCGCAACTCGCTGTGGTACCTGGCGTTTGGCATCGCGTGCTGTGCCATCGAGGGGCTCATGCACGCCAGCGGCCCGCGGTTTGACTTCGACCGCATGGGCGTCTTCTTTCGTGCTTCTCCTCGGCAGGCGGACGTGATGATCGTCGCAGGGACCGTCAACAAGAAGATGGCCGATACGGTGCGATTGTTGTACGACCAGATGCCCGAGCCCAAGTGGGTGGTGGCGATGGGAGCGTGCGCGAGTGCGGGCGGTCCATTCCGCGAGTATCCCAACGTCGTGCTCGGCGTGGACAAGGTCGTGCCCGTCGATGTGTACATCCCGGGTTGTCCACCGCGCCCTGAGTCGGTGCAGTACGGGTTCATACAGCTGCAAGAGAAGATCAAGCGACAGGCTGAGGAGCGCAATGCTGCCCGACAAGACCGTCGTAAATAGCGCGCTTGGCGCCATAGCCGGAGGGGCCGAGGTCACGGAGACGACGCTTGGCGTGGTGGCTCGTGTCGCTGCTAGCGAAGCCCCCGCCGCACTCGCCATCCTGAAGGCCGAGCCGCTCGACTTCGTCATGCTCGTGGACATGCTCGGCACTGATACCGGCGAGGACATCGAGGTCACGTATCACCTGCGCTCCTTTTCGCGGGACGAGGATCTCTACGTGAAGTGCGTCCTGCCCTATGATGGCGTGCTGAACTCGGTGTGGACCGTGTACCCCTCGGCGCTGCTGCCCGAGCGCGAGACCGCCGAGCTGCTCGGGCTTACCCTTGCCCGCCACCCGAACCCAAAGAGGCTCCTCACCACCGAAGGCACCCCGCCGCTCCTTCGCCGCTCGCAGGTCATCCGTACGATCGAGGAGGTTCGCGACCGGTGAGCGATCCGCGCGACACCATCCGCGCCGAGACCCTGCAGGGGTCGGCACCTGCGTGCGACCTCGATCTGGTGCCTGCCGGTATCAAGCGCGTCCCGTCTGGCGTGGATGGGCTTGCAACCGAGCGCCTTGTCGTTAACATCGGCCCGCAACACCCCTCCACGCACGGTGTCTTGAGGCTCATCGCCGAGCTTGATGGTGAGGAGATCGTGAACGTCGAGACATCCGTGGGTTATCTGCACCGCGGTATCGAGAAGCTTGCCGAGCACCGTCGCTATCACCAGCTCGGCACCCTCATGGACCGGGGTGATTACGTCTCGGGCATCCACGGCGAGCTTGCCGCAGCGCTTGCCGTCGAGGAGCTGCTCGAGATCGAGGTGCCGCCAAAGGCACACTGGCTGCGCAGCCTCATGGGCGAGATCAACCGTCTCTCCAGCCACCTGGTGTGGTACGGAACGTTCGGGCTTGACTGCGGCGCGATGGGGCAGTTCCTATACGCGTTACGCGAACGCGAGGCGCTTCTCGACATCCTCGAGGCTGTGACGGGCCAGCGCATGATGTTCAACTACGTGCGCCCCGGTGGAGTGCTTGCCGACCTGCCTCCCGAGGCCGAGCAGAAGATCCGCGCCTTTCTGCGCACGATCGACGGTTATCTCGACGAGCACCATGCGCTTCTCGGCGGAAACGAGATCTTCCAGAAGCGCGTGCGCGGCATCGGCGTCATCGACCGTGCCACGGCGCTTTCTTTCGGCCTCACCGGTGCCAACCTGCGCTGCGCTGGCGTCCCATACGACGTGCGGCGCGATGCGCCTTACGCCGCCTACGGTGATCTCGAGTTCGACGTGCCGCTCGGCGAGACGGGGGATGCGTGGGATCGCTATCTCGTGCGCATGGGAGAGATGCGTCAAGCGGTGCACATGATGCGCCAGTGCATCGATGGGTTGCCCGAAGGTGACGTGATGGGCAAGGTGCCGCGCGTGCTTCGGCCTCCGACGGGCGAGGTGTACGCGCGCGTTGAATCGCCCCGAGGAGAGCTGGGCGTGCACCTCGTCTCAGACGGCACAGACACGCCGTACCGGTTCCACTACCGAGCCCCGTCGCTCTTTGCGATGCAGGTGCTCGAGGAGATCTTGCCTGGCCACCTGCTTGCCGACGCCATCGTCATCATCGGGAGCACCGATGTGGTGCTCGGGGAGATTGACCGATGAACGCGGTTCTCTCAGCCATACTGCCCGTCCTGGCAGCCGCTGGTCTCATGCTCATGAATGGCGTGGTTCTCATCTACATGCTGCGCAAGGTGCTCGGCCACCTTCACCTGAGGCTCGGCCCAGTGCACCTCGGACCCAAGGGCATCCTCCAGACGACCGCAGATGTGCTCAAACTGCTCTCGAAAGAGGACATCATGCCCACGGGGGTCGACCGCTGGATGTATGTGCTCGCGCCCGCGGTCGTGTTCGTGCCCTCGCTCACCGCTTACGCGGCGCTCCCCTTCTCCGAGACGCTTCGCATAGTGCGGTTGGAGACAGGGTTGCTTTTCACCTTCGCTGTGCTCTCGATCGTCCCGCTCGGCGTCATCATGGCTGGGTGGGCATCGGCCAATAAGTACTCGCTCATCGGGGCGCTGCGCGCTGCCGCGCAGCAGATCGCATACGAGGTGCCGCTGCTCCTCTCGGTCCTGCCCGTGGTCATGATCGTTGGCTCTCTTGACCTCGGCGAGATCGTCGCCTTTCAGTCCGGCGTATGGATGGGTATCCTGCCGCGCTGGCTCGTTCTGCTGCTGTTTCCCTCGTTTGTGATCTTTCTTGTTGCGGCGCTCTGCGAGCTTAACCAGACGCCGTTCGATATGTCCGAGGCCGAATCCGAGCTCGTCGCAGGGTTTGCCACCGAGTACTCCTCGATGAAGTTCGGGCTCATCTTCCTCTCCGAGTTCAGCAACTCCTTTGTGATCTCAGCACTTGCGGTCACGATGTTCTTCGGGGGCTGGACGCTGCCGTTCCTTCCTGAGTCCGTGGTGGCGCCGCTCGCGCCCGTCATCTTCGTGCTGAAGACCTACATCGGCATCTTCGTGCTCATGTGGATCCGAGGCACACTGCCACGTGTGCGCATCGATCAACTCATGAATCTCGGCTGGAAGTGGCTCATCCCTGCATCACTCGTCTGGATCGTGCTCGTTGGCGTCGTGATGAAGCTTGCTGCGGTGGGGGGTGTGAGCTGATGTGGGGCAAAGGCATCCTCACCGGCATGTTGATCACGATGCGAAACATGCTGCGCGTGCCCATCACCGTGAAGTATCCCTATGAGAAGCTCGAGCTTCCCGACCGTGCGCGCTGGGCGGTCACGCCGCTGTATGACGAGGAGTCCAAACCCAAGTGCACTGCGTGTCTGGCGTGCGTGCGTGCGTGCCCTGACCACATACTTGAGTTCGACGTCACCGTCCGCGAGGACAAGACCAAGCACATCAACCACTACTCGTATGAGATCGGTGCATGCATGATGTGCGGTCTGTGCGTGGAAGCATGCCCATACGACGCTATCACCATGGGGCATGACTATGAGCTCGCCCGCACATCGCCTGAAGAGCTTGTCGTCGACCTGCTGACCGATGTCGACGCCGCGCCCATCAAGCGTGTCAAGCCCGCCGAGAAGACCGTGGACAAGGAGGCTGCCGAATGACCGAGACCGTCAACGGTGTCGCATTCATCATCCTTGCTTTCGCGTGTATCGGGGGGGCAGTGGGGATGCTCACCACGCGCCACGTCGTCCATGCGGCCTTCTGGCTGCTTGAGGTGATGGTGGCCGTCGGCGGCCTTTACCTGCTGTTGTCCGCCGAATTCCTCGCGGTCGTGCAGATTCTCGTATACGCGGGTGCGGTCTCGGTGCTTCTGCTCTTCGTCATCATGCTCACATTGAGGAGCCGAGAGGACGCGGTGCGCCCGGTTGAGATCTCCATCGGTGGAGGAGTGCTGGCGGCGGTTTTCGGTGTTGTGATGTATGTCGCTATCGCGCAGTACGGCGACCATGTCGCGCAGATGCCCGCAGTTGTGCCAGACACGGCTGCGCTCGGCGAGCTGCTCTTCTCACGCTGGGCGCTGCCGTTCGAGGTGGCGTCGCTTGTCTTGCTCACAGCGCTCGTGGGAGCGGTGTGGTGGTCGAGGGAGGATGATCGGCCGTGATGCAGGTGGGGCCCTCAGCGTTTCTCGCCTTGGCAGCGGTGCTCTTCACGCTGGGGCTTTACGGCGCGGTGGCACGCAAGAGCGCGGTAATGGTTCTCATGTCGCTTGAGCTCATGGCTGTGGCTGTGAACCTCAACTTGGTCGCGCTTTCACGCTTCATCACACCGAGCGAGATGACCGGCCAGTTCTTCGCGATCTTCACAATGGTGGTCTCGGCGGCCGAGATAGGGCTGGGCCTTGCGCTCGTGCTGGCCATCTACCGCCAGACACGCACCATCGAGCTGTCCTCCATAGATGAGCTGAAAGGATAGCGGTGGCTTACGTCGCGCTCATACCGCTGCTGCCAGCTCTTGCCTTCGCCGTGCTCGCGCCGCTCTCACGTCGCGCACGCAACCGTATGCGCTGGCTTGGAGTAGGGGCGGTGGGTGCGTCGCTCGCGCTTTCGCTTGTCGCGTTTAGCTCCGTGTGGCCGGGTGGCCAGGATGCTGACGCTCTCTATCACGCCTCATGGCCTATCGCGCAGGTGGGTGGAGCTGACCTGTCGTTGGGGTTGCTGCTTGACCCCGTTTCCGCCGTCATGTTGCTCGTGGTGACGATCGTGGCCGTTTGCGTGCAGTTGTACTCACTTGCGTATATGCGCGACGACGATCGAGTGGGCTGGTATTTTGGCGTGCTCACCCTGTTCACCGCCGCGATGCTCGCGCTCGTGCTCGCCGACAACTTCTTCATGCTGTACATGGCATGGGAAGTGATGGGTCTTTGCTCCTACCTGCTCATCGGTTTCTGGCATGAGCAAGAGGCGCCGAGAAGAGCGTCGCAGAAGGCGTTCCTCACCACACGTGTAGGTGACGTGGGCTTCGCCATCGCGCTCGCGATCATATACGCGACTGTCGGCTCGTTTGAGTTCACCGCCGTGCTGGGTGCAGCGGGCTCATGGGCACCTGGTGTCGCGACCGCCATCGCGCTGCTCCTGTTGTTCGCCGCGATGGGGAAGTCAGCGCAGGTACCGCTGCACGTCTGGCTTCCCGACGCGATGGCCGGACCCACGCCGGCATCTGCACTCATCCACGCTGCCACGATGGTAGCGGCAGGTGTGTACCTGGTGGGCCGGGCGCTGCCGATCTTCGAGGCGAGCGGGGTGGCTCTTTCGGTGACTATGCTCGTCGGCACGATCACCGCGCTTCTCGGCGGGCTCATGGCGATGGTGCAGCACGACATCAAGAAGGTACTCGCGTATTCCACCATCAGCCAGCTTGGTTACATGTTCCTCGCCATCGGCGTGGGTGGTGCCGTAGCCGGGACATTCCACCTGGTCACGCATGCGTTCTTCAAGTCGCTGCTCTTTCTTGGCGCCGGCGTGATCATTCATGCGAGTCACACGCAAGACATGCGTGAGATGGGCGGCCTTGGCAGGCATATGCGTTGGACGGCAGTGACATTCGGCATCGGGGCGCTCGCACTCGCAGGCGTCTTTCCCTTGTCTGGGTTCTGGTCCAAAGACGAGATCTTGGACGCGGCTTGGAACGGGGGTCATTACGCTGTCTTCTTCCTCGCGCTGGCAGCTGCATTCGTGACTGCTTTCTACGTCGCACGGTTGTGGTTCCGTGTGTTTGCTGGCCCGGCGCAGACAGATGATCTCGAAGAAGGCCCCGCCACCATGCTTCTGCCGATGACCGTGCTCACTGTCATCACAGCGACTATCGGCTTTGCGGCGCCGGCCTTCTCGTCGTTCCTGGGACATGAGGGGCACTGGCCCGATCCCCTCATCGCGATAAGCTCGTCCGCTGTGGCCTTCGCCGGCCTCGGGGTCGGCTGGTGGGTGTACGGCCGGCGCGACGCCGCTGTCGACACGAACATGCTCAAAGAGCGCGCGGGGCTTGTGTACACGGTGATCGAGCGCAAGTTCTACTTCGACGACATCTACGAGCACCTCATCATTCGCCCGTACATCTGGGCCGCAGAGGCGCTTGCGCGCTTCGACAGTGAGCATGTGGACGGTGGGGTGAACGGCGTGGCAACTGCGTGGTGTCGGGTGGCAGAGGCCGCGTGGTGGTTTGACGTGAACGTGGTCGATCGGATGGTGAACGAGGTTGCACATGCAGCCCGCGTTGCTGGCTCCAACATGCGCCGGATACAAACCGGCGGCGTGCAAGTCTACCAGCGCTATGTGTTGGGAGCTCTCGTGCTGTTCATGCTATGGATCGTGGTGAAAGGGGCCTAGGGGATGCTTCCACTCCTGACAACCATCGTGTTCTTGCCGCTGCTGGGCGCGGCTGTCACGGCATTGCTCCCAAAAGGGCGTGCAAAGAGCGCGCGCGTCGTGGCGCTCGTGGTCTCGCTCATCGATCTTGCGCTCGTGATCATCCTAGCGTTGCGCTTCGATGTCGGCGGGGGACTGCAGTTCATCGAGCGCGTGCAGTGGATACCCGAGGCGAACATCCAGTACTTCTTGGGTGTTGATGGCATCTCCTTGCCACTCTTGTTCCTTGCGGCGTTGCTGCTTCCCATAGCTATTCTTGCTTCGTGGAATATCTCCGAGCGCCCCGGTTTCTACTTCACGATGATCCTCCTGCTTGCTGTGGGAATGAACGGGGTTTTCGTTGCGCTTGACTTCGTGCTCTTCTACGTCTTCTGGGAACTCGTTCTTGTTCCGATGTACTTCCTCATCGCGATCTGGGGCGGGCCGAACCGCCAATATGCCGCAATCAAGTTCTTCCTGTACACGCTCTTTGGCTCAGTCTTCATGCTTGTGGGGATCCTCGCGCTGTACCTGAATCCCGCAGGGGGGACCTTTGACATGATGGAGCTGGCGAACAGCAGCTTCCCGGCAGGATTTCAGTGGTGGGTCTTCGCGGCGTTCTTCCTCGGCTTCGCGGTCAAGGTGCCGATGTTCCCGTTTCATACGTGGCTTCCCGACGCCCACGTCGAGGCACCCACCGCGGGCTCGGTGTTGCTCGCAGGCATCCTGCTGAAGATGGGGACATATGGCTTCGTGCGCGTGAGTCTGCCCATTCTGCCTGGGGCGTCAGCTTCATGGGCGTGGTTCATCTCGCTGCTCGCTGTCATCTCCATCATCTACGGCGCCGCCGTGGCGTTCGCTCAGACCGACCTCAAGAAGCTCGTCGCATACTCGTCCGTCTCGCACATGGGCTTTGTGATGTTGGGTATCGCGTCGGCGACACCCGAGGGTCTTGACGGCGCGGTAGCCATCATGTTCGCGCACGGGATCATCACCGGCATGCTCTTCCTGCTCGTGGGCATGGTGTACGAGCGCACGCACACACGCATGATCGCCGAGATATCGGGGCTTTCCAAGCAGGTGCCTGTCGCTGCGGGACTGCTCGCGTTCGCGTCGTTCGCTTCGCTTGGGCTGCCAGGCCTCGCGGGATTCGTCGGCGAGTTCTTGAGCCTCGTGGGGGCGTGGCGCTCGCCATTGATCGCACCCGGTTACGTGGTCATCGCCGCAGTGGGCGTACTGCTGGCCGCTGCCTATATGTTGTGGATGGTGCAACGCACGGTCCTTGGCGTGCCAAGTGAGGCCGTCAGCAACATCACCGATCTCACCTCACGCGAGGTAGGAATCCTCATCCCGCTCGTCGTGATCACCGTGGTCATGGGTGTGTACTGGTCCAGCATTCTGGCGTACGTGAACCCGGCGGTTCTCACGCTGCTGGCATCGATGGGGGCTGCGTAGATGCTCACGGGTTACTGGCATCTGGCGCCTGAGGCGCTTGTCGTGATAGGTGCGCTTGCCGCGCTCTTCGGCGAGTTCCTGCCGGGGCGTGACAAGGGCGCAGCGTACCTCGCGGCGGCTCTTGCCGCTGTGGCGGCCCTGCTCGTGGCATTCGGTGGCACTGCGGGGGCCATGGCGTTCGGCCAGATCCAGCCCGATGGCATCGCACGGTTCGCGCGCGTGAGCGTAGCTGGTCTCACCGCACTGTGGGCTTTGTGGGTGGCGGGACGCGGCATGAGAGGCGAGCGCCGTCGCGATGCCATAGCACTTGCGATGTTCGCGGCTGCTGGCGGCATGCTGCTCAGCATGGCCCAAGATCTCATCGTCATGTACATCGCCCTCGAACTCTCGACCATGCCGGCCTACATCCTCATGGGTTACCGTCGCGATGACGTGCGAGGCCTTGAGGGCGCGCTTAAGTACTTCCTGCTCTCCATGCTGACAAGCGTCATCATGCTGTACGGACTCTCATTCGTGTACGGGGTCTCTGGCACGACAGCGTTTGCCGAGATCTCGTTGGAAGCCGCCGGCACGCTCGGTCTCGTGGCCGTGCTGCTTACACTCGTGGGGCTGCTTGCCAAGATGTCAGCCGCCCCCTTCCACTACTGGGCTCCGGATGCATACGCAGGCGCGCAGCCTGCGGCAGTGGCCTTCGTGTCAACGGTGCCCAAGATAGCGGGCATCACCGTCATGGCGCGCATTCTCAGTGTTGTTGCGCCGCAGATGCCCGAGTTGGCACCCATCCTCTCATTGGCAGCAGCCGCCTCGATGGTGCTCGGCAACTTCGCGGCTCTGCCACAGACCGACCTGCGTCGTCTGATGGCGTATTCGGGCGTAGCGCATACAGGCTACGTCCTGATGGCCCTCGCAGCGGGGCCGCCCATTGGTTACAGATCAGCGGTCTTTTACGCGGTCGCCTACGCCGTGCCGTCTATGGCCATCATGCTGCTGGCCGCCGAGGAGCATACCGACGTCACGGGCATCGGCGGGCTTTCATCGCGCAGACCCTGGCTCGCATGGTTCACGGTCGTGTGGCTGCTGTCGCTCATCGGTATCCCGCCACTAGCGGGCTTCTTCGGGAAGCTCTACCTGTTCAGTGCTGCTGTTTCGGGTTCGTCATGGGTGTTGCTGGTCATCGCCCTTCTCACGAGCGTGGTGTCGGCAGGTTACTACTTCCGCATCATCCGAGCGGCCTTCCTCGGCGAACGCCCACCTGCCGAGGATGAAGGGGAGAATGACCTCTCGACCGAGTCGCCTGCGGCGGTTGTCGCGCTCACGGGGCTCGTGGTGGTGGTCATCTTGATGGGTGTGGGTGTCTCACCGATTCTGCGCGGACTGGGAGTGCCGCTCGGTTAGCCGCTTGGTCCCCGGCGTTCTTTCGCATGTGCGTGTGGTGGAGTCTCGCCGGGGGTTGGTGACGGGCGTGTCGTGGGGGATATACTCCCAACGGACCATCACACCTGCGAGCGAGGACGACATGGAAGACACCGAGCGAGATCCCAGCACTCACAGTGACACCGAGGCTACACCGCCTGATGCCGCTTCCGAGACTGCAGCCCCCGCATCCTCTTCGACCGGCTACACGACCGTTGATGGGCCGCTCCCCATCTGTGATTACACCGGTGCCCCCGCAGAGGAGCCGTGCGAGGAGCCCGCACTCGTGAAGCGCTGGTCGAGTGCGGCTGTGGTTGTTGCGGCAGGCGTGGGTGCAGTCGTGGGCGGGATTCTCGTGGCCGCAGCCATCATGTGGGCTCTTGGCTTCGTGCCAGGCTCCCGTCCCGTCACCAAGGAAGATGTCGAGACCGCGGAACCCAGCCAGACGCAGCTCGTTGCGAACGAGAGCACCAGTACGGCCGTGGTGGTAGCCGCCAAAGTGACGCCCTCTGTCGTGAACATCTCGGTGGAGCAGCAGTTCCGCAACACCTACACGGGGGCTGTGGAGTGGCGCGAGGTGAGCAACGGCAGCGGTGTCATCATCCGCGAAGACGGTTACATACTCACGAACTACCATGTGATCGCAGACGCCAACCGCATCGTCGTCACGGTGGGCGTGCAGGACGTCGAGGCTCAGATCGCCGGTGCCGACCCCTCGACCGACCTTGCCGTACTGAAGATCGCAGGTACGGGTCATCCCGCCATCGAATACGGTTCCTCGGCTGATTTGGAGGTAGGTCAGTTCGTGCTTGCGGTGGGCAGCCCGTTCGGGCTCGAGAAGACCGTCACGGCAGGAATCATCTCGGCACTGCAGCGCACTCCCGAAGGTGAAGGTCTTGGCATCGCGCGGTACACGAATCTCATCCAGACAGATGCCGCCATCAACCCCGGCAACTCCGGTGGCGCGCTTGTGGATGGCTCCGGCAAGCTCATCGGGATCAACACGCTCATTCAGTCGCCGGCAGGCGCGGTGGGCGCGCCCCAGTCTGCGGGCATCGGCTTTGCCATCCCCATCGACTTCGCGCGCACCGTGGCCGATCAGCTGATCGAGACCGGTCGCGCTATCCACCCCTATCTCGGTGTTCAATCCGTCACCATCGACGAGAACCTCGCAGCACGCTTTGACCTGCCGGTGAAGGGCGGGGCCCTGGTGCAGTTCGTGGAGGTGGGCTCTCCCGCTGCTGACGCAGGCATCCGCCGAGGAGACATCATCGTACGTGCCGGAAACCGTGACATCATGCAGGCCGAAGACCTCATTGCACTCGTACGCTCGTCAAATGTGGGTGACGTGCTTGATATCACTGTCGTGCGTGCGAATGCCGAGCACGATCTGACTGCCACACTCGGCTCTGATGCTGACCGCCGATGAGGATAACCCTTGTCGTCGTCGGTCGCCTGAAAGAAGCGTACTGGCGCGATGCGGTGGCCGAGTACCTGAAGCGCTTGCGCCCATATGCAGCTGTGCAGGTCATCGAGGTCCCCGACCGCGACGTCAGCCGAGATGAGCTCGGCGCACTGGTCGAAGAAGGGGCTGCGGTGCTCAAGGCTGTGCCCGAGGGGGCGCATGTGATCGCTCTTGCCCTCTCTGGCAGGCGACTCTCGTCCGAACAGTTCGCCGAGGAGATCTCCGGCCACATGGTGGAAGGTCGCAGTCATCTGGTGTTTGTGATAGGAGGGGCGGCTGGTCTCGCGCAGACAGTCCTTGACCGAGCGGACACCTATCTCTCGCTCGGCCCGCTCACGCTCCCTCACCAACTTGCACGAGTGGTGCTGGTGGAGCAGATCTACCGCGCGTTTCGCATCATTCGGGGAGAGCCATACCACCGGTGAGGCAGTGCATTGCTGCTCGAGGAGCGGCGCGCTATCCTGTATGATCTGCCGTTCTTCCGTGATCCGAGGGGACTCAGAACCGTGAGAGAGCTCGCTGCTGCGTTGGTGCGTGAGGCGCTTGACGGGGCCATCGAGGCTGGCGAGGTGCGCTTGCCCACAGTGCCAGAGATCCGCATGGAACGCCCGCGCGACCCCGCTCATGGCGACTGGTCCACCAACATCGCGATGGCCTCAGCGAAGACAGCCTCGATGAACCCTCGGCAGCTCGCGGACATCATCGCTGCACGCATGAGCGGGCATGACGATGTGGCAGCCGTCGAAGTGGCTGGTCCGGGCTTCATCAACCTGCGCCTGTCGCCACATGCTCTCCAGCGTGTCCTGAGAGACGTGCGCGCTGCCGGCTCGGACTTCGGTCGCGTCGAGGAGGGTGAGGGGCGGCGCGTGCAGGTCGAGTTCGTCTCGGCGAATCCCGTGGGCCCGATGCATGTCGGTCATGGCAGGTGGGCGGCGTTGGGAGACAGTATGGCCCGCGTGCTCGACCACGCCGGCTTGGATGTCGAGCGTGAGTTCTACATCAATGACCAAGGCGTGCAGATGGGTGTCTTCGCGAGATCTGTGGCTGCGCGTTATCTGGAGCTGTGTGGCCGAGAGGCCGACTTTCCCGAGGATGGCTACCAAGGCGCGTACATCATCGAGATAGCACGTGAGATCCGGCATGCTGAGGGCGACCGCTGGGCCGATGCCGAGCCAGCCGTGCGCGAGGAGCACTTCCGCGAGAGGGCGTACGCACAGGTCCTCGCGCACCTGAAGAGCATCTTGCACGGTATGGGCGTGGACTTCGACGTGTGGTTCTCCGAGCGCACGCTGCACCAGCCCGGTTCAGAGAACGGCGCGAATGCTATCGAGCGCGTGCTCACCAAACTGGGTGACGCCGGGCATCTCTACGAGCAGGACGGGGCGTTGTGGTTTCGCTCCACGGCCTTTGGTGATGATAAGGATCGCGTGCTGAAGAAGGCCGACGGTTCTTACACCTACTTCGCGGCCGATGTCGCCTACCATGCCGACAAGTATGATCGCGGTTTCGACCGGGTCATCAACATCTGGGGCGCCGACCACCACGGCTACGTGAAGCGTATGGAGGCCGCCGTGGCGGCCCTCGGGCACGAAGGCAAGCTCACCATCGTCATCGGTCAGCTCGTGAACCTCTTCCGTGCGGGTGAGGTCGTGCGAATGAGCAAGCGCACCGGGGAGATGGTGACCTTCGAGGATCTTCTCGGCGAGGTGGGCCCGGACGCCGCACGCTACTTCTTCTTGCGCCGCTCTACCGATCAGCCGCTCGACTTCGACATCACGCTTGCCAAGGAGCAATCAAGCGATAACCCCGTGTACTACGTGCAGTACGCCCACGCGCGCATCTGCGCCATCTTGCGCAAGGCCGCTGGAGCAGACACCGCGGATACCAGCGTTGACATCGCGGCTACCGCTGCTGAGCTGGTACGTGACGACGCCCCCTTGCACCTTCTCGATGACGAGGCTGAACTTGCGCTTATGCGAAGACTCGCCGAATTCCCGGATGTCATCGAGGTGGCTGCTCGGCAGCTCGCTCCTAACAAGCTCACTCGGTATGCCGAGGACCTTGCAGCGACATTCCATCAGTTCTACACGCGCTGTCGCGTGGTGGACCCAGGGTCGCCTGAACTCACCTCGGCCCGTCTGTACGCTGTCGATGCTGCGCGTATTGCGCTTGCCACCGTGCTCGAGCTCATCGGCGTGACTGCCCCTGAGCGGATGTAGGAGGATCTGGATGGGCGCACCTGACGCCGCTCGGCCGCCGGTGACACCGGATTTCAAGACCGCGAACGACCTGGCTTCGGTTCTGCCGATGACGGCCGAGATGCGTGATGGCCATCTGTGGATCGGTGGCGTAGACATGGTCGAGCTGGCCCAGGAGGCGGGGACGGCCCTGTATGTCATGGATGAGGCCACCATCCGCCACCAGCTCTCAGAGTATGTGCGCTGGACGCGGTACCACTGGCCCGACGTCGACGTGGTATATGCCGGAAAAGCCTTTCTCTCGCTGGCGATGGCGCGCATCGTTGACGAAGAGGATTGCAGTCTGCTGTGTGCCTCGGGCGGCGAGCTCGCCTATGCGCTGAGGGCGGACTTTCCGATGCAGCGCGTGCAGGTGCACGGGAACAACAAGACACCTGCCGAGCTAGCCGAGTGCATCGAGGCCGGCGTGGGACGTGTCGTGGTGGACAACTTCCAGGAGATGGAGCTGCTGAACGCGCTTGCTTTGGAGCACGGGCGTGTCCAGAGCGTGCTCGTTCGTGTCACGCCTGGGATCAAGGCTGATACGCACGACTTCATCATGACGGGTGCCGAGGACTCGAAGTTCGGGTTCGGGTTGAACCAGGGGTTGGCCATGGCAGCCGTCAAGCGCGCTATCACGCTTCCGGGTCTGGATTTTGAGGGACTGCACATGCACATCGGGTCGCAGATCTTCGCCCTGCGCAGCTTCGCACGTGCGATCGAGGTCATCGTCGCGTTCATGCGTGAGATCGAGAACGAGACCGGAGTGCCGGTGCGCATGCTTGATGTAGGAGGAGGGCTCGGTGTCGCGTATGGGGTGCCCGACGAGCCCTCGACCATCAAGGACTTCGGCAAGGTGGTGGTTGATGGCATCAAGGAGGAGTGCGAGAAGCACGGTCTTGCTGTGCCGAGGATGGCCGTGGAGCCCGGCCGCTCGATTGTCGCCAATGCTGGCGTGACCCTGTACACAGTGGGCTCAATCAAGGAGATTCCTGGCGTTCGCACCTACGTCGCCGTCGACGGCGGCATGTCCGACAACATCCGCACGTCTCTGTATGGCGCGCATTATGAGGCGTTGCTGGCTAACAAGGCCGATCAGCCGCGTGTCATGGTGGCGACGGTCGCTGGAAAGCACTGCGAGAGCGGAGACATCGTTGTCAACGATGCTCCACTTCAGCAGCCCGAACCTGGTGATGTGCTATGCGTGTGCGCAACTGGGGCGTACTGCCAGTCAATGGCGAGCAACTACAACAAACAGGTTCGTCCGGGCGTGGTGTTCGTACGCGAGGGGCAGTGGCGGTGGGTCGTCAGGCGTGAAAGCTACGAGGACCTCATGCGCAACGACGTGCTGTAAGGGCGCAACAGCCGACGGCGTCGGCTACCAAGCAAGCCCGCCTTCGGCCGCCACGAGCCCGCTGTCTTTCGCGTCGCCCCCTTTGGCGTTGACGGTCCACACAGTGCCGGTCTCTGTATCTCGAAAGGCGATATGCTTACCCTGCGGTGACCAGGCAGGATCAGTGGGGACTCCAGGGCCAACAGATGCTTGTGTGAGCGTTGCGCTTGTGACGTCGTAAAGCCACAAGCCTATGTTCTGCGAGCCATCCATCGCACCGGTCATGACGATCGTCTGGCCGTCTGGCGAGACGCGCGGGCTGAAGATGCTTGCGGCCTCGAAGAGCATGTCGATCGTGTCGCCGACACGGTAGAGCCGGGCAGGGGCTTGTGTCGAGCTGATTACGATGAGCGAGCCGTCACGTGCATCAAGCGTGAACGAGTAGAACGGCTCGAAGGTGAGGGGTATATTACTTGGTTGGCCATCTTCTGCGCGCTCGAAGACGCCGATGGTGCTTGTGGCGTCGCCGCTCACCGAGTACCAGACGGTATCGGATTGGTCGTCGTGTACGGCCTCGGCAAGCATCGGACCGAGGTCGGTCGTCCAGATGGGTTCAGGCCGCCAGTCGCGCTTGAGCGCCCCCATGAACTGTGCGTCTGATCCCACAGGTTGTATCCATGTTATGGACTCGCCCGTGCTGCTCGTACGCAAAGACCAGGGATCGACGCCGTCGAGGACGGTGTGGGGTGCACCGTCCTC
The DNA here is from genome assembly GCA_034005175.1 of Coriobacteriia bacterium. GTDB lineage: Bacteria > Actinomycetota > Coriobacteriia > Anaerosomatales > SLCP01 > JAVEVF01. The sequence continues at coordinate 3,334 of JAVEVF010000003.1, read as the reverse complement.
TATCGTCCATATCGATCCATCTAGCACGAAGGAGAGGCCCTCAAGCTCAAGGTAGCTACCGGCAACTTGGTCGGCTTCGGGTGTACGATGACTCGAGCTTTCCTTACGAGAGCATGCAGGCGCCGCAGACATGAGAATCGCGGCAACAGCCAGGGTAGCGAGCAAACGTCGCGTGCGTCTAGCGGACATACTTGATCATCTCCAATGTCACATCAGACGGCATGAGGGCCTCGATTGAGACAAGCACGGTGCCACAGCGCGTTGAGGCGTGCGTCCTCCATTGGTCCTCAAAATAGCGGACTGTTCGATTGTATATGCGAGTGGTGCGCGGACCCTCGGTGCCATCCGCGTCTTGCATGCCGAGATCTTGCGTGTGGCGGCCATCCGTCTGTGTGATGAGAACCAGTCCATCAGGCATCTCGTACAGCTCGCTCCACATAGGCATGCTCGTGGCGCCTTCGGAGTAGGTGGCCTCGGTATACCCCGAACTCACCAAGGTCCATGATTTTGGTGCGGCGAACGGTCTTGGCGCGAATCCTAGCACTTTGACGGGCGCGGAGGCAGCGGAGCACTCTCGGAATCCAAGGTCCTCCACGTTCCAGGAGGCCGCGCTCTTGCGGTCAGGGATGAATCCCTCAGACGCTGAGCCACTCTCGAACATCACGACATCAAGCTCATGGGTGACGGTATCGCCGGAAAGCAGCTGTTCTCTGAGCGGCACGGCTGAGTCGCTATCCACCCAGACGAAGTGTCCGGGCTCGACAGAAAGCTTCAAGCTCGTGTGGCCACGAACTGTGTCACGTGCGAGGTAGCGCATCTTTCCGGGGTGTGCGAGGTCGCGAACGCGCTGTCCGAGGATGTTGTCGGCAGCTGCCCCCAGGCTCGGCGGTGCATTGCGCAGCTCGAGCACGCGTACTGCACCATTCGCAGCGCGGGTTGATGAGAAGATGGTGGTGCCTCTCCGCGCGGTCACCGAGCACACTTCGGCGCCTGACTCATCTGCCTCGGTGCTCTCGATGCGGTATCGATCTGCGCCAGCCACATCGATGCGATGGCGAACGCGACGGTATTTGCCACCATCCATGAGCTCGCGTTCCTCCACTTGCGCACGCCAGGTGCGCGAGTCTTGGTATGCTCGCACCATCTCGGCCTGCACCTCCTCAGCATACGCGCGGGCTGTCCAACGACGATGTGTCGAGACCGCCGCGATGCCCCCGGCGATGAGTGCGGCGCACAGACCTGCGCCGACGACTCTCCGTACGATCCTCTTGTTGTCCATGCCTGTTCACCCTTCAGTTGATTCATGTGCTGTTTGCGCTGATTGCGTGCTCTCCCTCGCCCAGTAGGCTGCTGTTGCGTACAAGCCTTCGTCCCAGGCGATGCGCGCCAGCCCCCCGGTGACATCCGCGTTCATCCATCCTTGGACGCCGGGCCCCGCGTGCGCCATTGAGCGCCGGGCCTCGAGGTAGTGTTGATATGCGGCTTGAGGTGTCAGCGACTCCTCTGCGAATTGGGCCACGCGAAGCGATCCCAACGCGTGCCCGGGGGCGTCGTCTGCGAAGCAATCGCGAAATTCGCACCATGCGGCCTGCGCGAGATCTCGCCTCCCGCTGACCTCTGCGTCGAGGGCGATGATGCGCCATGCCTCAGATGCCCACTGTGTGCGAGGGTACTGGCGGATGAGCGTGCGTGCCGCTGCGCGAGAGGAAGGCACCAACCACGGCTGCGCATTCGTGGCCATGGCATCTAGGAACAGGCCTTCCGCCACGCGTTCTCGATCGAAGGCACGAGCCGAGCCCAGCGCGGCGAGAAACGCAACGAAGCAGAAGGCGACACAGGCCCCACGTGCTATCACCCGGAGCCGTGTGGTACTGCTGCATAGGTTTGTCACCCCCCAAGCCAACGCACATCCGATGAGTGCGGGGAGGGGCAACGCCCATGCGGGCGTCTGAGCAGGTCCAGCCCATTCGCGCATGCCATGACCGAGTGAGGTCAGCGCGGTTGTGAGGCTCAAGGGCAAGCCTAGCGTCCAGCGAGCCATCACCAACCAGCCGGCAGGCGCGCTGCTGCCGGCGGGCGCCAGAGACCAGAGCAAGCCCGATCCCACAAGGTTCAGATGCCCCCACGCGAGACCTAGTACGACGACAAGATGGTTGCGTCGGCCGAGCCCCAGCGTGCAACGGTTGTCTCCCGAGGTGCCCATCTCAGTACACGATGCCTTGGCTGCCGTAGTTCTTCACGATGATGGAGCGAACCATCGTTGATATGGAGGTTCGATACGTGCCGTAGTGCGCGGAATCGTAGTGCGGGTCAAAGTAGTACACATAGTCGGTCGAAGGGGAGATATCGTAGCCACGAATGGCGATATAGTGACCGCCGGCCTTGGTTCCACTGTACGTGGGCAAGCCTGCCGAGTAGTAGCCCGCCGTGTTCGTGAAAGGGTAGGGGTTCACGCAGGGAATCGCACACGACTTGCGGTCTACCGAGTACGTGGCGATGCTGCGCATGAGTGCGACTGTCTTGATGGACGTGCGGGGCACATGCACATACGTGACTGCCACCTTTCGGTACTTGTTGAGGACGGCAGGCAAGCGGGTTATCGCTGTGCCCGTCGAGTCGGTGCCTAACGCTTTGGCAAGCGTGGACTGAGAGATGCTGCTTCCCTGAGAATGCAGCACGAAATGTGTGCTTGCCGGGCCGCACCAGTAAGTTGTCTGCTGTTTAGCGCACGCGGCTGTGCACGCGGTGGGCACCAGCTTGTAGGTGGCATACGCGAGGGCTGGCAGAATCGCCCCCAATACGATCAGCACTGCCATCCCGGTTCGGATGGCGAGGATTCGGTATCGCATAGTTCCCCCTTCTCCCAAACGTATGTTCGTATGAGAGTATCCACATGGATACAACCGTGGTCTGACTCTTCTCTAACCAATGCGGTGCGAGGCACCCTGGTGAGTCAGGTACAATACGCTCTGACCGGCGGTTCGGCCGATCAGAGCAGCCAGCAGCACCGGAGGGCGCCATGCGTACCGTGAGGGTGGGTCTTATAGGTCTTGGAACGGTCGGCTCGGGAGTAGTCGAGATCTTCTCTCGGCATGCCGAGGATTTCCGGCAGCGAGCGGGCGTGGACATCGCGCTCTCGCGGTTCGCAGATCGCGACCCTCGTCGGGAGGCTGAGCTCGGCTTGCCTGCAGGCTCATTCACGACAGACGCATTCGACCTCATCAACGATCCCGAGATCGACATCATCATCGAGCTCATCGGTGGCACCGGCGTTGCTCGCGACGTGGTGCTTGCGGCGCTTGAGAGCGGCAAGAGCGTGGTGACCGCGAACAAG
>JAVEVF010000073.1:0-9307 GCA_034005175.1 Coriobacteriia bacterium | reverse complement strand
CTGTCACATGCTCGACCTCGCGCGCATCGCGGCTCAGCTGGTAGAGGTCGGCCACTCGGCCTGTGTCCTCGGCGACTATGAAGAAGCTCTGTGCTCGTCCGAACTCATCGGCAAGATGCTCGGCAGCGACCAGAGAAGGAAGGTCGTCAGGCAATGCTGTGTCGAGGTCGTAGCTGAGCTCAAGCTGAGAGTACATCCACAGCGTGGGGATGAACGCGAGAACGAAGACGACAGTCATGACCCGAGCATGCCGCGCGAGCCAGCCTCCGAGAGAATGAAAGTCCGGAAGCCGGATACGGTGCGTGAAGCGCCGGACGAGCGAATCAAACGTCAAGAGCAGAGCGGGCAGGATGGTGAGGACGGCAATCACGGTGATCACAACGCCGCGTGCCAGCGCAAACCCCAGGTCCGGCCCGAAGCCCAACCGCATGGTGGCGAGCGCCAAGAAGCCAGCGACCGTGGTGGCAGCCGCGGCGATGACCGAACGGAATGTCGCCGCGATCGCCGCTGCCATCGCGGTTTCGTTATCTGACCACTTGCGTTCCTGCTCGTAGCGGTGATAAAGGAACAGCGCATAATCCATGGTGACCGCGAACTGCAACGCCAAGACGATGACGCCGGTCAGGTATGACATCTCTTGGCCGAGATAAAACGACATGCCCAGGTTGTACACGACCGCAACGCCGATGGTGACCACGAACAGGATGGGCACTATCACCGAGGGCACCGTGAGCAAGAGGGCGATCGATACGAGCAGGAGGGCCGCCACTGCGAACTTCGTGCGGTCTGACTGGATGACATCTTCGAGCTCAAGCTGTTGCAGACCGGCGATGTAGTACTCGTCATCGGCAAGGATCTTATGCATGCCCTCGACGGCCGACCTCGTCTTCGGGTCGTTCTGGCTCTCCGAGAAGCTCACCTGGAAGAATGTCGCGTCGTCAGAGAAGTGAGCATCGGCCAGCCCGTTGCCCCAGAACTCACGCGGCACCGCAAGATCGCCGAGGTCATCCACCCACGTGGCCTGCTTGACGCCCGGTAGCTCCTCGATCTGCTCGGTAAGCTGCCGAACATGGCGTTCCGAGGCACCCACCACCATCACCTGCGCGGTGTTGCCGAGTGCGAAGTCATCGTTGAGGATGGCAAAGCCCTTGACCGAGTCCAGGTCGTCGGGCAGATACGAGAGCAAGTCGTAGTTGATGTTGGAGTTCAGCACGCCGTACACGCCGAACACCAGGAGCAGCCCCGCCACCGCAAAGACTGCAAGGCGCCCTCGGACGATAGCTTTGGCGATTTTCAGCATCATCGTGTGATCCCTGAGAAGAAGAGGCGGGTGACTAACTCGGCGCTCGCGTGGTGATCGGCATTTGCAGGGACATTGAGCACGTCGGCCGCAGCACGCGTGTTCACGAGGCCGAGGAGCCCTTCTGCAGCGCGCGAAGGCTCCATGGGCGCGAATTCGCCGGATTCCACGCCTTCCGCGATCACCGATGCCAGTGCGGCGATGGTACGACCGATGCGTGCGAGCAGCTCAACGGCAAGTGGTCCCTCGGGGTCTGTGAGCGGGCGCACGAGGATGCGCAAGAGGCTCACGTGAGACTCGGCCGATTCCAGCCAGCCGACGATGAACCGCTCGAGTCTCTCACGGGCGCTGCCAGTGCCCTCGACGGCCTCTCGCACATGCACGTCGAAGACCTCCGACGCGTGGTCGATGAGCGCCTTGAGCACCGACTCCTTGTCGGTGAAGTGATAGTAGATGAGCGCGGTTGAGACATCGCACGCGTGCGCGATGTCGGCAACGCTAACGGCATCGTATCCCTTACGCCCGAACAGATCCTCCGCACATGCGAGAATGCGCTCACGCGTCTGCTGACCTGCGTTATCCTGCATCACACCTGCCTGCCGCACACACCTGACTGAACGTTCAGTCAAGTGTACACCTCACATGCGAGGAAGGCGAGCGCCCGCGCTATAGGCGGCTGCGAGGGAGATCCTCTGCTCCAGCAAAGCTCTTACCGCGACTCGCTCGCCTGCTGTGCCAGGCCCAGTGTCGCCGAGAGCTGACGCCATATCTCCCGGATGATGCGCATCCCGCCGGTGCCGAACCCATGCGCTTGAGGCACCTCGCCTTTGGCGAGCAGCTCAAGGGCGGTGACAAGGGCAGGGTCGAAGGGAACCTCTGCCAGCAACGGCATCTCGCGAGCCTCGCACAACTCCCGCACCTCGCGTGCGCCGGACTTCGAGAGGTCCGCCTTGTTGAGCACCACAGCGAGCGGCAACCCGAATCTCCTGACGAGCTCCTCGAGACGCCCGAGATCGTGCGCCCCCGAACGCGTGGGCTCGGTGACCGCAAGAACAAGATCGGCGCCGGTCAGCGATGCTATGGCCGGGCACCCCGTACCGGGCGGCCCGTCGATGATGAGCAGCTCCGCGCCGTTTTGTGCACCAAGCGCAACCGCCCGGCTGCGCACCTCAGTCACGAGCCTGCCTGAAAGGTCATGTGCAGGGCGTAGCTGCCCGAACGCCATCGGGCCTACGCTCGACACACCGGTGCACACCTCACCAGCATGCTGGCGTCTTAGCGTGATAGCTCCGGCCGGGCACACGTGGAAACACCTCGTGCAACCCTCGCAGCTCGCACCGTCAACCGCATACGCGCTGCCCTTCGGTGTGATGGCGTCAAACCGGCACACAGGCTCACACAGAGCACAACCCGTGCATGCATCAGCGTCGATAACGGCCCTGACCCCTCCGTTGAATTCATCACAGGCGACCTTGTCGACCTGCAGCGCGATGGGGAGGTTCGAAGCCTCGACATCGGCGTCGGCGAGCGCCACACGCAACTCGTCGCTTGCCAAGCGTGCAAGGAGAGCAGACAGCGTGCTCTTCCCCGTTCCCCCCTTGCCGGAAGCTACCGTCAGCACCTTCACCGAGGTAACGCCGCCTCTGGTGAGACGCCAGCGGACAACGACCCCAGCCAGACGAGCACCGGGGCCATCGAGATACGCCCCATGTCGCCGCCATCAACGGGGAGATCCCCGCTCGCATACCGCTCGGCGGTACGACGCGAGAAGGGGAGCGAATGCACGACGGGGACACCTTCGAAACGTGAGAGCTGGGCGGGCACGGGCTCGTTCTCGGGCGTCACTTTGTTGGCGAGGATAGCCATGGGAATGCGAAGCTCATTGCCGAGTTCGACCGCGAGCCCGAGGTCGTGAAGGCCGAAGGGCGTGGGCTCAGCGACAAGCAGCAAGGCGTCGGCCTCGCGCACCGCCGCCACCACCGAACACGCGACCCCGGGAGGCGCGTCAAGAACCACCAGGTCCGACTCGATCCCCAAACCATGCTCGACTGCAGCTCGAATCACATCCGGTGCTTTGACCTGGCCGACGTCAAGGACTCCCGAAACGAGGCGCAGGTCAGGGGTGCGCTCGGTGGGCCCCTCGATCACACTGCCGACCTCAAGACCCTGCATCGTGATGGCATTCTCGGGACATACGTCGGCGCACAACCCACAGCCATGACAGAGCTCGTTGAACACGAGCGCCGAACGGCCGAGCACCCGCACAGCACCGTACGCGCACAGGCCGCTGCACTCCCCGCACGCAGTACACGATGGTGAATCGACAGAAGCCACCGGTGTCCTCACGCGAGATATGGTCTCGTATGCGCGCGGAAGAAAGATGTGGTCATTGGGGGCATCGGCGTCACAGTCAACAAGCACGGTGTGCAAGCCCGAAGCGGCGGCCTCGGCGGCGATGGTCGTAGCCACCAACGTCTTGCCAGTGCCTCCCTTGCCCGACGCTATCGCAATGACAGCCGGGCGGCGGGCCATGCTCTTCGACCTGTCCTGTGAGGACACGAGATGCACGGCCTAGTGACCACCGCAGACATAGCGGTCATCCATCGGCACGCACTTGCCTGCCACCAGCAGCGCTACCACCTCGCCGATTCCCGGCGTCACGTCGTCGAAGTACACATCGATCCCGGCAGCGCGGAATCCAGCGAGCGGTCGCGCACCCATCCCAGCAACGACTAGTGCATTCACGCTATGAGATGCAAGCAGTTCCACAGGTCGCAAGCAGCCTCCCTCCTGGTGAGGCGGATTGTCGATCACAGACACAGCGGTGATCTCGCCGTCGCCGATCTCCACGAGCGTGAAGGTATCGCACTGGCCGAAGTGGCCGGAGCGCTCTCCTTCAAGTCCGCCCGTGCCCACCGAGGGAACAGCAAGCAACATCGTCTCTGGCATGGTGTGGTTCCTTTCTGTCGCCATGTCGGCAGGTGACCCGGCCATCCGAGCCGCCCGCCGATCACTCGAGGCCTCCGTGAGCCTCCCCTTCGTCAAGAACAGCTAGCGCTTCATTCATGAAGGCCTCGACGGCCTCGTGCACTGTCATCCCTGCCGCCGCATAGCCCTTGAGGCTGGCGGCCTGCAGCGCTTGGTACGCCTTCGGGCCGAGGTGTCCCGTGAGCACCGCTTCGGCGCCACGTGAGGCCACTGTCTCGGCAGCACCGATCCCCGCCCCCTGCAGCGCATTGCGGTTCGCCGCATTGTCGACGACCTCGACCTCAAGCGTCGAAGGATCGACGATAAGCAGATACTCAGCTCGGCCGAAACGCTCATCGACCTGTGCGTCAAGTGAAGTGCCGAGTGCAGACACCGCGATCCTCATCGCATCCACCTGCCCCGACCCCGAGTGCCGGCGCTACGACCTATGCCAGCACCACGTCGGGCCCCCGTGTCTCTGAGAGCAACGCGCCGCCGCCCTCGGCCTGACCCAACGCCACTGCGTGTGAGCCGCCCGACGGTTGCGGGGTCGTCAGTCGCGCACCAGCCGCAGCCAGCGCCGGTCATCGGTCCTGCCCCTAAGGGCCCTGTGCCATTGAATCCTGGCATCGTCATCCCTCTCTCCGCTTGCCATGCGTACTGCCACCCTTCTTCAACGAGGAAGCCAGCGCGCCGGCCAAGACACTTGAGACGCGCTCCCTTTCGCGCAGATGCTCTATCCAGTCATGTGCGAGATCGCGGCCTTCCGGTGTGAGCTCGTAGTCACGGCGCTGGGGGCCAGAGTCCCCCTCGGCCCAGCGAGAGCTCACGAACCCTTCCTCCTCGAGGCGTCGCAAGACGCGGTACAGACCACCGGCGTCCACATCAAAGGCACCGTCGGTGAGTTCGCTGATCTCCCGCCTCAGGTCGTAGCCGTGACCGCCGCTGCGTGCAAGAGCTGCCAGCGCGGCGGGTTCGACGAATGCACCGCCACCCCCACCGCCACCCCTGCGGCAACAAGGGCGGCCCGGACCATGCATATGACCTCGCTCACCATGTGCTCCATGATCGAATCGCATCGGTATACCCCCACTAGATGTAACTTGCTACTAGATGCGTCTGTCACTATATGCAAGATACATCTACTCTGTCAATACCGCAGCACTGGACCGGGCCGTCGGAAGTCTACGGCAACCGGCTGGAGGCCAGATCGCGGAAATCAGCGAGGAAGCCCATGAACCGGTAGACATCGGCGAAGTTCGACGCGACGCCAAGCGAAGCACGGATGGTGTTGGGCACCTTGCCAGTGGTGTCTTCTATGAGGCGCTGACAGTGCTGAAGCGTGACAGGCGCTGCAGGTGCGCTGAAGCACTGCTCCATCTCGCCACTGGTGATGTCGTGTGCCACCTCGCCATCGCCCGGGTTGCAGAAGCAGCCCGTGCGCACGGAGATGCGGCGTTCTCCTGCTAGGCGCTCGATGCGATACACATCGTAGACGGCACCGTCGGGGTCGAGGAGGTAGAACGCGACGGTGGCGCCTCGGCCATCCATACGCTCGGGCCCGAAGATCCGCACCATGGGCGCTCCGTTGGAATGGCGCAGCTGCGTCATCTCGCCAAGGAGCCAACCAGCAAGCGCGGTGACCCGGTCGTGTATGGCGTCGATGGTGATCCGCTGGAGATGGCGCAAACCTATCGTCACGGCCGGCAGGCTGAGGTAGTCCACGGTGCCGTCCTCGAAGCCCGGCGCCCCCTCGGCAAGACGATGCACGCCTGCCTGCACTGAGGCAAGCGTTATCGTGCCGCCAGCGAACCACGGCCGCCTGAGCTTGGAGATGGCCTCACGCCGAGCGATGAGTACTCCGATACCGGTTGGGTAGCCGAACATCTTATAGAACGACAGCGGTACGAAGTCAGCTTTCACGACTGCGAGGTCAAGACGGTTCGTGGGCGTGAAGGCCGCCGAGTCCAAGACCACGTCCCAGCCGAGCTCACGGGCTTCAGCGACCCACTCAAGCGGGTGTTGTACGCCGCTGAAGTTCGACTGGGCGGGATAGGCGAACAGCCTGTGCTCGCACTCGGCAGGCTGGTGCAGCGCGCGGCGAAGGAGGTCCCCGTCAAGCTTGAGGTCCTCCTTACGGACAGGCACGTATACGACCTCGGCCCCTCCCCTGCGGGCGAACTCGCGGATGCCGTTCACAGAGTTGTGGTTGTCAAAGCTCATGAGGTAACAAGAGCCCTGTCCGAAGGGATACGACTCGCCCACGAGTCTCAGAGCACCTGAAGCGTTCGGGGTGAAGATCGCCTCATACTCAGCCGGGTCGGCGTTGAAGAAAGCAAGCACGGCCTCACGGGCCTCTTCTACCAGGCGCGTCGCGGCAAGCGAGGTGGGGTTGTGCGAGTGCGGATTGCCGAAGATTCCCGCGGCAAGCATCTCGTGATGGGCTCTGATCTGCGATTCCGCGTACAGGCCGCCGCCGGTGTAATCAAGATAGGTGTGACCTTGACGGTCCAGGCGCGCGTACTCGCCCGCACGCAACTCGTCGACCTCGACTGGGCTGCCATAGCCAGGGAAGCGCTCGAGGAAACGAGCGAAGCACGCTTCAAACCCGGCAGACTCGTATGTGCTTGATGCTTCAGTCGCCATGGTCGCCACATCCATTCGACACACCACTGGCCCGTGGACGCAGGAGCGTCCTAAGACCTGCACAGTGTACAACGGTCAGCAAGCGCTGGATGCCATCCCTGGTGACAGGCGGGGCGCTCTGCCGCCGAGGACATCTCACGGCCCCACCCCAAGCCACTGTGCAAGACCGTGGCGGTCGGTCTGGCTGTTGAAGATGCGCTGGGCGGTCTCTACAGCCTGTTTCTGCTGGTCTACAAGGGCGTTGTGGGCATCTATCGCACTGCCGTACCGGGCGACAAGATCGTTGTGACCGGCGACGCGCGCATTGTAACCGGCGATGTCACCCGAGGCTGCGAGGCGCTCTAGCTCAGCTTGCGACTGCTGGACTTCAGAAGCGAGGCGATCGATCTCATCACGGCGTTCTTTGATCTGCGCATCAAGGGCCTCTGCCTCGGCGATCGCACGGTCGTACGCAGCGCGAATCGCATCGGCCTGCCGGGCCGCCCCGTACACCCGCGTCCCATCGCCGATCTTGATCACCATCGGCTCAGACCTCAGCACGACCTCACCCTCGTCAAGGCCTTCCGGCACCCACCCGAAGAGACTGCACGTGGTCATCTCGACGATCGTGTAGCCGCTGTTCTTGAAGCTTGCGCCGTTGCTCCGTATGCCGAGCGTGACATGCTGCTCAGCTGAGAACAGAAGCATGGCGACGTCATAGCCCTCGCGTGCCAACAAGGCCGTGACAAGCAAGGTCTTGTCATCGCAGTCCCCGTCACCATCGCCCAGCGTCTCGATGGGGAACTTGGGTTCGAGGTACTTGGGATCAGTGCGGTAGGTGAGCGACTGGACCGCGGAGACGATGAGCTCGACATAGCGGTCATCATCGAGTTGGAGCGTATCGCGCAGCTGGCTCAGACTGGCAAGCATGGAGTCGTACGTCGGCTCCTGATGCACCTCGTCCACAAACGCACGGTAGTAAGCGGGAATCCATTCCAGCTCGTCGACTTCAGCGAAGAAGAGCGCGGACTTCTGCGCGTTCTTCGCGCCTTGATACACAGCGGCATCAACGGGGACAGAAACGCCCGCGCTCTTGCCCTCGAACTGCCAGGAGATGGTTGTCGGAGCCATGGGCGGAGCATCTTGCACCGGCTCAATGCTCGGGTAGACGACATCGGGAGGCAGGGGCACGATGGTGTCGATGCTGCAGCCCGGCACAAGGAGCAACACGAGCAAGAGCGATAGGATGCTGCGCGCTCTCATCAGCTACGAGAGTCTGCTGCCGATGATTCGCGCCACCTCGGCCTTGTCGCAGTTGCCCCCCGTCTTCGCCACCACCAGACCGATGGCCTTGCCCATGTCGCGTCTCTCCGTGAACCCGTGCTCGGCAAGCACCTGGTCGATGATCGTGATGAGGGCGTCGCCGGTGACCTGCTCGGGCAGATAGTCTTCAAGAATCCGCACCTGAGCGCTCAACAGCGCCGTGCGTTCGGCGTCAGTCCCTGCTCTCTGCGAGCCTTCGAGGGTCTCACCGGTCTGCTTCAGCACCTTCTTCAGCGCCACCACCACGTCCTCGCCGGTCGCGACCTGCTTCGTGTCCTTCTCTCGCATCTCGATCTCGTTCTTCACCATTCGCAGAATCGAGAGCCGTGGCTTGTCATGGTCGCGCATCGCCTGCACGATCTCGGCCTGCAACATCTCCTTGTTCACGTCATCTCCCGGTGATCGATGTTGTGTGTACGTTTCCGTCGTGCACACGCCGCTTGACGCTCATGCCTAGACTATCAAAGGCATGCCACCCATCGTATTGACCTTATGCGGCCATCATGCGCGAATGCCAGTGATGCCTTCGGGTATGTAGAGTGCGTGCCCTTCGGCTTGCTCTCTGACATCGCACGACGCACCTTACGGGATGGAGAACAGCGTGAACGCACCCCTCGATGACCTATGTGTAAACACCGTTCGATTCTTGTCCGTCGACATGGTTCAGAAGGCCGAGTCCGGTCACCCCGGCCTGCCGATGGGTGCGGCGCCGATGGCATACACGCTGTGGGACCGCTTCTTGCACGTTGACCCAAGCGATCCTGCATGGCCCGACCGCGACCGATTCGTGCTGTCTGCAGGGCATGGCTCAGCGATGCTCTACGCCCTGCTGCACCTTGTCGGCTACGATTTGCCGATGACCGAGCTCAAGCAGTTCCGTCAGTGGTCCAGTCGCACCCCGGGGCATCCCGAATTCGGCCTTACGCCGGGCGTCGAGGCAACAACGGGGCCCCTCGGCCAGGGCATTTCGAATGCAGTGGGAATGGCGATCGCCGAGAAAGCGCTTGCTGCCCGCTTCAACCGCCCTGGTCACAGCGTAGTCGATCACTACACCTATGCCATCTGCAGCGATGGCGACCTCATGGAGGGTGT